>NZ_JBVJLD010000003.1:136653-199340 GCF_055584905.1 Kitasatospora sp. NPDC088742 | reverse complement strand
AGGCGCCCCACCGGCCACCACGAAGACACCGCCACCGTTCGCACCGGCCAGCGCGGTGCCGTCCGCCGGGACCGACCGCAGGTGGCTGTACACGCCGCCGATGCCCGCGTTGTCGATCGCGGTCTGGTCGACGATCACCCGCGGCGCGATGTTCGGCACGTGGGCGAAGTCGCTCACGTACACCGGCGCACCGCCCGCCATCACGTACACCCCGCCACCGTTGCCGCCGGCGATGGCCGTGCCGTCGGCCGGGGCAGACCGCAGGTGGTTGAACTCGCCGCCCGTACCGGCGTTGTCGATCGCCGACTGGTCCACGGTGACCCGGGCCGCGATGTTCGGCACGTGGGCGAAGTCGCTCACGTACACCGGCGCGCCACCGGCCACCACGAAGATGCCGCCGTTGTACCCCGCCAGGGCCGTGCCGTCGGCCGGGACGGCGGGCAGGGCGTTGAACTGGGCCAGGCTGATGGTGACGTAGGACTGGAAGCCGCCCACGTTCGCCCAGTTGGTGACGAAGATGGGGGCACCGCCCGCGATCCGGTAGACCGCGCCGGTCTCGGCCACGTTGATGAAGGTGCCGTCGGCGAGCTGCGGGTTCACCAGGATGCTGGTCGAGCCGTACGTGTGGGACTGGCCGTCGGTCTGGTTGGTGATCGGCGTGACGCTGTAGGTGCCGGAGGCCAGGCCCGCGGTGTTCCAGGTGTAGGCATAGCCGGTGGTGTTGGGGCTGACGGGGCCGCCGCCGGCGCGGACGGTCTGGTCGTAGCCGCCCGGGCCGGTGATGCGGTAGTCGAGGTAGTTGATGTAGCCGTTGGCGGTGACGGTGGAGGTCAGGCCGACGCTGCTCCCGTTGTTCTGCGCGTTGGCGGTGACGTTGAAACCCGCGGGGATCGGCGGGGTGCTGGTGGCTCCGAGGGGGCTGACGTAGCCGAGGAAGTTGTAGCCGGAGCCTTCGAGGCTGTGCTCGATCTGGTCGGCGGTGCCGGTGACTTCGGTGACGCGGCCACTCTGGTTGCCGCCGATCTCGGTGATGACGCCGTTGCTGACGCTCTCCACGATGCCGACGTGGGCGCCGCCGCTGGCCTTGGTCGGGAAGCCGGAGCCGCCAAAGATCATCGCGTCGCCGGGCTGCGGGGTGTAGCTGCCAGGGTTGTGCCAAGTCCCGTTGCGGTCGCCGTAGTTGACGAAGGTGGTGACGGTCCAGCCGAGCGAGGAGACGTCGACCCCACCCTGCTGCCAGGCCCACTTGGCGAAGGCGGCGCACCAGTTGTAGCTGCAGGGGATGCCGTCGTAGGCGGAGGAGCAGCCGTTGCCCAGCTGTCCGTGGGCGGACGAGACGATCTGGCTGCGGCTCACGGCTGCCGAGGCGGGGCCGGCGGCCGCGGTCACCAGGCTGCCGGTGGCGACGGCCAGGCCGGCGGCGACGGCGAGGGACTTGCTGAAGGCGTTGCGAGGCATGGCGGAACTCCGGGTCGTGGTGTGTGAGGTGGCACGGAGGCCCGTGCGGTGAGGAAGAAGGGGGACGGCTGTCCTGCAGGAACAGCGGTCTCGGCCCTGGTGCGGCGGGGTGACGAGCGGTCAGGATCAGGAGATGACCGGGGCGCTGGGCGCCGGCACCGGCGGCAGGTAGTGCCGGGTCAGCAGCGCGGACTCGCGGTGGCAGCGGGTGAGCAGCGCGGTGGCGTGCGCCAGGCCGTCCTGACGGGGCGAGCGGGGCTCGTGGGGCGAGCGGGTGGCGGTGAGGCTCAGGAAGAACAGGATCAGGTCGATCCGGGCGGGCTCGACGCGAGCGGCGATGTGCTCCAGACGGTCGGCCGGGACGGCGTGCGACCACAGGGCTTCCAGTGCCTGGGCCACCTCGTCGGCGGGCGCCGGACCGGCGCCGGGGCGGCGCTCCAGGCTGGCGTAGACGATGTCCACGGCCCGCTCATCCCCACTGGAGCTCACCGTCGACCACGGGCGCCTGGGAGGAGGACACCACGTGGACGGCGGGAGCGGCGGGAGCGGTGGCCGCGGCAGCGAGGTCCGCGCCTGCTGCCGCGGGCAGCAGGACCGCGGCGGCGAGGAGGGCGGCGGCGGCAAGGAGCTTGCGGGTCATGGTCGTTGTCCTTCGCAGACGGTTCGTGGGCAGGAGAGTGGACTGGTGCTGCTACGGCCGGGCGCCCCGCGGTGGCGGTCCTTCCGTTCGCCGTCCCGGGTGCTCCCCGGTGGCGATGACTCAAGCTTCGCCGCCGCTCGCCGCCTCCGGTAGGGCTGCGCCCTGTCGCCAAGGCGCCAGGCGGGATCTCGACAGCGCCCCTCGTCGCCCCCCTTCCGGTCCAAGGTCGAAAGCTGTCCGCCCGAACCCCTACGATGACCGCCATGACTACTGGGGGGCCGGACGGCCGGCTCGTCGACGGGCGCTTCGAACTGCTGGAGCGGCTCGGTGGCGGCGGCATGGGCCTGGTCTGGCGTGCCCGGGACACGGTGCTCCAGCGCGAGGTCGCGCTCAAGGAGGTCCGCCCGCCGGACCCGGCGATGCTCGCCGCCGATCCGGCGGCCGCCTACGAGCTGCGCGAGCGGGTGCTGCGCGAGGCCCAGGCGCTGGCCCGGCTCCAGCACCCCAACGTGGTGATCATCTACCACATCGTCGACACCCCCCAACTCCCGCACCCCTGGCTGGTGATGGAGCTGGTGACCGGTGGCTCGCTGCACGACCGGATCGGCCGGGGACGCCTCGCTCCGCAGGAGGCCGCCAGGATCGGCCGGGGCGTGCTCTCCGCGCTGCGCGCCGCCCACGCGGCCGGCATCCAGCACCGCGACGTCAAGCCGGGCAACGTGCTGATGCGCACGGACGGCACCCCCGTGCTGACCGACTTCGGCATCGCCGCACTGAGCGGCTCGACCAGCCTGACCGCGACCGGTTCGCTGATCGGCTCGCCGGAGTTCATCGCCCCCGAACGGATCCGCGGCCAGGAGGGCAACCCCTCCTCCGACCTCTGGTCACTCGGCATGATGCTGTACGTGGCCGTCGAGGGCCACCATCCGCTCCGCCGCGCCACCAGCCTGGCCACCCTGGCCGCCGTCCTGGACGAGCCGCTCCCGCCGCCGGCACTGGCCGGCCCGCTCGGCAACACGCTCACCGCGCTGCTGGCCCGCGACCCGGCGCTGCGGCCGGACGCCGCCGAGCTCGACCGGCTGTTCACCGCCGCCGAGCAGGGCATCGACGGCACCCTGGGCGGCGCCCAACAGTGGCCCACCCAGCTGAGCGGGCAGATCCCCTACACGCCGACCCAACTCAACGGCCCCGCAACCGAGTTCCCGTCCGTGCAGTCCTGGCCGACCGGTCCGTCCGGACAGTTCTCACCGTCCGGTCAGCAACTACCTGCCTCCGGGCAGCAGTTCTCACCATCCGGGCAGCAACTCCCGTCCTCCGGCCAGCAGTTCTCACCGTCCGGGCAGTCCTGGCCGACCGGCGGCCCGCAGGACCGGATCCCCGAGCCGTCCACCAGCGGCCAACAGCCGTGGGAGCAGCCGGAGTCGCCCGAGCGGCAGCGGCCCGAGCGCAGGCGCACCGGCCCGGTGGTGGTGGCCGCCGTGGCCGGGGTGCTCACCGTCGGGCTGCTCGGCTGGTCGGTCAACCACGGGTGGTGGAAGGCGGTCACCGGCAACGACCGCAAGACGTCCGGCACCTCGCAGCAGACCGCCGGTCCGGGCAAGGGCGGTACGGACTCCTCCGGCAGCACCACCGTCGGCGGAACCCCGGCCAGCCCCTCCGCCACCGCGACGGGCGCAACCAAGGCCCCGCCGGCCACCAACGCCGGCCCGGATCTGCTGACCCCGGACGGCGCCCGGGCCCTGGTCGCCGCGATCCAGGGCACCACCGGCAGCACCGTGATCACCGACATGACCGTCTACCCGGAGCACGCGAGCGCCAAGGTGGTCTCCAAGGACAACCCCAAGCGCTACGACGACGTCACCTACCGGGCCGGCAAGACCACTGCCAAGCCGGGCGGCACCCTGAGCGCGGGCGAGGACACCGTCGACCTCACGAAGATCGACTGGAACAAGGTCCCCACCGTGATGGCCACCGCGCAGACCCAACTCGGCGTCGACAAGCCGAAGTCCCGCTACATCATCGTGGACTACGGCTGGTTCGCCAACGAGATCACCATCCGCTACTACGTCTCCGGCGAGTACTCCAGCGGCGGGTACGTCACGGCGGGCGCCGGAGGCAAGATCCTCAAGGTGGTCCAGGGCTGACCGGCTCGGGCGGGAGCACCGGTGCGCACCAACTAGGGTGGGTCTTTTCGGTGCACATCGGAGGGGTCTGTGGCGGGTTCGGGGGCCGAAGGGGACGGCAGGGCCGAGGACGAATCCTCCTCCGGGATCCGGCTGACCCTCCTCGGCGCCGTCGAGGCGTCCCGCGACGGGCAGCCGCTGACGCTGGGCCCGCCCCAACGCAAGGCGGTGCTCTGCGCGCTCGCCCTCCGGCCACGCCGGTGGGTGTCCGCACGGAGCCTGCTCGACGCGCTCTACGAGGACTCGGCGCCGGCCAGCGGAGTGGCCGTGGTCCAGACCCACGTGGCGGCCCTGCGCCGAGTGCTGGAGCCGGCCCGAAGACCCCGCACCCCGTTCACCGTGCTGCTCTCCGGACACGGCGGCTACCGCCTGGAGATCGAGGCCGAACAGACCGACCTGGGCCTCTTCGACCACCTGGTGGCCGAGGGCGAACGCGCCCGCGACCGGGCCGACCTCGCAGCCGCCGAGCAGCTGTACGCGCGGGCCCTGCGGCTGTACCGGGGCGAGCCCCTGGCCGGCCTCCCCGGCCCGTACGCCGCCATGTGGCGATCCACGCTGACCGAGCGTCACCTGACCGTGCTGGAGGACGGCCTCCACCTGGAGCTCAGCCTGGGCCGCGGCGAGGCGACCGTCGACCGGCTCCGGGTCCTGACCGCCGAGCACCCGCTGCGCGAACGCCTCCGGGCCCTGCTGATGCACGCGCTGCACCTGGCGGGCCGTCAGTCCGAGGCCCTGGACGTCTACGCCCGGACCAGACGGCTGCTGGTCGAGGAGCTCGGGGTGGAGCCGGGCCCGGAGCTGCGTGCGCTGCACCGCCTGGTCCTCGCCGGTCCGGTCGCGCAGCCGCACCGGGACGTGGCCGGGATCGGGACCGCACCCGCGCCCGCGCCCGCGCCCGCAACCGGGTCCGTACCCGGGTCCGTAGCCGGGGGGAGCCCGGGAACGGCTACCGGAGCGGTACCGGCGCACCAGCCGGCCGGGGTGGCGACGACCGCCGTACCGGCGGCACTCGGCGACCCCGGGGCGACCCCGCTGACCGACCGCGAGGACCAACTGGCCACCCTGCTGGCGCTCGCCGCCGGAGCGGCTGCCGGGGAGGGCGGGCTGGTGCTGGTCTCCGGCGTCCACGGACACGGCAAGTCCCGCTTCCTGGCCGAGGCCGCCCGCCGGCTGCCGGAGGCCCGCCGGGTGGACCTGCCGGGCGGGGCCGCCGCCTCCGTGCCGGACCTCCTCCTGCGCGCCCTCCGCAGGCGGACCGCAGCTGACGACCCGTCGGCGACCGGTCGGCCGACGGAGGCCGACGGGCCGCCGGGCGAACTGCTTCACCAGGCCCTGCTGGACAGCGCTGAGAGCGCTTCCCCCGTGGTCCTGGTCGACGGCGTCACGGAGCTGGACGAGCGCGCCACCGCCCTCCTCGCACAGCTCGCCCAGCGGCTGCGCGGCTCCCGGGCCCTCTTGGTGCTCGCCGTGGAGGACCGGCCCTGGGAGCCGGCCCGGCACCGGGACGTGGTGTTGGCGAACGCGGCGTCGGCCGTGCTGCACCTGGGCCGGCTCACCGAGCAGGCCGTCGCCGGGCTGGTGGCCCGCAAGCTGGGCGCACCCGGTGCCGACGGCCTGGCGCTGAGCATCCATCAGGCCACGGCCGGCATCCCGCTGCTGGTGGCCGCGCTGGTCGCGGACCTGTGCGGTCTGCCCGCCCCCGACCACGTGCCGGCGCACGCCGCCGACGGCCACTACCTGCGGGCACTGGCCTCGATGCTGGACGCGTACTCGCCGGAGCGGTCCCTGCTGCTGCGGGCGGTGGCCGTGCTGCACGGGCACCGGCCCACCTCACAGCTGCTGGCGGCCGTCACGGAGGAGCCGGTCTCGACGGTGCGGGACCGCTGCGAACGGCTGGTGACGATCGGCGTGCTGGCCTCGGCCGACCCGCCGGAGTTCCGTCACCCGGTGGTCCCCAACGCCCTGCGCTGGCTCTGCACACCGGAGGAGAACGCCCGGCTGCGGGTCGCGGCGGCCCGGCACGCCCTGGTGTCCGGGCACGGCGCCCGTCGGACCGCCGGCCTGCTGGACGACCTGACCGGCCCTCAGTGGTCGGAGTGGACGCCCGTACGGGTGGCGGCGGCCGAGGACTGCCTGCGGCAGAACCTGGTGGCGGAGGCCCTGGAACACCTGCAGGCCGCGCTCCGGACCGCCTCGTCCGCCCAGCGCGGCGAGGTGCTGGTGCGGCTCGGGCAGCTGGAGCTCTGGGTCAACCCGGCCGCCTCGCTGGCCCACCTCCAGGAGGCGCTGCGGGAGCAGCGGACGGAGCGTCAGCCGCCGACCGCGCTGATCCCGCTGGCGTGGACGATGGCCGCCAACCGGCAGGCCCGGCCCGCGCTGGCGCTGATGGCCGAGGTGGTGGCCGAGACCGAGCCGCGCGATCCGTCGGCGGCGCGGGCGCTGCGGGCCTCCGCCTGGATGGTCGCGGCGCTCACCCACGAGGGCTGGGCCACGTACGTGGCGGGGCTGCGGGCCGACCCCGCACAGGCCGGCGATCCGGTCGCGGCGGCCGTGCTCACCTGGGACGACGCGTTCACCGTGCGGTGCAGCGCGGCGGAGGCACTGGCCCGGTTCCCCGCCGAGCACAGCGCGGACGGCGCGTGGGGGCGGCTGCCGGGCGAGGTAGTCGGCATCCTCACCCACATCGCGATGTGGGCGGACGACCTGACGCTCGCCGGTCAGCTCAGCGACCTCGACGAGGACCGCCACTTCGGGACGGTGGACGTCTACCGCCGGATCGTCCGGTCGGAGGTCTTCCTGCGCCAGGGCGAGTACCGACGGGCCCTCGCGGAGTGTGCCCCGGTGGTCGGCCTGCCGGTGGACCAGGTGCCGCGACGCCCGGCGGCCCTGGTCGCCCAGTACGCGCACGCACTGCTCGGCCTCGGCCGGGCGGCGGAGGCCGAGCAGTGGCTGGACGACGTGGACGGGCACGCCAATCCCGAGTCCTGGGAGTGGACGGTGGTCAAGTACGTCCGGGCGCTGGTCTGTTCGGCGCTCGGACGGCCGCAGCAGGCGGCCGCGCAATTCCTGGACTGCGGGCGGCGCAACTCCGCCTGGGGTCTGGACAATCCCGCCCACATCGCCTGGCGCAGCTCGGCCGCCGTCGAACTGATGCGGGCCGGAGCCGAGGGCCGGGCTCGTGAACTGGCCCTGGCCGAGCTGGACCTGGCCCGGCGCTGGGACACCCCGACGACCCTCGGCCGCGCCTGGCGGGCCGTGGCCCTCACCACCGCCGGAGGCCCCTCCCTGCCCCTGCTCGAACGGGCCGTGGACCACCTGAGGGCCGGTCGGACCGTGGACGTGCTGGTCCCGGCGCTGCTGGACCTGGCCCGCGCCTTCGCCACCACCGGGGACCTGGCCCGGGCCCGGGAGCTCCTCACCGAGGCCCGCAGCCTGGCGGAGCCGAGGGGCATGGCCCTACCCGTCGACCCCGACCTGGCCACCCTGGCCTGACCCCGGAGCGGGCGGCGTTGGGCGGGCGTTGAGAGCGTTTTCAGCGCGGCGGTGCAGGGTGTCCTGGTGGAACCGGGATCAGGAGCGCAGGCGGCGGGCGGCCGCGTAGGCGGCGGAGCGGTCGGCCGCGAGGTGGTCGAGGGGGGCGGCGACGCCGGGCGGGAGGTTGAGGGGGTCGAAGGCGGGTTCGGTGGTGGGGGGCTCGGCGCGGTCCAGGGTCAGGGTGCCCAGGGTGACGGTGTGGCGGGAGATCCAGGGGCGGGTGGGGTCGTGGACCTCGTCGGGGCCCTCGGGGAGGTGGGCGAAGAGGTCGAAGGAGGCGGGGAGTTCGGCGGGCAGTCCGGCGGTGAGGTAGTCCCGGGGGCGGGCCAGGGCCTGATCCGGCGTCAGCGGGGGCACCGGGCGGTGCGGGCGCAGGCCGAGGCGGGCCCAGCGGGTGGTGCCGACGGCGTTCACCAGGCCGAAGGCGTGGGCCGAGTGGTACACGAGGCCGGTGAAGCCGGCCGCCGGGCGGCTCCGCTCGGCCAGGGCGAGGGCGTCGGCGGCCTCGGGGTGGCCGGCCACGTACAGGGGAACGGCCGAGGGGTCGCCGGAGTTGGCGGCGCGCAGGAAGTCGACCATGTCGGCCCCGGTGCGGGCGAAGAAGACCGGCAGGGTGAAGAGCACCAGGTCCAGTTCGCCGATCCGGACGGCGAGGCCGTGGTCGGAGGGTGCGCCGTCGTGGCCCTGCGGCCCGCCGAGGGTGCTGGAGAACCGCGCGGTGGCGGGGGTGGCCGGGGTGGCGAAGAGCGCGGCGGTGCTCAGCGGCGGGGCGAGCGGCGAGGGCGTGAAGCTGCCGGACGCCCAGCCGCCCCGGGCGTGCAGGAGTCGGTCGCGGGGGTCGGCGCCGGTGGCCGCGGCGATCCGGGAGGCGAGCCGGGCGCCGTGGGCGGCGGTGGAGTTGCTGGTCATGGCCGTGACGGTAGGGCGCGTGGTCCGGTCCGCGGATCGGTCACCGTATCGGTCGGGGCCGCGTGGTGAGGGACTGTCAGTGAGTACGGGGAGCGTGGAAGTGAAGCTGTACGGGCGGGAGCGGGAGCAGGCCGAGCTGGCGGGGCTGCTGACGGGTGCGCGGGAGGGCCGGGGGTCGGCCCTGGTGCTCTGGGGCGATCCGGGCATCGGCAAGAGCGCGCTGATGGAGCGGGCCGCGGCCGGTGCGGAGGGCTTCACCGTGCTGGCCTGCCGGGGCAGCCGGATGGAGTCCGGTCTGGCCTTCGCCGCGCTGCACGAGATGCTCTGGCCGGTGGCGGGGCGGATCGATGCCCTTCCACAGCCGCAGGCCTTGGCGCTGCGCGAGGTGCTCGGGCACGGCCACGGTGACGCGGAGCAGTTCCTGATCTACGTCGGCGCCCTCACCCTGCTGACCGAACTCGCCGCCGAGGAACCGCTGTTGCTGCTGGTCGAGGACAGCGCGCAACTGGACGGGTCGACCGCCGCCTGTCTGGCCTTCGTCGCCCGCCGGCTGTCCGGCGCGCCGGTGACGATGCTGATCGCCTCGCACACCGATCCGTCCGCCGGGGGCTACTGGGAGGGCCTGCCGGGCCTGGCCGTCTCCGGGCTGGCGGAGACCGAGGCGGCCCGGCTGGTCCGGGCCGAGGTCCCGGACGCGACCGATGCCACCGTGTCGCGCGCCGTCCGGGAGGCCTGCGGCAATCCGCTGGCCCTGCGCGAACTCCCGGCCCTGCTCGGCGAGTCGACGGAGCGCCTGGCGGTCGGCCCGCGCCTGCGGCACGCCTTCGGCGCCCGGACCGCCGCGCTCTCGGCTCCGGCACGGGCCCTGCTCCTGCTGCTGGCGGCCGAGGACCGGGGTGACCAGCACCTGGTGCGGCGGGCCGCAGGCGCGCTCGGCCTCGGCCCGCAGGCCTGGGAGGAGGCCCGGCACTCGGGGCTGCTGACGGTCCGTGAGCAGGAGCTGGGGTTCCGCGCGCCGCTGATCGGGTCGGTGGTGTACGAGGCCGCGCCGTTCGCCGAACGGCAGGCCGCGCACCGGGCGTTGGCGGCGGCGCTGGGCGACGGCCCGGTCCACGCGGGGCTGCGGGCCTGGCACCTGGCGGCGGCGGCCGACCGCCCGGACGAGTCGGTGGCGGACCTGCTGGAGGAGGCGGCGCGACAGGACCGCTCGGGCGGGGGTGCCGCCTCCGCCACCCGGGCGCTGCTGCGGGCCGCCGAACTCTCCCCCGCACCACCGGACGCCGGGCGGCGGCTGGCCCTCGGGGCGCTCAACGCCTGGGAGTCCGGGCAGGTGGAGCGGGCCAGGGGCCTGCTGGAACGGGCCGGACAGCTGGTGCCGGACGAGCTGGTCGCCGAGGCGAGCGGCGGGCTGGCGGGGCTGGCCGAGTTCGCCCACGGCGACCAGGAGAGCGCGCACCGGCTGCTGCTGCGCGACTCCCGGACCGTCTCCGAGCCGTCCCGGGCACTGGAGTTGGCCGCCCTGTCGATGCGGGCCGGCTGGGCGGCCGGCTCGCCCGAGCGGCAGGCCACCGGGCTGGCCCGGGTCAACGAACTGACCAGGGAGGGCAGTTCGCCGGAGTCGGTGGTGCTGGCGGAGCTGGCACCGTGGTGGGGCGCCGGCGGGTCCGCCGGCCCGGTGCTCACGGACGAGGCGGTGGCCCGGCTGGGCGCGGTCTGCTGGCGGCTGGTGCCGCCCGGCCCGATCGCCGTGGCCTGGGGTGCCGAGCGGGCGGTGGCGGAGGCCTTCGCCCGCAAACTGGCCGACCTGCGGCGCGGGGACGCGGCCAGCGCGCTGGTCCTGACGGTGCCGCAGACCGCGACGCTGGACATCGTCTCCGGCCACTGGGAGACGGCGGCGGCCAACGCCGCCGAGACGCTGCGGCTGGCCGAGGAGATCGGAGCCGGACACGCCGCCTCGCAGTGCCGCAACTCGCTGGCCTGGTTGGCGGCGCTGCGTGGTGAGGACCGGACCGTCGCGGAACTCTCGGCCGTGACGCTGGAGTTGTCGGTGCCCCGGCGGGTGCGGGCGCTCACCGCCGCCGCGTACTGGAACCAGGGGCAGGCCGCGCTGTACGCCGGGCTGGCGGAGCAGGCCCTGGAACGGCTGGTCCGGCTGGCCGAGCCCGGCCACCACGCGGCGCACCCCACCTTCGCCCTGCTGGCCGCCGCCGACACGGTGGAGGCCGCCGTCCGGGCCGGCCGCCCGGAGGCCGGGGCGGCGGCCTTCGCGACGCTCGCCTCCTGGGCCCGGCGGACGGGCGCGGCGTGGGCGGTGGCGGCGGCGCACCGCAGCGCGGCGGTGCTGGACGGCGGGTGGGCGCAGGAGTGCTTCGAGCGGGCGCTCACGGTGCCGGGAGCGGCGGAGCGGCCGTTCTGCCACGCACGGACGCATCTGCTGTACGGCGAGTGGCTTCGGCGGGCGCGGCGGCGGGCGGAGGCGCGGGTGCACCTGGCGGAGGCGGCGGAGGTGTTCCGGCGGCTGGGGGCGGTGCCGCTGCTGGCACGGGCCTGCGGGGAACGGGAGCTGACGGGAGCTCAGGGACGTCCGGCGGAGGAGGACGGCGGTCTGACGGCCCAGGAGCTCCGGGTGGCCCGGCTGGCGGCCGAGGGGCTGACCAACCGGGAGATCGCGGCCCGGCTGCTGATCAGCCCCCGGACGGTGGGGCACCACCTGTCCCACGTCTTCGCCAAACTCGGCATCGCCGCCCGCGCGGAACTGTCCCGGGTCGACTTCGACAACGGGCTGCGCCTGGTGGCCTGAGGCCGGCGGCCTCTGGCAGTCGGTGCGGCAGGGCAGCGACCCAGGGGCGCGAGGAACTGCGCGCTGCGGGAGGCACCGACCCGTGTGCCGGGTACGGACACTCACGTGCAAGTGAATCTCCGTACCCGGCACACGGGTCTTCTTCTTCCGTCTCGCGCAGTTCCTCGCGCCCCTGACCGCCCTCCGGGCGGTCCGAGGGCGGTCCGGGCGGTCCGAGCGCGGTACGGGGGTGACGGATTCGGTGACCGATGTGCTGGTCGGCGCGGCTGCCTAGCGTCGTCGGCATGAACGACAACGTCCTGACCACCGTCATCGTCGGGGGCGGCTCCGCCGGAGCCGTGCTCGCCGCCCGCCTGACCGAAGACCCCGCCCGCCGCGTGCTGTTGCTGGAGGCGGGCCCCGCCTACGCCCCCGGCACCTACCCCGAGGAGGTCGCCTCCAGCAGCGTGCTGGGCGGCGGGACCGGGCACGACTGGGGGTACCGTTCCGAGCCCGGGGTGATCGGGCATCCGGTGGAGGCGTTCCGGGGCAAGGTGCTCGGCGGCAGCTCCGCCGTCAACGGGTCGGTCGCGGTGCGGGCCCTGCCCTCGGACTTCGCCCGATGGGCGGCGGGCGGGCTGAAGGGCTGGTCGTACGAGGAACTGCTGCCCGCCTTCCGGGCCTTGGAGTCGACCACGGCGGGGGCCGAGGAGCTGCACGGCCGTGGCGGGCCGCTCCCGGTCATCCAGCTGACCCGGGAGGACCTCAGCCCGATGCAGCGGGCCTTCGTGGACGCGGCGCTGGCCGTGGGCCTGCCCGCGGTCGAGGACTTCAACGGCGCCGAGCCGCACGGGGTGGGCCCGTACCCGATGAACGTCCGGGACGGGGTGCGGGTGAACACCGGCATGGCGTACCTGACCGGGGCGGTCCGGGCCCGGCCGAACCTGACGATCCGTGACGGCACCCTGGTGGACCGGGTGCTGTTCGACGCCGGGCGGGCGGCCGGGGTGCTGCTCGCCGACGGGACCGAGGTCCGGGCCGCCGAGGTGGTCCTCAGTGCGGGGGCGTACGGCAGTGCGGCGATCCTGCTGCGCTCGGGCATCGGGCCGGCCGAGGAGCTCCGGGAGCTGGGCGTTCCGGTGGTGGCCGACCTGCCGGTGGGGCGGCGGCTGCAGGACCACCCCTTCTTCTACAACGCCTACGCGGCGGCGCCGGAGCGGATCGGCGCGCAGACCCCGGTGATCGGGGCCAAGGTCTGGACGGCCGGATCCGGGGCCGCCGAGGGCGAGTTGGACCTGCACATCACCGCTACCCACCTGTTCGACCACGCCGCCAGCCCGACCGGGGTCGGCTACGTGCTGGCCGTGGCGCTGGTGCGCCCGGCGTCGGTGGGACGGCTCTCGCTGGTCAGCCGGGATCCGGCGGACGCACCCCGGATCGACCTCAACTTCCTGGCCGAGCCCGAGGACCGCCGGCGGCTGGTCGAGGGCGTGAAACTGGCCCGCCGGATCGGTGCCGCGGAGCCGCTGGCCACGCTGGCCGACCGGGAGCTCAACCCGGGCCCGCAGGCGGTGGACGACGCCGCGGTCGAGGCGGCGGTGCTGGCCACCCTGGACACCTACCACCACCCCACCTCCACCGCCCCGATGGGCGCCGAGGACGACCCGACGGCCGTCACCGACCACCTGGGCGCGGTGCGCGGGGTGGCCGGGCTGCGCGTGGTGGACGCCTCGATCCTCCCCGACGTCCCGTCGGCCGCCACCAACCTCACCGTGATCGCGGCCGCCGAGCACATCGCCCGCCGGATCTGAACTCCTTTCCGAGGAAACGCACATGAGCAACGAGTACGAGCACATCGTCGTCGGTTCCGGATCGGCCGGCGCCGTGGTGGCCCGACGTCTGGTGGAGGCCGGCCGCCGGGTCCTGCTGCTGGAGGCGGGCCCGGCCGACGAGAACGAGGCCATCCACGACCCCACCGGTTCGATCCGGCTCTGGGGCAGCGACTGGGACTGGGCCTACGCCACCGAACCGCAGACCCACGCCGACGGCCGGCGGCTGCCCTGGCCGCGCGGGCGAACGCTGGGCGGGTCCAGCTCCTTCAACGGCATGATCTACGTCCGGGGCGCCGCCGCCGACTACGACTCCTGGGCCTACCAGGGCGCGGCCGGCTGGTCCTGGCGGGAGGTCGAGCCCTACTTCCGCCGGATGGAGGACTTCGACGGCGGACCGGCCGGCGGCCGTGGCACCGGTGGGCCGCTGCACGTCCAGCGCAACCCCGGGCCGGACCCACTGGTGCGGTCCTGGGTGGCGGCGGCGGAGCAGTACGGCCTGCCGTTCAACGAGGACTACAACAGCGGGAGTCAGTACGGCGTCAGCTTCACCCAGCACACCATCAAGGACCGCCGCCGGCAGTCGACCTGGGTGGCCTACGGCCACGCCGTCCGGGAGAACCCGCTGCTGACCGTGGTCACCGGCGCGCTGGTGACCCGGATCGTGGTCGAGGGCGGACGGGCGGCCGGGGTCGCCTACACGGTCGACGGCCGGGAGACGGTGGCCCGGTCGGCGGGAGACGTGGTGCTCTCCGGCGGGGTGTTCGGCACGCCCCAGCTGCTGATGCTCTCCGGCGTCGGCCCCGCCGACCACCTGCGCTCCTTCGGCCTGCCGGTCCGCGCCGACCTGCCCGGCGTCGGACAGAACCTGCAGGACCACTGGTCGGCCCCGTTGGTCTGGCGGTCCAAGCGCCCGCTGCCGGCCTGGGCCGCCCAGGGCCTGGAGGCGCAGTACTTCGCTTCCTCCCGACCGGGCCTGCCGGTGCCCGATGTCCAGCCGCTGTTCCTCTCCTTCCCCTACCCGGTGCCCGGGGCCGAGCTGCCCGAGCACGGCTTCTCGGCCGTGGGGCAGCTGCTGCACCCGTACAGCCGGGGCGAGCTGCGGCTGCGCTCGGCCGACCCGTCGGTGCCACCGGTGCTGGACCCGCGGGTGTTCTCCGACCCGCGCGACCTGGAGACCCTGACCGACAACCTGGAGCAACTGCGGGAGATCGCCCGGCAGTCGGCGCTGCGGGAGTGGAACGACGGCGAGGTGCTGCCGGGCCCCGGCACCGCCGGCCGGGCCGCGCTGCGCGAGCACGTCCGCGCCACCGTGGTCTCCGGCCACCACCAGGTCGGCACCGCCCGGATGGGCCTGGACGCCCTGGCCGTGGTCGACCCCGAGCTGCGGGTGCACGGGGTGGCCAACCTGCGGGTGGCCGACGCCTCGGTGATGCCGCACGAGACCACCGGCAACACCAACGCCCCGAGCATCATGATCGGCGAGAAGGCCGCCGACCTGGTCCTGCGCCGCACCGTGTCCGTCTCCCAGGGGAGTTGAGCAGACCTCATGCCCACCACCGTCACCGCCGCGGTCACCCGTGCCCCCGGCTTCCGGCTGGAGAGCCTGACCCTGGAGGACCCGCGCCCGGACGAGGTGCTGGTCCGCTACGCCGCCGCCGGGCTCTGCCACACCGACCTGGAGGCCGCCGCCGGCCGCCTGCCCACCCCGCACCCGGTGGTGCTGGGCCACGAGGGCGCGGGCGTGGTGGAGGCCATCGGCTCGGCCGTCACCGGCTTCGCCCCGGGGGACCGGGTCGTGCTGAGCCTGGACTCCTGCGGGCGCTGCCCCAACTGCCTGGCCGAACAGCCCGCCTACTGCGAGCACCACCTCCCGCTGAACTTCCACGCCCGCCGCGCCGACGGATCGGTGGGCCTGCGGGACGCGGCCGGGGAGCCCGTCCACGACCACTTCTTCGGCCAGTCCTCCTTCGCCTCGCACGGCCTGGCCCACCCTCGTGGCCTGGTGCGGGTGCCGGACGGCTTGCCGTTCGAAACGCTGGCCCCGCTGGGCTGCGGGGTGATCACCGGCGCCGGGGCGGTACTCAACTCGCTGCGGGTCCCGGTGGGCGCCACGGTGGCGGTCTTCGGCCTGGGCGCGGTCGGGCTCGCCGCGCTGATGGCTGCCGCGACCTGCGGCGCGGGCCGGATCGTCGCCGTCGACCGCAACCCGGAACGCCTCGCTCTGGCAAGGGAGTTGGGCGCCACCGAGGTGGTGGACGCCTCCCGCGACGAGCCGGTCGGGGCGGTCCTGGAGCTCACCGCCGGGCGCGGGGTCGACCACAGCGTGGAGTCCACCGGCGTGGTCGAGGTGATGAACGCCGCCGTCGCGGTGCTCGCCCCGCTTGGCTCCGCCGCGGTGCTCGGCGTGGCCGGACTGGAGGCCGAACTCCGGATCAACGCCTTCGAGTTGCTCAAGGGCCGGAGCGTACGGGGCTCGGTGATGGGGCATCAGGTCCCCGGGGTGCTGATCCCCCGGCTGCTGGAACTGCACCGGCAGGGCCGCTTCCCGCTGGAGCGCCTGGTCACCGGCTACCCGCTGGCGGAGATCGACCGCGCGGTGGCCGACGTCCGGTCCGGCCGGACGGTCAAGGCCGTGCTGCGGCACGGCTCATGACCCTCCGCCATCCGGCCCGGACCGCCTTCCTGGCGCTCGTGCTGCTGTATCTGGCGGCGGTCTGGACACCGCTCGGCCAGCGGGCCGAGAACGCCCTGATCGTCGGCTATGCGGACGCGGCCCGGATCCTCCCGGCCGTCGAGTCCTGGGGGCCGCCGCCGCTGGTCCACGAGTACGCCACGGTCGCCGGCGGCCTGGCCGTGATCGCCGCGCTGACCGTGGTGCGTCGGGGCTGGCGGGAGGGCGGCGCGGCCCTGCTGACCGTCACCGTCACCCTCGGGGCGGCGGAGTTGCTCAACAAGGTCCTGCTCACCCGGCCCGACCTGGTCGGCGCCGAACAGGAGTTACTGGCCGCGAGCTTCCCCAGCGGGCACGTGGCGATCGCCGCCGCGCTGGCACCGGGCCTCGCCCTGGTGACCCCCGCGCGACAGCGGCCGCTCGTCGCGGCGGTCGGCGCCCTCTGGGTGGCGGTGACCGCCGGAGCGGTGCAGGCCCTGTACTGGCACCGGCCGAGCGACGTGCTCGGCGCGGTCCTGCTGGCCTGCGGCGTGCGCCTCGCCGCCGGACGGCTGCTCCACACCGACCGGCCACCGGGGCCGACCCGCCCGGTCGCCGCCGTCCGCCCCGGCATCACCGTCCGGCTGCCTCCCCCGCGTGCCGCGCTGCTGCTCGCGGTCCCGGTCGCGTACGCCGCCGCCAGTCGGCAGGACGGGCTGCCGCGCCCGCTGGCCTTCGCCCTGGCGGCCTGGCTCTGCGCCGCCATGATCCTTCGAACTTCCTTGCTCACCAGCATGGTTGACCATCCCCGCGGCACCCGCCGCGCACCCACCGAGGAACGTCCATGAACAGCACCACCGGCCGCAAGGCCGCCCTCGCCGCCACGGCCACCGCCGTCGCGGTCACCTCCCTCACCTCGCTCGCCCCGGCCGTCGCCGAGGACCGGCACGGCTCCGGACCCAAGCCCACCGTGGTCCTGGTGCACGGCGCGTTCGCCGACGCCTCCGGCTGGAACGACACCGCCGACCGGCTCCGCCGCCAGGGCTTCCCGGTCCGCGCGGTGGCCAACCCGCTGCGCGGACCGGCGAACGACGCGGCCTACCTCCAGGGCCTGCTCAAGGGCGTCAAGGGCCCGAAGATCCTGGTCGGCCACTCCTACGGCGGCGCCGTCATCACCAACGCCGCCCCGGGCATCACGGACGTCAGGGCCCTGGTCTACGTCGCCGCCTTCATGCCCGCCGAGGGCGAGTCGCTCGGCGGCCTGCTGGCCGGGGCCGGCGCGCCGGACCTGCCCGCCCAGCCCTTCGAGTACACCCGCCCGGACGGCACCGTCTCCACCGAGATCGCCCTCGACCCGGAGCGGTTCCGGGACACCTTCGCGGCCGACGTCCCCACCGGGACGGCTGCGCAGATGGCCGCCGCCCAACGGCCCATCGCCGCTGAGGCGTTCGGCCAGCCGCTGAAGCAGGCCGGGTGGAAGACCATCCCGACCTGGGTGCTGGTGGCCAAGAACGACCACGCCCTGCCGCCCGCGCTCCAGCGCACCATGGCGGCCCGGGCCCAGGCCCGCACCACCGAGGTCGCCAGCTCGCACGCGCTGATGGTCAGTCACCCCGACGCCGTCGCCGACGCCGTCCGGGACGCGTACCGCCACACCCGCTGACCCTCCGTCGCGGGCCCCGTCCCCGGGCCGCGCACGGCACCGCCCCGGGGCCCGCGACGCTCCCGAGCAACGAAAGAACCACCGTGTCAGACAAGCACTTCCTCGCGCTCTCCGGCAGCCTGCGGCACTCCTCGCACAACACCGCCCTGCTGCGCGCCCTGCAGGACCTCGCCCCGGCCGGCGTCACCGTCGAGCCGCACCCCGGTCTCGGCGCCCTGCCGTTCTTCGGCCAGGACCTGGAGGACGGCCCGGCCCCGGCCGCCGTCGCCGATCTGCGCCGCCGTGTACAGGCCGCGGACGGCCTGGTCATCGCCACTCCCGAGTACAACTCCGCGATCCCCGGCGTGCTGGTGAACGCCCTGGACTGGCTCTCCCGTCCGTCCGAGGAGCACCGGTCGCCCGTCCTGCGCGGCAAGCCGGCCGCCATCCTGGGCGCCTCGCCCTCCCGCTTCGGCACCGCCCGGGGCCAGTTGGTGCTCCGCCAGATCCTGCACCGCACCCAGACCCCGGTGGTGGCCCACCCTGAGGTCACCGTCTTCGAGTCGCACCGGCGGTTCGCCAGCGACGGCTCCTTCGTGCACGACGATCTCACCGACAGCCTGCTCCGCGCCCTGCTGGCCGAGCTCGTCCTGCTGGCCGAACAGACCGACCTGACCGAACGTCACTCCCACACCTCCTGAGGATCTCCCGTGCACCACGCCCGACACCTGATCAACGGTGAGTGGACCGACTCCGCCCGCCGCACCGAGTCCCTCAACCCCGCCACCGGTGAGGTGCTCGGCACCTTCGCCGACGGTGGCGCCGAGGAGGCCCGGGCCGCCATCGCCGCCGCCCGCACCGCCTTCGACACCACCGGCTGGGCCCGGGACCGCCAGCTGCGCGCCCGCGCCCTGTTCGAGCTGGCCGACCGACTCGCGGCCCGCCGCGAGGAGTTCATCACCCTGCTGGCCCGCGAGAACGGCAAGGTCCTGGCCGAGGCCGCCTTCGAGATCGACCTCACCGTCCCCAAGCTGCGTTACTACGCCTCGCTCGCCCTGAGCGACCACGGCAGCGCGGCCGAGGTCCGCCCCGGCCTCTACTCGATGACCCTGCGCGAGGCGGCCGGCGTGGCCGCCGTCATCGCCCCGTGGAACTCCCCGGTGGTGCTGGCCGTCCGCTCCTTCGCCCCGGCCCTGGCGGCCGGCTGCACCGTGGTGATGAAGCTGCCCGGCCAGACCGGACTGGTGAACGGCCTGCTCGCCGAGGTCATCGCGGAGACCGAGAGCCTGCCCGCCGGCGTGGTCAACGTCTTCACCGAGTCCGGCAACGACGGCGCCCCGCTGCTGGTCACCTCCCCCGAGGTGGACGTGCTCAGCTACACCGGCTCCACCGTGGTCGGCCGGATCATCATGGCCAACGCCGCCCCCACCCTCAAGCCGCTCTCGCTCGAACTCGGCGGCAAGAGCCCGATGGTGGTCTTCGACGACGCCGACCTCGACGCCGTCGTCCCGGTGCTCACCAAGGCGGTCACCACCTTCACCGGTCAGTTCTGCATGACCGGCAGCCGGATCCTGGCGCAGCGCGGCATCGCCGACGAGCTGCGCCGCCGGATGAGCGACGCGCTGCGGGCCGTCAAGGTCGGCCCCGGGGACGACCCGGGCAGCGAGATGGGCCCGATGATCGACGAGGCCAACGCCCGGCGGGTCGAGCGGATGGTGACCGAGGCGGACGGGTACGCGACCGTGCTGGTGCGCGGCGAGCGCGACGGCGCCTTCCTCTCCCCCTCACTGGTCGAGGTCGCCGACCTGGACGCCCCGATCGTGCAGCGCGAGGTCTTCGGGCCGGTCGCCACCTTCGAGCTCTTCGACACCGAGGCCGAGGCCGTCACCCGGGCCAACGCCACCGAGTTCGGTCTCGCCGCCTCGGTCTGGACCCGGGACGTGGACCGGCCGCTGCGGGTCCAGCGCGAGCTCAAGGCCGGCACGGTCTGGACCAACACCTGGGCCGTGGTGCACGACATGTTCGAGGAGGGCGGCTTCAAGCAGAGCGGCCTGGGCCGGCTCAACGGGGTGCGCGGCCTGGAGGAGTTCCAGGAGGTCAAGCACTTCGTCCACGCGGCCCCGCAGGGCTGACCGGTCGTCTTGGAACCGCCCCGCTGGAAGACGGCGGTGGTCTCGGCCATCGCCGTCTTCCCCATCTCCCTCCTCGCCGCGGCGTTCCTGACGCCGCGTCTGACCGGCCTGCCGCAGGCGGCCAGGTCGGCGGTCTTCGCCGTGCTGTTCAGCCTGCTGATGACCTACGTCTGCCTCCCCCTGGTCACCCGCGCCCTGCGCCGGTGGCTCCACCCCTCGCACCAGGAGCACTCCCCATGACCACCGCCGTCATCGGTACCGGAAACATCGGCCGCCGCCTCACCGCCGGCCTCGTCGCGGGCGGCGAGCCCGTCCTGCTGGCCGGCACCGACCTGGCCGCCACCCGGGCCCTTGCCGCCGAACTCGGCGTCCTGGTAACCCCGCTGACCACCGATCAGGCCGTCGAGCAGGCCGACGTGATCGTCTTCGCGGTCTGGCTCGACACCACTCGCGAGCTCTTCGCCCACTACGGCGAGCGGCTCTCCGGCAAGGTCCTGGTCGACCCCTCCAACCCGATCGCCCCCGACGGCGTGGGCGGCTTCGCCAAGACCCTGGGCCCCGAGGAATCGGCCGGGCAGCTGCTGGCCGCCCTCACCCCGCCGGGCGCGCACCTGGTGAAGGCCTTCGGCACCCTCTCCGCCGACACCCTCACCGCCGCCGCCCACCGCTCCCCCGAGCGCGCCGTCGGCTTCTACGCCGCCGACGACGAGGCAGCCGGCAAGGTGGTCGCGGCCCTGATCACCGCCGCCGGCTTCGACCCCGTGCCGATCGGCGGCCTCGACCGGTCCATCCGGATCGAGGTCTTCGGTGACCTGCACGAGTACGGCGCCCTGGGCCGCGCCGTCACCCGCGCCGAGGCACTCGCCGCGCTCTGAGGGTCCGTCACGGCCCTTCCCCTCGCTCCCGGAGGGGAGGGGCCGTGTGGTCATGCCCGGGCGGCCGCCAGCCGCCGTTCGAGGGCGGCCCGGCACGCGGGCCACTCGGGCGCGATCACCGAGAACATCGCCGAGTCACGCAGCCCGCCCTCCTCGCCCGGGGCCCAGGAGGCCGACCAGTTCCGCAGCACGCCCTCGAACCGCGCGCCCACCGAGGCGATGGCGGCCCGCGACCGCGCGTTCCGGGCGTCCGTCTTGAGGTCGACCCGGGCCACGCCCCACTCCTCGAAGGCGTGCCGGAACAGCAGGTACTTCGCCTCCCGGTTGATCCCGGTCCCCTGCGCGGAGGCGGCCAGCCAGCTGAAGCCGACCTCGACCGCCCGCAGCCCCTCGCCGGAGGGCCACGGCCTCGGATCCCAGAAGGCCGTCGCGCCGACGGCCCGGCCGGTGGCGGTCGCTATCTGCGCGTACGGCACCAGCCGCCCGGCCGCGGCCCGGGCGAGCTGGGTGTCGATGTACCCCGCCACCCCGTCCGCCCTCGGCACCC
Source organism: Kitasatospora sp. NPDC088742 (assembly GCF_055584905.1). Taxonomy (NCBI): domain Bacteria; kingdom Bacillati; phylum Actinomycetota; class Actinomycetes; order Kitasatosporales; family Streptomycetaceae; genus Kitasatospora; species Kitasatospora sp. NPDC088742. The sequence goes on along the minus strand of NZ_JBVJLD010000003.1, from coordinate 178,159 downwards.
AGGTGTAGCCGAAGGATCCGCGCTCCTCCTCCACCGCCTGCTCCAGATCAGCCGCATGACGCCGCGTCAGCGGCTCCAGGCGCACGCGTACGCCCTCCAGGACGGGACCCTCCACTGTGAAACCCATGGCCCGAGCCTGGCAGCAGGGCGCGGGCCCGTCACGCGATATCCACCTGGTGGAACGCCCCGGACCGCCCACGGGCAGGCCGCCCCCAGGGCATGCGGCGGCTGACACCAGGTCACCTCCCCGCCCGGCCGGCCGGTCGGCGACCGGGGCTTCGGCCCCGTCCGGTCGGAACGGGGTGGCATCCGCCATCGGCGAACACCGACCCGGGCGGGCGCAGCGGTCGTTAGCGTCCGGTCGTATGACGACGACGGTCTCCACCCGTACGGTCGAGTACTCGGCCGATGACCTGACGATGGCCGGGCACCTGGCACTGCCCACCGGTGCCGGGCGGCGGCCCGCGGTGCTGATCGGGCCCGAGGGGATGGGGCTCAGCGAGGTGGAACGGCAGCGGGCCGAGGCGCTGGCCGAGTTGGGGTACGTGGCGCTGGCGTTCGACCTCCACGGCGGGCGCTACCTGGCGGAGCCGGAGGAGATGCTGGCCCGTTGCCTGCCGCTGCTCGCCGATCCCGACCGCATGCGCGCGGTCGGACACGCCGCGCTCGACGTGCTCCGCGCCGAACCACGGGCCGACCCCGACCGGATCGCCGCCATCGGGTACGGCACCGGGGGTGCGATCGCGCTGGAACTCGGCCGCGACGGCGTCGACCTGCGCGCGATCGGGACCGTCAACGCGCTGACCACGGGCCGCCCAGGCGAGGCGGCGCGCATCCGCTGCCCGGTGTGGGCCGGGGTCGGGTCGCAGGACCCGATCATGCCGCCCGCCCAACGGGAGGCGTTCGCCGCCGAGTTGGAGGCCGCGGGCGTCGACTGGCGCCTGACGGTCTACGGCGGGGCCCTCCACGCCTTCCACCACCCGACGGTCGACCACACCACGGTCCCCGGCGTCGGCTACCACCCGCGGCACGCACGACGAGCCTGGCGCGACATCGTCGCCCTCCTCACCGAGTGCCTGCCGGTCACGGAGTGAGCCGACCGACGCACCGCACCGCGGTACCCGGCACCGTTGGCGGCGGGGCTCAGGCGCGGGCCACCGACTGCGGGAAGGCGAAGACGCCGTCCGGGTCGTACGCGGCCGAAACCGCCTTCAGGCGTGGGAGGTTGGCGCCGTAGTAGGCGGTGCCCCAGTCGGGGAGGGTGGCGTCGATGTAGTTGACGTAGGCGCCGGTGGCTCCGAGGGCGGCCAGGCCGTCGCGGACGGCGTCGACGGAGGCGGTGACGGCGGCCTGGTCCGCGCGGGTGGCGCTCGCGTAGACCTGGGCGGAGGCCAGGGCGGAGCGGTGCGGGAAGGCGGTGGCGTCGGGGGCGAGCTCGGCGACGGCGCCGCCGAGGGAGTCCAGCAGGAGGTCCAACCCGCTGCGGCCGTCCAGGAGTTGGACCAAGCGGCCGGAGTCGAGCGGGCCCGGGAGCATCCGGGAGACCGCGACGAAGGAGGACCGGGGCAGGCGGCCGCCCTCGGAGACGGGGTGGCACTGGGCGATGGTGTCGTTGGCGCAGCCGGCCATGTACTTCATCGCGTCGAGGTAGCTCTTGGGCACGGCGGTGCGGAAGGTGGTCCGGCCGCCGGCCCGGGCGACCAGGGCGTCCAGCAGCGGGGCGAGCGCGGCCTCGGTGCCGACGTAGCAGCCGCCGACTCGGGCGGTGGGCGGAGTGCCGCCCGAGACCACGCAGTTGGACCACAGCTCCGTCGGGGCGTCGGCGATCCACTCCTGCCAGGCGCCGACCACCTCGGGCGCCGAGCCGGCCGGGAAGCGCAGGGCGAAGACGGTGAGCCCGGGCGCCGGGGCGGTGCGGAAGGTGAAGGAGGTGACCACGCCGAAGTTGCCGCCACCGCCGCCGCGCAGCGCCCAGTACAGGTCCGGCTCGCACTCCTCGGAGACGCTCAGCACCCGGGAGTCGGCCGTCACCAGCTCCGCGCCGGCCAGCCGGTCGCAGGTCAGCCGGTAGTGGCGGGCCAGCACGCCGATGCCGCCGCCGAGGGTGAGACCGCTGACCCCGACGGTCGGGCAGGACCCGGCCGGGAGCAGCCGGCCCGCCGCCGCCAGCGCCGCGTAGACCTCGATCAACCGGGCCCCGGCACCGACCCGGGCGGTGCCGTCGGCGTCCACCTCGACCCGGGCCATCGGGCGCAGGTCCATCACCAGGCCGTCGGAGGGCACGCTGTAGCCGAGGTAGCTGTGGCCGCCGCTGCGCGCGGCGATCGGGACGCCGTGGCCGCGGGCGGCGTCCAGGCACCGCTGGACGTCCTGCGCCGAGGTGCAGGAGGCGACGGCGGCGGGGTACTGACGGTCGTTCAGCTCGTTGTAGCCGAGCCGCGCCACCGCGTACCCCTGGTCACCGGGCAGCAGCAGCCGCCCGTCCAGCCGGGCCTTCAACGCCGCCCAGTCCGGCGGTACGGCCCGCCGGGCGGTCACGGTCGCGGTCGCGGCCCGGGCCGGCTGAACGCCGGTGGCCGCCAGCGCACCGCCCAGCCCGAGCGCGGTCAGGAACCCCCGTCGGTCGATCGACATCCGCCCGCTCCTCCCGTTCGGCACCACTGCGGGCCATCGTGCCCCCGGCCCGGCCCGTCCTGACGGAGGCTCAGCCGGGCGCCGCCCGCTTCACCTCGACGGACGGCGCACGCCCGGCGCATCCGGGTACCGCGGACGCTCGGGCCAGGTGCCCGCCGCGCCGCTCCCGCCGACGTGCCGTCAGGCGTCCCGCGTACCCGATCGGCCGCCCGGCTCGTTGGCAGGGCATGAAGAAGAGGATCTCCCTCCTGGCGGGCGCGCTGGCGGGTGCCGTGGCGATGACCTCGGGCGCTGCCCATGCCGTCGTCGGCGGCACCAGGGCCTCGACCAAGGACCTGCCCTACGTGCTGATGCTGTCGGACGGCCGCGGCCAGCAGTTCTGCACCGCCGACCTGATCGCGGCGGACACCGCCGTGACGGCCGCGCACTGCCTGGTGAAGAAGGACACCTCGGCCCTCACGGTGGTGGCCGGCCGGGACGACAAGCGCTCGACGACGGGGACGGTGGTCAAGGTCGCCTCGGTGGACGTCCACCCGCAGTTCGCCCCCGCGGCCGCCGAGAAGGGCTACGACGTGGCCGTGCTCCACCTCGCCGGGCCGCTGACCGGGTACCCGGCGGTGCCGCTGGCCCGTCGCGGGAGCGCACCCGCCGCCGGGGCCTCGGGCACGGTGGCCGGCTGGGGCAACACGGACGCGCACGGCGCGGGTACCCGGTACCTGATGCGGGCGACGGTGCCGGTCGTCGCCCCGGCCACCTGTGCGGCGTGGTACCCGGCCTTCAAGGAGGGCCTGATGACCTGCGCCGGGTACCAGGAGGGCGGCGCCGACACCTGCCAGGGCGACAGCGGTTCACCGCTCGTCGTGCAGGGGGTGCTGGTCGGTCTCAGCTCCTGGGGCGACGGCTGCGGCGAGGCCCGGAAGCCCGGCGTCTACACCGGGGTCGGCCATCCCGCGGTCCACGACTTCATCACCCGTCACACCGGCGCGGTCCACTGACCCGTGCGTCCGTCGGCGGCGCGGAATCGGTGGACACGGTGTTGTGGAGAGGCCGTTGAAGCGGCGGGGGCGGGGAGGTGTCGACGGCGGCCCGGACGGAAGCGGTGCGGGCGAGGGTTTCTGTCGTGCCGTCAGCCCATCGGCCTCGATCCGGCCGAACAAGATCGACGATCTCCTGGGCTGATGAGCCCCGCTCATCGATCGCGGGCCTCCGCCAGGGCGGCCAGCATCGGCTCGCGGGCCGGATCGTCCGGCGGCAACAGGGCGACGGCCCGGTCCAGTTGTCGCAGGGCGGCCCGCCGCAGGCCGGCCGGGTCGAGGGTGGGGCCGTCCAGGCGGGACAGCGCCAGCAGGGCGGAGCCGAGGTTGAAGGCGACGTACGGCTCGGCGCTCCCGCCCGCTGCCCCGGCCAGGGCCTCGCCGAACAGTCCGACTGCGAGGGCGAGGGCGGCCTCGTCCCGCTCCTCGGCGGCGGCTTCGTACAGCCCGGCGGCGACCAGGTTGAGCAGCTCGTGGGCGGGGGCCGGGCGCGGCGGGTGCGCCTCGACCAGTTCGCGGAGGCCCGCGGGCACCACCTCGGGACGGACCGCGAGCACGGTCGCGAGGAGGGCCTCGAACGCGGGCTCGTCCCAGGGCGACTCGCCCGGCAGGCGCGCGAGCCGGGCGGCGTGATAGCTCGCCGCCAGGTAGACGGTCTCCACGTCGACGGCCGCCGCTCCCCCGGGCTGGTCGGGGGTGAGCCGCTCCCTCGCCCCGTACACGAGGGCGGCCGTGCGGTGACGCAGGCTCAGCTCCCGCAGGGAGTCCTCCGGTTGGGCGTCGAACGGCGGCCCCCACTCGGGCCCGCCCATCGCCTCGCCGATCGCCTCGCGCACCGCGTCGCGCATCCGCGGACCGAGCACCGCCATCCCCGCCCCCACTCCCGTCGACGTCGACCGGCGGACAGCGTAGCCAAGGGCCGTCGATCCGGCGGGAGTTCACCGGAAGTCGCCCTTAGGGCATCAGACCAACGGGCAGCCGGCCGGTCGGCGTTCAACTGCGGCGGACTTTCGACAGGCCTGCCACCGTCAGACCGTGCGGTCGACCCGTTCGAGGACGGCGGCGTTCGCCAGGTCGGTGGAGGGGTCGGAGACGTGCACGCAGTAGACGCCGGCCTCCCGGCGGGTGGTGGAGTCCACGTTCTTCCCGGTGACCACCGTGCCGTTCCCGAGGACGTGCGCCGCGGCCCGCGCGTAGGGGGCCTCGGCCGGTGCGGCAGCGGCGGCGGGGGCCGCGAGCAGGCCGGTGAGCATCGCGACACCGGCCAGGACGGACGTTCCTCGGCGCATGGGGGTACCTCTTCTCCGGAGCACTGGGTTCGTACGCACCCCGCCCGACCGGAGCGCGCCTCCGGTGGCCATGGTCACGACCGGCCCCCGTCCGGCGGACCGGCACCACGCGGAAGCCCCGGTCGTAGGACAACCGCCACCGGGGCCGCCGACTGGTCCGGAAGGGGGCGGCCCGTGCCATCGGGGTTTCCGGCCCGGGCCGCCGGGGATGATCGTCGCCAATCACCACGCTCCGGGCGTGGGCACGAGAAGGGCACGCGGGATGGCACAGGGCACGGTCAAGTGGTTCAACGCGGAGAAGGGGTTCGGCTTCCTGGAGCAGGACGGTGGCGGGCCGGACGTCTTCGTGCACTTCTCGGAGATCCAGACCACCGGCTTCCGCAGCCTGGAGGAGGGCCAGCGGGTCGAGTTCGAGGTCGGCCAGGGCCCGAAGGGTCCGCAGGCCCAGCAGGTGCGCGTGCTCTGAGCCTCCCTGACGCCGGGTCAGGCCGCGAGTGGCCCGGCCCGGCGCCGCCGGGGGCCGGTCAGCCGCCGAGGGCCTCGTCGTCGGACTCCCAGCGCAGCAGGTCGCCGGGCTGGCAGCCGAGTGCCTCGCAGAGCGCGGCCAGGGTCGCGAAGCGGACGGCCTTGGCGCGGCCGTTCTTGAGCACCGCGAGGTTGGCCGGCGTGATCCCGACCCGGTCCGCGAGCTCGCCCACCGACATCTTGCGGCGGGCCAGCATCACGTCGATGTCGACCACGATCGGCATCAGATCACCTCGTCCAGCTCGGCCCGCAGCTCGGTGGCCTGGGCGAGCAGCATCCGGAGCACGAGCACCACGAGCGCGACCCCGAGGATCCCCAGGCCGATCCCGGCCATGATCACGGTGACCCCCGGGTCGTCCCGCTGCCCCGGCGCGTTGACCGCGGTGACCACGAACCAGAGCAGGGCGACGCTCACGACCGAGCCGATCACCCCGTTCACGTAGCGGAAGGCCGCGTGCGAGAACACGGTGCCGCGCCGCACCATCGCCACCAGCCGCCAGACGCAGTACAGCGCCACCTGGGCGGCGCCCGTCCCCAGCACCACGATCACCCGGAACGCGGTCAGCGGCACCGACCCGTCCTCCGGGTCGCTCCCGCTGATCAGCGTCCAGAGCATCAACACCTGGAGCAGCACCGTTCCGGTGAACACCACCCCGAGCACGGCACGCAGGGCGCGCACGGTGAACCGTCCCATGACTCATCCCTCCATCGATCAACGATGGGAATCTATCGATTTTCGATAGGGGACACAAGGCCGGCGCCCGACGCGGGTCAGACCAACCGGTCGTGGTGCTGAGCGGCGACGGCCCGCACCAGCGCGGCGAAGCCCTCCCGGGACCGGTGCTGCCGCCGCTCCGCCCCCTCGCCGTCCCCGTCCGCCGCCTCCTCCTCCGCCTCCTCCAGCGCCTCCTCCAGCGGCTCGGCGTACTCGTCGTGCAGCAGCCAGCAGCCCTGGATGCCGGTGAGCAGGTCCTCCAGCAAGTCCCGGGCCGGGCGCTTCGGGTCGAGCGGGGTCAGCCGCAGCTCGGGGCCCTCGTCGTCCTCGTCCTCGTCCTCCTCCGCGTAGGCGGCGAGCAACTCCTCGGCCTCCTCCAGCTGTTCGCGGAAGGCCGCCGGATCCGGCAGCACCCCGTCGGCCACCCGCAGGGCGTGCCGCACCAGGCCGGTGACCACGTCGTACGGGGAGGCCCCGGCCTCGATCAGCTCCAGGACCAGCGTCGGCGTCTCGTACGGCAGGGACTCGACGGCGTCCGCCTCCCGGACCACGTCGGCGACCGGGTGGCCGGAGACGGCGGCGGCCGCCTCGGCCGCGGCGGCCAGCCAGTGCGCGGCGGCCACCGCCGCGGCGGTCGGGTCCACCTCGGAGAAGAGCGCGGCGGGGCCGAACGGGTTCCCCTCCAACAGCCGGTCGGCGGCGGCCACTTGGACCGGGGAGGCGTCCTCGCGGGAGAGCAGCACGGCCTGCTGCGCCCGGCCGCCGAGGTCCCCCAGCTCGGCCGCCTCCACCGCGGCCAGCTCGCCCCGCACCTCGGCCCGGACGGCCTCGGTCAACTCCGGTACGGCGAGCGCCAGCAGGGCCCGGCCGATCCGGTTGGCGTTCTCCACCAGCGGGCTGGAGGAGACGGTGATCGAGCCGCCGTGCGGCAGGTGCGGCTCGGCCACCGCCTGCGCGACCTCCTCGAAGGCCGTGCGCTCGCGCTCGCGGTGCCAGCCCTCGGTGCCCGGCTCCAGGGAGTCCGCGGCGCCGGCCGGGTGGGTGTAGGTGTACCAGGCGGCGGAGGAGAGCTGGGTGAGCACGCTGGCCAGCCGCGAGAGGCCCGCCAGGTCGGTGCCCACCGGGACGGCGGCGACCCTGGCGGCCAAGTCCCCCTCCCCGCTCCCCCAGGTGGCGATGAGCTCGTACCGAACGGGATCGACGCTGTACCGGGTCATGACGGACCACCTCCAGGCTCCGCACCGTCATATCACCTGCCGCCGACGCCCCGTGGCCGGATCCACCGCGAAACGCCCTGACAGCAGGCGACGGAGGACGGAAAGAAGGCGGTGTGGTGACGCCCGCCTGAGGGAGCGTCACCGCACCGCCGGGTGTCAGGCCTCCAGGCGCGGGGTGCGCCCCGGCTCCGTCCGCCGCGCGCCGGTCGCCTCGAAGGCGGCGCCGAGCGCGAGCAGGGCGTTGTCGTCGTAGGCGCGGCCCGCGAAGGTCAGGCCGACCGGCATGCCGGTGTCGGCCATGGTGCCCATGGGCACGGTCACGGTCGGGATGCCGAGGTGACGGGGCACCAGGTTGCCGTTGGCGACCCAGACGCCGTTGCGCCAGCCGAGCCCGGCGGAGGCCTCGTTCACGTCCATGTCGGCCGGGCCGACGTCGGCCAGCGCGGGGAAGACCACCGCGTCCAGGCCGAGCCCGTCCATCCACTGCTCCAGGTCGACCCGGCGGGTCTCCTCCAGGCCGCGCAGGCCCTGCTCCAGGTGCGGCATGTCGGTGAAGGAGGCGTACGGGCGCTCCTTCACGAAGCGCGGGTAGTCGCCGATGGTGTCGTCGAAACCGGCGTAGCGGTCCGGGAGTTCGCCCTGGTGCTTGGGCCAGATCCGGTCGGCGTCCACCTCGGCGATGCTCGGCAGGGCCGGGTCGCCGTTGGCGCGCAGGAAGTCGTCCCAGGCCCAGGCGGAGAGGTCCTCGATCTCGACCTTGAGGAAGTCCCGGCCGACGAACCCGCGGGTGAACAGCGAGGGCGCGCCCGGGCGGTCCGCCTCGTAGTTGGACACCACCGGGAAGTCGACCACGACCACCTCGGCGCCGGCCGCCTCCAGGTCGCGGCGGGCGGCCTCCCACAGGGCGATCACCGAGGCGCGGGTCTCCACCCGCTGCCCGGTCTGGCCGCCGATGCCGCCCTCGGGGTTGGTGCCGGCCTCCGGGTCGGCGTTGACGTACATCGCCGGAACGCCGACCCGCTTGCCGGCCAGCGCGGCGCGCGCGGCCGCGGCGTCGGCGGGGGCGAGCGCGGGGTAGGAGGCGGGGCGGACCTCGGAGGCGGCCGGCAGCTCCACCCAGGGCTGGGCGCGCCACAGGTCGCCGCGGGTCTCCGCGTCGTCGGCCACCACGACGTCCAGCAGTTCGAGCAGGTCGGCCATGGTGCGGGTGTGCGGGACCACGACGTCCATGGTCGGCACCAGCGGCCAGTTGCCGCGCACCGAGATGACGCCGCGGCTGGGCGTGTAGGCGCAGAGCGCGTTGTTGGAGGCCGGGGCACGGCCGGAGGACCAGGTCTCCTCGCCGAGGCCGAAGGCGCCGAAGGAGGCGGCGGTGGCGGTGCCCGAGCCGTTGGAGGAGCCGGAGCCGTAGGCGCTGGTCAGCCACTCGGCGTTGTACGGGCTCTCGGCGCGGCCGTAGACCCCGCGCTGCATGCCGCCGTTGGCCATCGGCGGCATGTTGGTCAGGCCGATCAGCACCGCCCCGCCGGCCCGCAGCCGCTCGATCGCGAAGGCGTCGCGCTGGGCCACCAGGTGCTCGAAGGCGGGCGAACCGGCCGCCGCCGTCAGGCCCTCGGCGAGGTAGCTGTCCTTCGCGGTGTACGGGATGCCGTCCAGCGGGCCGAGCGTCTCGCCGCGGGCGCGGCGCGCGTCGGAGGCCTCGGCCTCGGCGCGGGCCGCGGGGTTCATCACGACCATGGAGTTGAGCGCGGTGGCGGTGCCGGGGCGGTCGTACGCCTCGATCCGCGCGAGGTACGCGTCCAGCAGCTCGACCGAGGTGGTCTCGCCCTTCTCCAGCGCCGCGCGCAGGCTGGCGATACCGGCTTCCACAACATCGAATCCGCGCGTCATTGCGGGTCTCTCCTGGCAGGTCGGGGCAGAGGAATCGTACTGACTAGATTTTCAGTCTAGACTAACGGTCTAGAACGACGGAACCGGGGATGGGGCCATGGTCGAGAGGAAGCGTCAGCCGAGCGGCGACGAGGCGCGCGAGAAGGCGATGCGGGCCGCCATCGCGGCCATCGCCGAGAAGGGCCCGGCCGGTGTGCGGATGGCCGACATCGCGGCCCGAGCCGGCATGAGCACCGGCCACATCCTCTACCACTTCGGCCGCAAGGACCGGCTCCTGCTGGAGGTCCTCGCCTGGAGCGAGGCCGACCTCGGCGCCCGCTTCGAGGAGGCCGCCGGGCGGGCCGCAGGCGCCGGCGAGAAGCTGGCCCTCTTCGTCCGCTACTACCTCCCGCGCCGGCAGGGCGACGAGCGCTACGGCCTGTGGACCCACATGTTCGCCCGTCAGCACGACGACGCCGACCGGCACTTGCTCACCGAACTCTCCGACACCTGGGACGCCCGCCTGGAGGCCGTCGTCCGCGAGGGCCGGTCCCGCGGCGAGTTCGCCCCCGTCGACCCGGTCGACTTCACCATCCGCGCCGTCGCCATGCTCAACGGCATCTCCGCCGACATCATGTTCGGCCGCCCCCGCTGGCAGCAGGCCTCCCCCGACGCCTTCGCGCTGGCCGCCCTGGAGCGCGAACTCCGGCCCGCCTGACGGCCGGTGGCATGTGAGGTACGGGCTTCTCACGGGTCACGGTCGCGGATACCGTGAGAAGCATGAGTGTCGACGACCTTGAGAGCGGCGGGGCGCCCTTACTCGGCGAGCCCCTCACCATCGAGCTGGCCAACGCCACCTACGCCGTCCGCGGCCGCTTCGTGGACGGGCTCCGGACCACCGAGCACCTGGCCGCCTGGCTGCGCGACAACCGCGCACGCTTCACCGAGGCCATCCCCGACCAGGACCTGCTGACGGTCGGCCCGGACGCGCTGGACGCCACCCGCCGGCTGCGCGACGCGGTCCGGCTGCTCACCGACGCCGCCGCCCACCGCACCCGCCCGCCGCAGGAGGCGGTCGAGACCGTCAACCGGCAGGTCCGCACCACTCCGCGCTGGCGGGAGCTGAGTTGGGACGGCAGCGACCCCGTCGCCGCCACCCGCACCGCCTCCGACCCGGTCGGCGCCGCCCTCACCGAGGTCGCCCAGCAGACCGTCGACCTGTTCTCCGGCCCCGACCTGGACAAGGTGACCGCCTGCGAAGCCCCCGGCTGCGTCCTGTACTTCGTCAAGGACCACCCCCGCCGCGAGTGGTGCTCACCGGCCTGCGGCAACCGCGCCCGGGCCGCCCGGCACTACGCGCGGAGCAAGCGGAGCGCCTGACCGCGCACCTGAACCCTTACGGCTTGCTGACGTCCCGCCCTGGTTCCCCGAGCCGGGCCGCCTCCGGGCGTAGCGTCCGGGCATGGACATTCTGCTGACCGGCGGCGCCGGGTTCATCGGTTCCGCCGTGGCCACCCGGCTGGTGGCGCAGGGGCACCGGGTGCGGGTGCTGGACGCGCTGCTCCCCGCCGCGCACGGCGCCCCCGGGCGCCACCCCGAACTGCCCGCCGGGATCGAGGAGTTCGTCCACGCGGACGTCCGGGACCGGACGGCGGTGGAGCGGGCGCTCGACGGGGTGACGGCGGTGTGCCACCAGGCCGCGATGGTCGGGCTGGGGGTGGACCTGGAGGACGCCCCCGAGTACGTGGGCTGCAACGACCTGGGGACGGCCGTGCTGCTGGCCGCGATGGCCCGGCGTGGGGTGCGGGACCTGGTGCTCGCCGGATCGATGGTGGTGTACGGCGAGGGCCGGTACGACTGCGCCGAGCACGGCGGGGTCGCCCCCGGTCCGCGCCGAGTGGCGGACCTCTCGGCCGGACGGTTCGAGCCGCCCTGCCCCGAGTGCGGCGAGCCGCTCCGCCCCGGCCTGGTCACCGAGGACGCACCCACCGACCCCCGCAACGTCTACGCCGCCACCAAACTCGCCCAGGAGCACCTGGCCTCCGCCTGGGCCCGGGCCTGCGGCGGACGGGTCCTGACGCTCCGTTACCACAACGTCTACGGCCCGGGGATGCCCCGGGACACCCCGTACGCGGGCGTCGCCTCGCTCTTCCGCTCCGCCCTCGCCCGGGGCGAGGCCCCGCAGGTCTTCGAGGACGGCGGCCAGCGGCGGGACTTCGTGCACGTGGACGACGTGGCCGGGGCGAACGCCGCCGCCCTCGCGGCGGTGGCGGACCGCCCGGACGGCACCGCCCGGGTCTACAACGTCGGCAGCGGGGAGCCCCACACCGTCGGACAGATGGCGGCGGCCCTCGCCACGGCGACGGACGGCCCCCCGCCGGTGGTCACCGGCCGGTTCCGGCTCGGCGACGTCCGGCACGTCACCGCCGACTCCGCCCGCCTGCGACGGGAGTTGGGCTGGCAGCCGCAGGTCGGCTTCGCCGAGGGAATGGCGGAGTTCGCCGCCGCCCCGCAGCGCGGCGCCGCACCGGCGGCCTCGGGCTGACCGGCGGCCGGCCCGGGCGCGCGGCCGCCGGCCCCGCCGCTGACCGACGGATGGTCAGAACTCGGAAAGCACAAGGCCGTTAGGGCGAATGTCCGACCGCCCGGCGCCGGGCGCGGAGCGGTTCGACCAGGTGCGGCGCGGCCCCGCCGAAGGCGCGGACCAACCCGCCGGCAGCAGCCCCGGGGTCAGACCGGACGCCCCGCCGTGGGGAGGCGGATCTCGAAGCGGCAGCCGCCGTCGACGTTGGACACGGTGGCGCTGCCCGCGTGGGCCTCGGCGATGCCGCGGACGATGGCCAGGCCCAACCCCGCGCCGCCACCGGCGCGTTCGGCCCCGTCGGCGCCGCCGAGCAGGTGCGGGGTGCGGGCGCTGCTGCCGCGCCAGCCGGTCTCGAACACCCGGGGGAGGTCCTCCTCCGGGATGCCGCCGCAGGCGTCGGTGACCGCGAGCACCACCTCGTCGGCCTGCCGGCTGGCGGTGACCGCGACCACGCCGTCCGCGGGGGTGGAGCGGATCGCGTTGACCAGCAGGTTGCCCAGCGCCCGGGAGACCTCCCGGCCGTCGACCTCCACCGGCGCGGGGTCGACCTGCCCGCCCAGCAGCCGCACGCCGCGCTCGCGGGCGAGCGGGTCGGCGCAGGCGAGGGCGTCCCCGACCAGGTCGAAGCAGGAGATCCGGGAGGGGGTGAGGTGGAGCGCTCCGGCCTGGAGCCGGGAGAGTTCGAAGAGGTCGTCGACCATCCCGGTGAGCCGGTCGACCTCGGCGCCGATCCGGCGGTGGTAGCGGTCCGGGTCCTCGGCGATGCCGTCCTCCAGCGCCTCGGCCATGGCGCGCAGCCCGGCCAGCGGGGTGCGCAGGTCGTGGGAGATCCAGGCGATCAGCTCCCGCCGGGAGGCCTCCAGGGTCTGCTCGCGACGGCGGGATTCGGCGAGCCTCGCGCTGGTAGCGGCCAACTCTGCGCTGAGCTGGGCGAGTTCGGCGTTGAGGGGCCCGGAGGGCGCGGCGAATCCGCCGTCGCTGCCGACGGTCCGGGCGGCGACGGCCAGGGCCCGGCTGCCGCTGACGGCCTGCCGGCCGAGCACGGCGGCGGCCAGCAGGGAGACCACCGCGCCTATGGCCAGCACCGTCATCACCACGCCGAGGTCGTGCTCGGAGAGGAACATCGCCTGGGCCACGGCGGTGGTGCCGGAGGCCATGGCCAGCACCGTGACCACGGCGACGGCGAACAGCGAGAGTGCCACCGAGCGCCGTCGCAGCGCGCGGACGGCCGGCCAGCCCAGCAGGGCGGCGGCGCCGGCCCCGAGGGCGGCGTAGGCGGCGATGAGCAGGAGGTCCTTCATGACGGTGGGTCAGCTCCCTGTCGGGTCGAAGCGGTAGCCGACGCTCCACACGGTGGTGATCAGCCCGGGGGTGGCGGGGTCGTCCTCGATCTTCTCGCGCAGCCGGCGGATGTGGACGGTGACGGTGGAGCGGTCGCCGAACTCCCAGCCCCAGACCCGCCGCATCAGCTCCTCCCGGGAGAAGGCCGTGCCGGGGTGGCGCAGCAGGAACTCCAGGAGGTCGAACTCCCGCAAGGTGAGGGCGAGTTCGCGCCCAGCGCGGTAGCAGCGGCGCCCGGCCGGGTCGAGCAGCAGGTCGCCCGCGGCCAGCACGGCGGGCTGCGGGGCGCGGGCGGCGCCGCGGCGCAGCACCGACTGGACCCGCAGGGTCAGCTCGCGGGGGCTGAACGGCTTGGTGACGTAGTCGTCCGCGCCGAGCTCCAGGCCGAGCACCCGGTCGGCCTCGTCGCCCTTGGCGGTGAGCATCACGACCGGCAGGCCGGCGCCGTCGGGCCGCTCGCGCAGCCGCCGGCAGACCTCCAGGCCGTCGATGCCGGGGAGCATCAGGTCGAGGACGACCAGGTCGGGCCGGTGGGCGGCGGCGGCCGCGAGGGCGGCCGGCCCGTCGGCGGCGCGGTCGACCAGGAAACCCGCGCGCAGCAGGTATCCGGCGACGACCTCGGCGACGGTCGGGTCGTCGTCGACCACGAGGATCCGGGCGGCGGCGGGGGCAGCCGGGGCGGGGGCAGGCAGGTTCACGTGGTGAGCGTAGGCGCTGTGACCGCCGCCCGGGAGGACGGGCTCGCAGCGCGTAGCACTTCCGTAAGCAGGTCGCGGCGGGCCGGGGGCGGTGTCCGGCACTAGCGTGAAACGGGTGACCACTCCCTCCCTCCCCGCCTCCGTCGACGTGGTGCTGCCGTGTCTGGACGAGGCCGCCGCACTGCCCTGGGTCCTGGGCCGGATGCCCGTCGGGTGGCGGCCGATCGTGGTGGACAACGGCTCCACCGACGGCTCGGCCGCCATCGCCGCCGGCCTGGGCGCCACCGTGGTGCACGCGCCGCAGCGCGGCTTCGGCGCCGCCTGCCATGCCGGACTCTCGGCCGCCACGGCGGAGTTGGTGTGCTTCCTGGACTGTGACGGTTCGTTGGACCCGGGCCAGCTGCCCCGGGTGCTGGAGCCGGTGCTGGCGGGTGCCGCCGATCTGGTGCTCGGCCGGCGGCGGCCGACCACCGCCGGGGCCTGGCCGCTGCACGCCCGGCTGGCCAACGCCGAGCTGGCCCGGCGGCTGCGGGCCCGCACCGGTGCGCCGCTGCACGACCTGGGACCGATGCGGGCCGCCCGGCGGGAGCGGCTGCTGGCCCTCGGGCTGGCGGACCGGCGCTCGGGATACCCGCTGGAGATGGTCCTGGCCGCCTCGGCGGCCGGGATGCGGATCGCCGAGACCGAGGTGAACTACCTTCCCCGGTCCGGGCGTTCGAAGGTGACCGGGACGCTGCGCGGCACCCGGCAGGCCGTCCACGACATGCGGGCGGTCCTCGCCGCACCGCCGCCGACCCTGCTGGTGCTCGCCAAGGCCCCGGTCCCTGGCCGGGTCAAGACCCGGCTCACCCCCGCGTTCACGCACCGTCAGGCGGCCGAGCTGGCCGAGGCGGCGCTCGCCGACACGCTGGCCACCCTCTCCACCGTGCCGGCCGGGGCGCGGGTGCTGGTCCTGGAGGGCGAGCCGGGTGGGTGGCTGCCAGGCGGCTGGCGGGTGGTGCCGCAGGCCGGCGGCGGGCTCGACCAGCGGCTGACGGCGGCGTTCGGGCACGCCCCGGCCGGCGCCCCCGCCCTGCTGCTCGGCATGGACACCCCGCAGGTGGAGGCCGCGACCCTGGCCGCCCCGCTGGCTCCCGGGGCCCGCGCGGGGGTGGACGCCTGGTACGGCCCGGCCTCCGACGGCGGCTTCTGGGCGCTCGGCCTGGCCCGGCCCGCCGAGGCGCTCGCCGGCCGGCTGCTGCTCGGCGTCCCGATGTCCACCCCGCACACCGGTGCGGCGCTGCTGGAGCGGCTGGACCGGGCCGGGCTGCGCGTCCACCGGCTGCCGCGGCTCACCGACGTGGACGACGCCGCGACCGCCGCCGAGGTCGCCGCCACCGCACCCGGCAGCCGCTTCGCCGCGCGCCTGTCCGGGATCACCGCCGCCGCCCGGGCGCAGCGGTGACCGGCGGCGGGACCACGGCGACCGCCTGCGGGACCCCGGCCCGGCCGTGGATCGACGACCCGTTCACCCGGGCGGTCCGCACCGGGCGCGGGCCGCTCTGGCTGCGCCGCGAGGACGGCTCCCGGCACCGGCTGGAGGTGGAGCGCTGGTGCGCGCCGCCCGACCGGGCCGACCGGACGGTGCTGGAGCGCTGCCGGCACCGGGGCGGACCGGCCCTGGACGTCGGCTGCGGCCCGGGGCGCCTGGTCGCCGAACTGCTGGCCACCGGTGTCCCGGCCCTCGGTGTGGACCTGACCGAGGCGGCCGTCACCCGCACCCGGGGGCTGGGCGGCAGCGCCCTGTGCCGCTCGGTCTTCGACCGGCTGCCCGGCGAGGGCCGCTGGGGCACGGTGCTGCTGGCCGACGGCAATCTGGGCATCGGCGGCGACCCGGCCGCCCTGCTGGACCGGGTGGCCCAACTGCTCGTCCCCGGAGGGCTGTTGATAGCCGAGGTGGAGCCGGTGGAGGTGGACGAGCGGCTGCTGGTGCGGATCGAGGACGGCGACGGGCGGACCGGGCCGCCGTTCCGCTGGGCCCGGCTGGGGGCCGAGGCGCTCGCCCGGTGCGCCCGGCCGGCCGGGCTGGTGGAGACCGAGCGCTGGACCGCCGACGGCCGCCGCTTCACCGCCCTGCGGCGGAGCTGACCCGGGGCCGGCGTCGCGCCACCGCTCCGGCCAGCACCACCAACAGCGCGGCCCCGTAAGCCGGTTGCTGCGCCTGACCACCCGTCAGGTAGAGCATCTGGGCGGCGGCCGGAACGGCCAGCCACTCCCAGCGCCCGTCCAACGCGACCAGCGCCACCACCAGCAGCCCGTACCAGGGGTAGGCCGGGGCGACCACCAGCAGCGCCGTCCCGGTCACCACCAGGGCGCCGCTCCACGGCCGTTGCGGATCGCCCCGGAACAGCACCCACGCCACGGCCGCCAGGATCACCAACACGCCTGCCACCGCCGCCAGTCGGTCCGGCAGCACCAGCCGCAGCAGCCCGAAGCGGTCGAAGCCGTCCTGCTGGTAGCCCTCCTCCCGCAGGTAGCCCGGCAGGTAGCCGAGCACCGCGCCGCCCGAGGCCGCCAGATAGGGCAGGTAGGAGAGGGCGAAGGTGACCACCGCCGCCAGCGGCAACACCAGGTCACGCGGGCGCGGCCACCGGGCGAACACGCCCGACAGCGCACCGGGCAGGGCCAGCGCCGGTACCAGCTTGGTGGCGACCGCGAGCCCCAGCAGCCCGCCGCCGAGCACCGCCCGGCCCCGCCGCGCCGCCGCCAGCCCGGCCACCAGCAGCAGCGCCCCGAGCGCGTCGACGTGCGCGTCGTTCACCGCCCACACCGCCACCCCCGGACACCACCCCCAGAGCGCGGCCCGCCACGGCGGCCCGGCGTCCGTCCGCCGCAGCACCAGCAGCAGCGCGCCCGTGGTGGCCACCGCCAGCAGCGCGCCGCCGACTTGGGCGGCCCGCACCCCGTACCGGCCGCCGAGCGCGTACAGCCCGGCGAACCAACCCTCGGCCACCGGTGGGTAGATGGTGTGCACGGACGGCCGGTTGACCTTGCTGCACTCGCCCGCCGAGGTCCGCCGTTCGTCCCAGCCCGCGCAGGGGCCGCCGGGCGGGAAGAGCTCGGGCGCGCGGGCCCGCAGCCCGGCCAGCGCGGGGGCGTCCGGGGCGTGGTCGTACGGGGAGATCCCGGCGGCCTGCACCCGGCCGTCCCACAGGTAGCGGTAGGCGTCGTCGCTGGTGCGGGGCGGAGCCAGCAGCCCGGTCAGCGCGACGGCGACGCTGCCCGCCAGCGCCACCCGGGCCACCGGCCCCGGCGGCACCCGGCGCAGCAGGGCGACGGCGAGCGCGAAGAGCGCCCCGTCGAGGGCGTACCAGCCGTACAGCCCGCCGCGCTCGCCGAGCGTGCCGCCGCCCCGCACCGTGGCGGCCAGTGCGGCGACCAGCGCCGCCAGGGCGAGGACGGCGGGCCAGACCGGGCGGGCCGGGCGGACGGAGCGGGCGGGGCCGGCGAGGCGCTGGGTGTCGGACACTCCGTCAGCGTGCCACCGCCGCACCGGTGCGGACCGTAGCCGCGAGCCGCCGTAGGACTTCCGTAAGCATGTCGCACCCACCGCAGCCGCCGGATCGGCGCTCTCATGAAGGCATGAAGGACACCACCACCGGCGGCGCCTCCCGCCGGTTCGACCTGCCCCTGCCGCAGCCGCCGGACGTCCTGCGGATCGGACCGCTGCGCGAGGGCACCTTCCGGTCCCCGCTGCACGAACCGCGCGGCGCCGTGGTCATCGGCCGCTGGCTCGGGGCCGCGATCGTGCTCTGCTTCCTGAGCGGCCTGCTCAGCCACGCCCTCCAGGACCCGCCGGGCTGGCTGCGCGACCACCTGACGAGCCGTCCGGTGAACGGCTACCGGGTGACCCAGGGGCTGCACGTGATCGCCGGGACGGCGGCCGTGCCGCTGCTCGGCGCCAAGCTCTGGACGGTGTACCCGAAGCTCTTCGAGTGGCCGCCAGCCCGCAGCCTGCGGCACCTGCTGGAGCGGCTGGCCATCGCCGTGCTGGTCGCCGCGACCCTGCTGGAGCTGTTCACCGGACTGCTCAACACGCTCCAGTGGTACCCGTGGCCGTTCCCGTTCCGGCAGACCCACTTCTGGCTCGGCTGGACCATCACCGGGGCCCTGCTGCTGCACCTCGCCGCCAAGGCCGCCACCATCGCCGAGCACTGGTGGCGCCCCCGCGTCCCCTTGCCGGGCCGCCGGGCCTTCCTCACCACCGTCACCGCCTCGGTCGCGGCCGTCACCGTCACCACCGCCGGGCAGACCGTCCCCTGGCTGCGCGGCCTCGACCTGTTCGCCCCGCGCCGTCCCGACCTCGGGCCGCAGGGCCTGCCCGTCAACCGCACCGCCGCCCAGGCCGGCACCACCACCGTCCCCGCCGACTGGCGGCTGACCGTCGACGGCCGCCACCCGCTCCGGCTCTCCCGGGCCGAGCTGCTGACGCTCCCTCAGCACACCGTGCGGCTGCCGATCGCCTGCGTCGAGGGCTGGAGCGCCTCCGCCGACTGGACCGGGGTGCGGCTGCGCGATCTGCTCGACCGCGCGGGCGTGGCCGCCGACGCCCGGCTGCGGATCGTCTCCCTGGAGGCCGACGGCCCCTACGCCGTCACCACCATGGAGCCCGTCCACGCCCGCGACCCGCTCACCCTGCTCGCCCTGTCCGTCAACGGCCAGGTGCTGGACGCCGACCACGGCTACCCGGCCCGGGTCATCGCCCCCAACCGCCCCGGCGTCCTCCAGACCAAGTGGGTCTCCCGGATCGAGGTGCTCGGATGAGGGCGCTGCGCCTGGCCACCGGCACGGCCGGTGCCCTGCTGCTCGGCTACGGCGTGTACGGGCTGCTGACCGACCCTCAGATCACCGATCCGCTGGACGTGCTGCTCTGGTCGGCCGGCGCGGTGGTGCTCCACGACGGGCTCTGGGTGCCGCTGGTCCTGCTCGCGGGGGCGCTGCTCACTCGACTCCCGGCGGTACGGGCCGGGCTGACGGTGGCCGCGGCGGTCAGCGCGGTCGCGGTGCCGGCCGTCCTGCGGGCCGGGGAGGACCACGGGAACCCCTCCGTCCTCCCGCTGCCCTACCTGCGCAACTGGCTGCTCCTGCTGGCCGGGATCGCGGCCGTGACCGCCCTCGCCGCTGTCTGGGGCGCCGCCCGCCGGGCCCGGAGCGGTGAACGGGACGGCGGGCGCGCGTCGAAGAGATGACGGAAGTCTGACGCCCGCCCCCCGGGCCTGGTCACGGGCCCGGTGAGCTGGTCGAATCGGGGGCATGACGGACGACAGCGGAGCCGACGGCCGGGGAGCCCCGGTCGGGCGGCGGGTGGTACTGGCCATGCTCGGGCTCGGCGCGGCCGGGGTCGCGGCCGGGCCCTGGCTGCAGCGCGGCGTGGAGGCCGTGGTCGCCGGGGACCCGACCGGGGTGACCGGCCTGCTCCCCGGGGCGAGCGGCTTCCGCTACTACTCGGTGGTCGACTCGGTCCGGCCCCGCACCGCCGCCGACTACGCCCTGACCGTCGACGGCCTGGTGGACCGCCCGGCCGTCTACCGGCTGCCCGAACTCCAGGCCCTGCCGCAGCGCCGGATCGTCCGGGACGTCCAGTGCGTGACCGGCTGGCGGGTGCCCGAGACCAGCTTCGAGGGCGTCCGGCTGGCCGACCTGCTGGACGCCGCCGGGGTGCGGGCGGGTGCCGGCGCCGTCCGGTTCAGCTGCTTCGACGGCGCCTACACCGAGAGCCTGACGCTCGATCAGGCCCGCCGGGAGGACGTCCTGCTGGCGCTACGGATGCAGGACGCGCCGGTCACGCACCAGCACGGCGGGCCGGTGCGGCTGTACGTGGCGCCGATGTACTTCTACAAGTCCGCCAAGTGGCTGTCCGGGATCACCCTCACCCCCGCCGTCGAACCCGGCTTCTGGGAGCGCCGCGGCTACGAGACCGACGCCTGGGTCGGCCGCTCGAACGGACGTGACGATGCCCCGACCTCCTGAGCCCGACCGGCAGCCCGATCAGGTGCCCGAGCGGGTCCGCCGCTTCACCTCCGCCCAGCGGCGGGTGCACCGGGCCACCGCCGCCCTGATGCTCACCTGCCTGGCCACGGCCGCCGCCCTCTACCTCCCGTCGCTGGCCCAACTGGTCGGCCGCCGCGGGCTGGTGCGCACCGTCCACGAGTGGTCCGGCCTGCTGCTCCCGGTGCCGCTCCTGCTCGGCCTGGTCTCCCGGGCCCTGCGCGCCGACCTCACCCGGCTCAACCGCTTCACGGCGGTGGACCGGGCCTGGCTGCGCGGCGTGCGGCACGGCTCGCCCCACCGCCCCGCGGGCAAGTTCAACGCCGGGCAGAAGCTGTACGCGGCCTTCACCGCCGGAGCGGTCCTGGTGATGCTCGGCACCGGCCTGCTGATGTGGTTCACCGGCCTCGCCCCGCTCGCGTGGCGCACCGGCGCCACCTTCGTCCACGACTGGCTGGCCACCGCCGTGGCGACCGCCGTCACCGCCCACGTCTGGCTGGCCGTCAGGGACCCGGAGGCCCGCCGCGGCATGCGCACCGGCACCGTCACCCGCACCTGGGCCGCCCGCGAACACCCCGACTGGACCCCGGACGAGGACCCGGGCCCGGCCTGACCCCCCGTCATCCCCGGAACGCACAGACCGCGCCCCGCAGGGTCCAGGCCGTCGGGGCGGCGGGCGGCAGGTGGCGGGCCAGGCCGCGGGTGCGGAGCCGGGAGCCGTCCGGGAGGACGGCGAGGGCCTCCACCTCCGGGCGGGCCTCGGCCCAGGCGAGGCCGGGGCCGGGGCCCATGGCGCAGACGGCGGTGGCCCAGGCGTCGGTACGGGCCAGGCCGGTACCGGGGGCGCCGACCAGGGTCAGCGAGGCGAAGCCGAGGGCGGGGCGGCCGGTGAACGGGTCGAGGACGTGGGCGCCGCGCTCCGCCGTCCCGGAGGTGGCCACGGCCAGGTTCCGGCCGGTGAGCACCGCCGCCAGCGCACCAGGCCGCAGCGGGTGGGCCACCCCGATCCGCCACGGACCGCCGGCGGTCTGGACGTCGCCGCCGCCGCTCACACAGTGCTCGCCGGAGCCGGAGTCCCGCAGGATCCGGCAGGCCTCCTCCACCGCCCAGCCCTTGACCCAGCCGCTCGGGTCCAGCCGCCCGCCGGGGCGGGCGGAGAACCAGCCGTCGGTCTCCCGGCCGGTCTCCGCGCAGCGGGCCAGCACCTCGGCCAGTTCGGGGTGACAGTCCGTCACCCCGGCCTCGCCCCGGGCCAGTCGGCTCAGTTCGCTGTCCTCCCGGTAGGTCGAGAAGCGCGCGTCGATCTCGTGCAGGCGGGCCACCAGCCGCTCCAGCGCGGCGGCGGTGCGCGGGCCCGGGTCCCGCACGGTGACCGAGAAGACCGTCCCCATCACGTGCTCGGCGTGCTTCACGACCCGCTCCCGCCCGCCTTGTCGAGGGCGCTCTGCAGGGAGCGGGTGTAGCCGTCGCTGGTGTAGGTGGCCCCGGTCACCACGTCGATGCCGGCGCTCTGGGCCGCTATCGCCTCCTGGTTGAGGACGGGGAGCGCGTAGGAGTTGATCTCCCGGTCGCGGCGGTCCCCGGACGGGTAGCGGACCGCCTCCACAGCGGTGATCCGCTCACCCGCCAGGGTGACCTTGACCTGCACCGGCCCGTACCGGGTGTCGACCGCGTCACCGGTGACCGAGCGGGTGGCGGCCGAGGCGTCGGTGGCCGCCCCGGTCGGTCCGGCGGCCGGTGCCACCGGGGCGGCGCCGATCGCGGCGGACGGGGTGCTCTCGTGCGGTTTCAGCGAGAGCAGCAGGATCACCCCGGCGGCGGTGGCGCTCCCGGTGACGACGGCGCGGCGCATGACGGCTCCTCAGGTGCTCGGATCAGGTGCTCGGGTCGGGTCGGATGCTCAGAACGCGAACGACTCGTGGTGGATGCGGTCTGCCCGCACCCCGGCGGCCCGTAGCGCCCGGACGGCCTCCGCGGCCATCGCCCCGGGCCCGCACAAGTAGACCTCGTGGTCCGCCAGGTCCGGGACCAGCCGGTGCAGCGCCTCGCCGAGGTCGCCGACCTCGGTCCGGGTGCCGGTCAGCGCGTGCACCCGGGCGTCCCGGCCCCGGCGGGCGGCGATCAGCGCCAACTCCCCGGTGAACAGCAGGTCTTCGGGGCTGCGGGCCCGCTGCACCAGGGTCACCTCGCCAGGCAGCGTCTCGAACAGCGCACGCAGCGGGGTGATCCCGACGCCCGCACCGAGCAGCAGCACCCTGGGCCGCCGGTGCAGCCGGGCGGTGAAGGCGCCGTACGGGCCCTCGGCGCGGACCCGGGTGCCCGGGCGGAGCGCGGCCACCGCCGCGCTGTGGGCGCCCAGGTCCTTCACGGTGAAGCGCAGGTGGCCGGGGTGCGGCGGCGCGGAGAGCGAGTAGGGGTTGGCGGCCCAGCGCAGCCCGGGCGCCTGGAACTGCAGTCGGAAGAACTGGCCCGGCTCGGCGCGGAGTTCGGCCAGCCGGCGGCCGGTCAGGAAGACCGAGACCACGCCCGGCCCCTCCGGCCGCACCTCGGCCACCACCAGGCGGTGCCGGCGGTCCCGCAGCCACGGCAGCGCCAGCCGGTACCAGCCGAGCGCGGCGGCGGTGCCCAGGTAGAGCACGTACCAGGCGGCCCGGCCGGGGGTGCCGCCGCCGAGGTCGGCACCGGTGGCCAGCTGGTGGCCGAAGGCCAGTGCCACGGAGAGGTAGGTGGCCAGGTGGAGGAAGTACCAGGTCTCGTACGACATCCGGCGGCGGGCGGCCCGGGCGGAGACGGCACCGGTGCCGAGCAGCAGCGCGGTGCCGAGGGCGGCCTTGAGCATCTCGGGGTAGTGGAGCACGATCTCCACGCCTTCGCCGAGCAGGCCCTGACCGTCCGTCAGCGCGTAGCCCCAGACCACCGTCAGCAGGTGGGCGGTGACCAGCGCGACCAGGTAGCGCCCGCCGAAGGCGTGCCAGCGGGCCAACCGGTCGGCGCCGACCTCCCGTTCCAGGACCGGCAGGCGGGCCATCAGGAGCAGCAGCACCGGCGCCGCGTACCCGGCCAGCAGCCCGGTGATCCGCCCGGCCCCGGTCAGCCAGCCGGCCGCCCCGGTGACCGAACCGGTCCCCTGCCACCAGAGCTCCAAGACACCGAGGGCGCCGAGCCCGACCACGGACAGCACCGCGGCGGGAACTGCTCCGACCGGGAAACGACGTGACGGGGCGGCGGCCATCGCGGCCTCCTCTCCGGGGGTACCGGGCGGCCGTTCGCCGCCGAGGAGTCAGACCCTGTCACCGGAAACTCTCAGTTCCCTGTGAAACCAGGCCGCCCACCGCTCCTCCAAGACCCCGGTACGCCACTGCTCCGCAGGTCAGCGGCCTTCCCGCGGAGGTTTTCCGCCCCACCGGATCTCACGGCATTCTCATCGGCCACCCAGCCCCCGACCGCCCGGCCCCCGACCGCCCGGCACGCGAACGAGGGGCGACCGCCACCGCGGACGCCCCTCTTCCGGACCACCGTGAGACCCGTTCGGCGGGCCGACCGCTACGCCTCTCCGGACCTCTCCCCGTCGGCGGGCAGACCAACCTCCTCGCGGTCCTCCTCGGTGCGCTCCTCCAGTTCGTCCTCGTCCGGGCGGCGCGGCAGACCACGGCCGTGGCCGGTGTCGGGATCGCCCTCGACGTCCTTGTTCGACTTGTGATGCGACATCGGTCCTCCTCGGCCCGGCTGAGCGGGCATGGGTGGGTGAAGGTCCTGCTCCCCCATCACCGCCTCCAGCCGGACCCTCCGCAAGTCGGCGCCCCGCGGAGGGGACCGTACGGCCCGCCTCACTCGCCGAGGTCGCCGCACCGTGCTCCGGCACCGCCCGTTGATACCGGTGCGCTCCAGGCGCCACAATCGGGGCCCGGCAACTGCACGCCGACCGGACACCGTCATCGCCCGGAAGGGGACCGCCTCCTCGGCCCACGGCGGTCAGCCGCGCAGCGAGCGCAGGTGTTCGCGGTTGAGGAGGGAGATGCCGGTCAGCGGGATGCCCTTGGGGCAGGCGGTGGCGCACTCTCCGGTGTTGGTGCAGCCGCCGAAGCCCTCGGCGTCCATGGTGTCGACCATGGCCCGGACCCGGGAGGAGCGTTCGGGGGCGCCCTGCGGGAGGACGTTGAGGTGGACCACCTTGGCGGCGGTGAAGAGCATGGCGGAGCCGTTCGGGCAGGCGGCCACGCAGGCGCCGCAGCCGATGCACTCGGCGTGCTCGAAGGCCAGGTCGGCGGTCTCCTTCGGCACCGGGGTCGCGTGTGCCTCGGGGGCGGAGCCGGTCGGGGCGGTGACGTAGCCGCCGGAGCCGATGATGCGGTCGAGGGCGGAGCGGTCCACCACCAGGTCCTTGACCACCGGGAAGGCGCCGGCCCGCCAGGGTTCGACGTCGATGGTGTCGCCGTCCCGGAAGTGCCGCATGTGGAGCTGGCAGGTGGTGGTCCGCTCGGGGCCGTGGGCGCGGCCGTTGATGACCATGCCGCAGGCGCCGCAGATGCCCTCGCGGCAGTCGTGGTCGAAGGCCACCGGCACCTCGCCGCGCTGGATCAGCTCCTCGTTGAGGGTGTCGAGCATCTCCAGGAAGGACATGTCGGGGCTGATGCCGGAGACCTGATAGGTGGTCATGGAGCCGGGGGCGTCCGGGCCGGGCTGGCGCCAGATGCGCAGGGTGAGGTTCACGCGTAGCTCCGCTGGGTGGGGTGGACGTGTTCGAAGTGGAGTTCCTCGCGGTGCAGCACGGGCGCCCGCCCGGTGCCGGTGAACTCCCAGGCGGCGGCGTAGGAGAACTCCTCGTCGCGGCGGGCGGCCTCGCCGTCGGGCGTGGCGCTCTCGGTGCGGAAGTGACCGCCGCAGGACTCGGTGCGGTGCAGCGCGTCCAGGCACATCAGCTCGGCCAGCTCCAGGTTGTCGACCAGCCGGTTGGCCTTCTCCAGCGCCTGGTTGAGCTCGGCCCCGCTGCCCGGGACCTTGACGCGCCGCCAGAACTCCTCCCGCAGCTGCGGGATGCGGGCCAGCGCCCGGCGCAGCCCGGCCTCGTCGCGGGCCATCCCGCACTCGTCCCAGAGGAGTTCGCCCAGCTCGCGGTGGAGCGAGTCGGGGGTGCGGTCGCCGTCCACAGCGAGGATCCGGGCCAGCCGGCCGGCGGTCTCGGCCTCGACGGCGGCGATCTCGGGGTGGTCGGCGGGGACGGGGGCGAGCGGTGTGGAGCCGAGGTAGTGGTTGAGGACGGGCGGCAGCACGAAGTACCCGTCGGCGAGGCCCTGCATCAGGGCGCTGGCGCCGAGCCGGTTGGCGCCGTGGTCGGAGAAGTTGGCCTCCCCGACGGCGAACAGGCCGGGCACGGTGGTCTGCAGGTCGTAGTCGACCCAGAGCCCGCCCATCGTGTAGTGGATCGCGGGGTAGATCCGCATCGGCGTGCTGTACGGGTCCTCGGCGGTGATCCGCTGGTACATCTCGAACAGGTTCCCGTACCGGGCCTCGACGGTGTCCCGGCCGAGCCGGGCGATGGCGTCGGCGAAGTCCAGGTAGACCCCTTGCCCGCCGGGGCCGACGCCCCGGCCCTCGTCGCAGACCACCTTGGCGGCCCGGGAGGCGATGTCGCGCGGGACGAGGTTGCCGAAGGCGGGGTAGATCCGCTCCAGGTAGTAGTCGCGCTCGTCCTCTGGGATCGCGGCCGGCGGCCGGGTGTCGCCCTCCGCCTTCGGCACCCAGATCCGGCCGTCGTTGCGCAGCGATTCGCTCATCAGGGTGAGTTTGGACTGGTGGTCACCGCTGCGCGGGATGCAGGTCGGGTGGATCTGGGTGAAGCAGGGGTTGGCGAACAGCGCACCACGCCGGTGGGCCCGCCAGATCGCGGTGGCGTTGGAGTTCTTGGCGTTGGTGGAGAGGTAGAAGACGTTCCCGTAACCGCCGGTGGCCAGCACCACGGCGTCGGCCAGATGGGTCGTCAGCTCACCCGTCACCAGGTCCCGGGCGAGGATGCCCCGGGCCCGGCCGTCGACCACCAGCAGGTCCAGCATCTCGGTGCGGGCGTGCAGTTCGACGTTCCCGGCGGCGATCTGGCGGGACAGCGCCTGGTAGGCGCCGAGCAGCAGCTGCTGCCCGGTCTGGCCCCGGGCGTAGAAGGTCCGGGAGACCTGCACCCCGCCGAAGGAGCGGGTGTCCAGCAGGCCGCCGTACTCGCGGGCGAACGGGACGCCCTGGGCCACGCACTGGTCGATGATCTCCACCGAGACCTGGGCCAGGCGGTGCACGTTGGACTCGCGGGCCCGGAAGTCCCCTCCCTTGACGGTGTCGTAGAACAGCCGGCGGACGGAGTCGCCGTCGTTGCGGTAGTTCTTGGCGGCGTTGATGCCGCCCTGGGCGGCGATCGAGTGGGCCCGCCTCGGGGAGTCCTGGAAGCAGAACTGCACGACGTGGTAGCCCTGTTCGGCCAGGGTGGCACCGGCGGCGCCGCCGGCCAGACCGGTGCCGACCACGATCACCGTGTGCTTGCGGCGGTTGGCCGGGTTGACCAGCTTCGCCTCGAACCGCCGCCGGTCCCACCGCTGTTCGATCGGCCCGTCCGGGGCGGCGGTGTCGGCGATCGGGGCGCCGAGGGTGTAGTCGAGGTACGTACGGTCGGGGGAGCTCATCGGACCACTCCGGTCATCACGGCGACGGGGACGGACAGGAAACCGACGGTGAGCAGCAGCGCCAGCGCGTTCGCGGTGAGCTTGAACACCCGGTCGCGGCGCGGGTTGTTGGCGCCGAGGGTCTGGGCGGCGCTCCAGAAGCCGTGCCGCACATGCAGGCCGAGGGCGAGCACCGCCAGGCAGTACACTCCGCCGCCGTACCAGGTGGAGAAGGAGGCCACGATGTTCTGGTACGGGTGGCCCTCCTCCCCCAGCGGGTTCACCGTGAGGGTGGTCAGGTCGAGGATGTGCCAGACGATGAACAGCCCGAGGATCACCCCGCCCCAGCGCATCGTGCGGGTGGCGTAGCTCGCCCGGCGGCGGGTGTGCGCGTACTTGACCGGACGGGCCGCCAGGTCACGGCGGCTCAGCTGGTACGCGGCGACGGCGTGCGCGACCACCGCGGCCAGCAGCGCGGCCCGGGCCAGCCAGAGGAACCAGCCGAAGTGCAGCAGCGGCTCACCGAGGGTGCGCAGCCAGTGGGCGTAGCCGTTGATGTCCTCGGGCCCGAAGAACACCTTGAGGTTCCCGAGCATGTGGGCCACCAGGTAGAGCAGCATGACGAGCCCGCTGACCGCCATGACCGCCTTCTTGCCGAGGGTCGAGCGCCAGAGGACCGCCAGTCTGGAGGGAGGGCCGTCCGGCCGGGTCGCGAGTGCCATGCCGTCGACGGTAGGGACCTTCGACCCGGTGCGTCCAAGACATGGTTCCGGGCCTGACGATAGGTCCTGCCTATGATGGGTGGATGCAGCTCCAGCAGCTCCGCTACTTCACCGCCGTCGCCGAGACCCGCAACTTCACCCGCGCCGCCGAGCGGGAGCTGGTTGCGCAGCCCTCGCTCTCCCAGCAGATCCGTTCCCTGGAGCGGGAGTTGGGGGCGGAGCTGTTCCACCGGGCGCGGACCGGGGCCACCCTCACCGACGCCGGCGAGGCGCTGCTGCCGCTGGCCCGGCGCATCCTCGCCGACACCGAGTCGGCCCGGCGCGCGGTGCAGGAGACCGTCCAGCTGCGGCGCGGCCGGGTCCGCTTCGGGGCGCCGCCCAGCCTCTGCGTCAGCCTGGTCCCGGACGTGCTGCGCAGCTACCGGGCCGCCCACCCCGGTGTCGACCTCCAGCTCCAGGAGGGCGGTTCGCGCGGGCTCGAACGCGCCCTGGAGGCAGGCGAGTTGGACCTGGCGCTGGTGGTCCCGCCGGAGGGCGGCGGGCCCGCCGCGCTGGCCGTCACCGAGCTGCTCCACGAGGAGCTCGTGCTGGTCTCCGCCACCGCCCCCGCCGCCGGGCGCCGGGCCCGGATCGAGGACCTGCGCGACCGTCCGCTGGTGATGTTCCGCGAGGGCTACGACGTCCGCGACACCACCCTGGCCGCCTGCCGCCGGGCCGGCTTCGAGCCCGTCTACGCCGTCGAGGGCGGCGAGATGGACGCCGTCCTCGCCTCCGTCCGGGCCGGCCTGGGCCCCGCCGTCCTCCCCGGCATGGTCGCCGCCCGCTCCGGCCTGCACGTCACCCCCTTCACCCGCCCCGGCCTCGGCCGCACCATCGCCCTCGCCCACGGCCGCGAAGTCCCCCTCAGCCGAGCCGCCGCCGAGTTCCGCACCACCCTCCTCACCCACCTCACCGAAGCCGACCGCACCGGAGCCCTCCCCCCGGGCAGCCGCCTCCTCCTCGGCTGACGGACAGGACGCCGGGGCCTGTGCGAGGATCCCGGCATGGTGGCGACCGATACGGATCCCGTGCTCAGGCGGTTCGTGCGGGACGAGGAGCCGGCGGCGGCCGGGCTGCACTGCTCGTACATGGCCAGGGCCGAGCTCTCCGACGCCGAGGCCCGTCATTTCACCTGGGCCCAGGGCATGCTGATGGAACGGCCGGTGACACCCGTCAGCCGCCGGGAGCTGCTCGACGGACCGCAGTGCATGTGACAGGTCGTCAACAATCCGTCGCCGGTGCGCCCGCCGGGCCCGGGGGGCGGTCAGACTTCCGGGGTGAGCACTTCCATCCCGCCTCAGCAACCCCTGCCGCCCCTGCCGCCCCGCTTCGAGCAGCCTCCGCTGCCGCTGCCGCTGCCCAGGGAGCCGGAAGGGCCGCCGGAGCCGGAGGGGCACCTGGTGGTCTGCGGCAACGACGCGCTCGCGCACCGGCTCGCCCTCGAACTGGCCACCCTCTACCGGCAGCAGGTCGTGGTGGTGCTCCCGTCGCGGCTGCACGGGCACGGCCCGCAGATCACCGCGCTGGCCGCCGACGAACGCCTGCGGGTGACCGCCGTCGAGGCCGCCGAGACCGATGTCGCGGCGCTGGCCGCCGCCGGTGTGGGGCGCGCCGCGGCGCTCGCGCTCACCTCGGAGGACGACCAGGCCAATCTGCAGGCCGCGCTCCGGGCCCGCCGGCTCAACCCCGATCTGCGGCTGGTGGTGCGGGTCTTCAACCGGCGGCTGGGCGCCCGGGTCGAGCAGCTCCTGGACCGGGCCGCGCTCGCGCGCGACCCCGGTCCCGGCCCGGGCGCGCTCAAGGCCTCCACCACCGTGCTGTCCGCCTCCTCCACCGCCGCCCCGGCCCTGGTCGCCGCCGTGCTGGGCGGCCACACCCACGCCCTGCCGGTCGACGGCCGCCTGCTGCGGGTCGCCGAACTCGAGCCCGGCGCCCGGGCCGAGGGCACCGAACTCGCCGTCCTGGCCGCCCCCGCCCCGGTCCCCTCCCACCCCGACGGCCGCCCGGCCCGGGTGGCGCTGCCCGACCCGGCCGAGGTCCCGGCCGACGGGCCGCGCACCGTGCTGGAGCTCCTCGGCCCCAGCACCCCGCCCCGCCCGCGCCGCCTGCCCGACCTCAACCGCCTGCCGGTGGCGCAGCTCTTCACCCCCCGGCTGCGCTGGGCACTGACCGGACTGGCCCTGCTGCTGCTCGTCCTCACCTGCCTCAACTGGCAGGTCACCGGCCAGCCCCCGCTGCACGCCGCCTGGCTGGTCACCCTCGACGTGCTCGGCATCTCCGACCCGGCCGCCGAGGCCGGCCCCGGCGGCAAGACCCTGCAACTGGTCTCCGCCGTCAGCGGGATGCTGCTGATGCCGTTCCTGATCGCGCTCAGCCTCGACGCCCTCGGCACCTTCCGCTCCGCCACCTCCCTGCGCCGCCCGCCGTCCGGCCTGACCGGCCACGTCGTCCTGGTCGGCCTCGGCCGGGTCGGCAGCCGGGTGCTGGACCGGCTCTGGGAGTTGGGCATCCCCGTGGTCTGCGTGGACCGCGACCCCACCGCGCGGGGCGTGGTCCGGGCCCGCACCTACGACATCCCGGTGGTGATCGGCGACGCCACCCAGGACGGCGTCCTGGAGGAGGCCCGGATCGGCCAGAGCCTGGCCCTGCTCGCCCTCACCAGCGAGGACGGCACCAACCTCGAAGCCGCGCTGGCCGCCCGCGAGAGCGATCCCCGGCTCCGGGTCGTGCTCCGGCTGTTCGACGACGACTTCGCCAACGACATCTACCGCGCGCTGCGCGACTCCTACCCCCAGGCCGACACCCGCAGCCGCAGCGTCTCCTTCCTCGCCGCGCCCGCCTTCGCCTCCGCCATGATGGGCCGTCAGGTGCTCGGCGCCATCGCCATCGGCCGCGAGGTCCTGCTGGTCGCCGCCCTGGAGGTCACCGGCAACCCCCGGCTGGCCGACCACACCATCGGCGAGGCCCAACTCCCCGGCTCCTGGCGCATCCTGGCCATCGACCTGGCCGATCCCGCCGAACGCCGCCCCGACCTGACCAGCCCCTACACCGCCGAACCCGAACTCCTCTGGAACCCCTCCCCCACCCATCTGCTCTCCCCCGGCGACCGGGTCGTGGTCGCCGCCACCCGCGAGGGCCTCAGCCTCCTCACCACGCACCAACCGACCCCGGCCCCGTCCCCGTCCCAGGACGGCTGAGCACCTCGCGTCCCGGCTCCAGGGTGAGCCCGGGCACCGCGAGGCCCGACCGGGCGCAGCCGTGGGCGAGTTCGGCCCGGAGGCGGAGGGCGAGGGAGGACAGGACGGGTGGGTCCAGGACGGGCCGGCGGTCGTGCCCGTTCCCGCCACCGAGGTCCAACTGCCTGAGCTCGACGCCGTGTTGGTCCCTGGTCCGGGCCATCAGTCCGACCATCCGGCGCACGGCGGCCAGGTACGGCTTGACCGCCTCCGGCCGGGAGCCGACCGGGCAGTGCAGGCCGACCAGTTCGAGCTCGGGCCGGCGCAGGATCCGGGCGATGGCGTGCTGGGCGGACCCGTCGGTGACGGAGAGACCGGGGGCGGCCGCCGGGGGGCAGCCCGGCAGCACGCACAGCAGGACCTGCTGCCGCGCCCCCGGCTGCACCAGGGCGGCCAGCCGGGCGCTCTGCGAACCGTTGTCGAGGACGATGCGTCCCGCACCGACCTCCACCCCGGCGCGCAGGTCCTCGGGGCTCCCGGGGCCGCCGTGCAGCAGGATCCGCCCCGGCGGGAGGCCGGCGGCCACCGCCAGCGCCAACTCCCGCGCGGAGCGCACCTCCAGGCCCATCCCCTCCTCCCGGACCCACCGGACCACCGCCCCGCACAGGAACGGCGGAGCCACGTGCACGACGTCGGCGTCCGGGAAGGCGGTGCGGTAGGCGCGGCAACGGTCGCGGAGCCCGGCCTCGTCCGGGACGCCACCGGGCGGGACCTGGCGGTCCTGGCGGACCGGCCGGTGCGCGAGGGACATGACGGCCCCTCAGCCGATCGGGAGGCGGCGGGCGGCGCCGAGCTGTCGCGGGTCCCAGGTGTCCGCGGTGACGGCCGGGGCGGAAAGCTGGGGGTCGACGGTGAGGGCGGTGATGCCCATCGGGGCGGCGAGTGCGCGCAACGCCGGTTCGGCGAGCCGGATCCAGGGCTGCCGGGGGCCGAGCGCGGCGGTCAGCAGCTGCTCGGTGCTGAAGCCGACGGCCGTGCGGCCGCCCAGCGGTGTACGGAAGAACCGGGCGGAGCACCCCGTCGGTCCCGGCCGGACGGGCACGTACAGCGGTCCGGCCGGGACGCGTTCCCCGGGCTCGGAGTCCTCGGCGCACTCGCACTGCGGCATGGCTGTTCCTCTCCTGGCACGGACCCGGCCACCGCTCCGGCGACGGGCGCGGTCCCGACGCTACGCCCACGGAGCACGCCCGGTGTCACGTTCCTGACGCCCGCTTGACACGGAACGCTCCGTTCCTGACGCACCGTTGGCACCGGCCCCGGAGCCCGGCCGACCGATTAGGATGATCACGGCGGCCGGGCCCGTGGGGACCGCGAGCCGCCTCGTGCAGATTGGAGTGCCGAATCGTGGATTCTGACGCCGTCGAGGACCTGTACGGCCTCCTGCACGCCCGGCATCTGGCCGAGGAGCCGGACGGCAGCATCATCCACCGGGATCCGGACGGTGAGCTGCACGACGACGCGCAGGAGTGGCGGCTGCTCGGGCTCTTCTCCTCGCGGGAGAAGGCCGAGGCCCGTCTCGCCGAGGCCCGGCTGCTGCCGGGCTTCGACGAGGACTCCGACTGCTTCGAGATCACCGTCCTCGGCGTGGACCACGACCTGTGGACGGGCGGCTTCTTCACCAGCCTTCCGGGCGACCTGACGGACGACCCGACGGACGCTCAGGAAGGCGGTACCCCGTGACCAGGGTTCTCCATCTGCTGGTGCACCGTCACATCTTCGATCCCGCCGACGCGGACGCCCTTCCGGAGCCGGAGCAGGACGGCGAGCCGCTGTTCTGGGACGACGCGGAGGAGACGTTCAAGATCCTCGGCCTCTACTCCAGCCGGGAGCGCGCCCTGGCGCGGATCGCCGAGGCGAGCACCGAGCCGGGTTTCGAGGAGAGCCCGGACGGGTTCTCCGTCCACGAGTACACCGTCGACGAGGTCCGCTGGGCCGACGGCTTCTCCGCCGACGACCTCTGACGACGCCCGGGGCCGAGGGATCGTCACTGGTTCTTGCGGTCCAGGTACTTCTTCCCCCGGTTGATCGGGCCGCCGGGGACACCGTGCAAGGCGTGCTGAAGTTGCCCTCCCGGGCGACGATCGCCTGCTGGACGGCCCGCTCCACCTGCTTCGCGGAGGGCTGGGTGGCCTGGCGGTTCTCGGCGAGCCGCAGTACCACGCATTTGGGCATGGCGGAGGCCACCACCGCCGGCGTCCCCGCCGACGGGGCGTCAGCCTGGGTCTGGGCCCGGGCCGCCCTGACCACGCCGCCGCCCACCACATCGACGAAGTTCCCGTCGCCGGAGACGCGCTGGTATCCGGTCCACCCGTTGTCGTCGACGCTGACCATCGCACCCGGAGCGGAAAGGGCTTCACTGCCGGGCACGGCACTAGGCGACGTGGACGCGGGGGCGGCGGGAGCGGTCCGGCTCGGCCTCGCGCAGCACCTCGCGGGTGACGGGGGCGACCTCGCCGTGGCCGAGCAGGAAGAAGCGGAAGAACTGGGCGAAGGGGTTGCCCTCGGTCCACTCGAAGTAGATGTGCGGCTGCAGGCCGGTGCGGTCACGGGCCGTCAGGAGCAGGGCGGCCAGGGCGTTGGGGATGCTGGAGCTCTCCAGGGTCAGGACCCGGTAGCGGTCGTGCAGCACCTCGCCGCGGACGGTGAGCTCCGCCTCGAACTCGGACGGGTCCAGCACCGTGACCTCGACGAAGACCAGGTCGTCCTCGGCGGGGATGTCGTTGTCGGCGCAGATCTGGCGCTTCTTCTCCTGGTACTCGGCCAGGTCGCGGCTGTCCGGCTCGTTGGCGATCAGGCGCAGCGGGCGGTTGGTGTGGTCGCGCAGGAAGCGTTCGGCGGTCGGGTCCAACACCACGTTGGTGACCCGGAGTTCGAAGGCGCGCCGGAGGCGGGAGAGCAGGGAGACCAGCACGATGGCGGCGATGAAGCAGGCGCCGATCTTGACCCCGTCGGGGCGCTCGGCCACGTTGACGGCGGTGGTGTAGACGAAGATCACCGCGATGGTGGCGAAGCCGATGGTCCAGCCGCGCTGGCCGGCCTTGCGGGCGGCGATGGTGACGGCGATGGCGGCGGAGGTGATCAGCACCAGGACGCCGGTGGCGTAGGCGCCGCCCTGGGCGTCCACCGAGGCGTCGAAGATCCAGGTCACCAGGAAGGCGATCAGGGTCAGCACGATCACCATCGGCCGCACCGCGCGGGCCCAGTGCGGGGCCATGCCGTAGCGGGGCAGGTAGCGCGGCAGCAGGTTGAGCATCCCGGCCATCGCCGAGGCGCCGGCGAACCAGAGGATCAGGATGGTCGAGAGGTCGTAGACGCTGCCGAAGGCGCTGCCGAGGTTCTCGTGGGCGAGGTAGGCGAGCGCCCGGCCGTTGGCCGGGCCGCCGGGCTTGAAGGCGTCCTCGGGGATCAGCAGGGTGGTGATGACGCTGGTGCAGATCAGGAAGGTGCTCATGATCAGCGCGGCGGTGGTGAGCAGCTTGCGCGCTCCCCGGATCCGGCCGGTGGGGCGCTGCTCGGTGTCGTCGGGGTCGCCCTTGATGTGCGGCATCACGGCCACGCCGGTCTCGAAGCCGGAGAGGCCGAGCGCCAGCTTGGGGAAGACCACCAGGGCGACCCCGACCATGGCGAACACGTTGCCGTGCTCGGTGGTGAGCGCGGAGGACCAGTCGTTGACGACGTGCGGCTCCTGGGTCAGCTGCCAGAGCCCGTCCCCGACCACCACCACGTTCAGCGCCAGGTAGACGGCGACCAGCACCACCGCCACGCCCATCGCCTCGCTGAACCCCTTGAGGAAGACGGCGCCCAGCAGCGCGATCAGGATCAGGGTGATCAGGACCTGACGCCCCGACAGCGCGGAGGTCAGGTGCGGGTTCTCCACCAGGTGGGCGGTGGCGTCGGCCGCCGACAGGGTGATGGTGATCATGAAGTCGGTGACCGCGAAGCCGAGCAGCGCCAGCACGAAGAGCTTGCCCTGCCAGAACGACAGCAGCCGCTCCAGCATGGCGATCGACCCCTCCCCGTGCGGGCTCTCCTTCGCCACCCGCCGGTACACCGGCAGCGCGCCCGCCAGGGTGACCACCACCAGCACGACGGTGGCCACCGGCGACAGCAGCCCGGCCGCCAACGCCGCGATCCCGGGCTGGTAGCCGAGGGTGGAGAAGTAGTCCAGGCCGGTCAGGCACATCACCCGCCACCAGCGCGCGCCCTGGGGCCCGCCGTCCCCCTGCGCGTGCGGGCCCGGGTGCCGCTTCGCCGTGTCGGCGAGGCCCTCCAGCAGCCAGGCCCGCAGCCTCGACCCCCCCGACGCCGCCCGCGAGCCCACCGCATCCACCGCACCGCTCCGTCCGCGCAGCCGCACGTCACCGGGCCCGGTGACACCGCGTCAGGTTAGGAGATCATCAGCTGACCGCCCGGCGGCACCACGCCCAGGTCGGACCTTCGGCGGCATCCGCCACCCGGACGGCCGACGACCCGTCGGAAAACGGTGGGCCGTCAGAGGGCGGTGGGCTCCAGGGTGCCGGCGAAGGTGCGGGCCGCGAGGCCGAAGGAGAGCGTCATGCCGACGCCCGAGGTGACCGAGAGGGCCCGGACGCCGGGGGCGAGGTCGCGGACCAGCAGCGGGCCGCGGGCACTGCTGGCGTAGACGCCCTGCCAGCGTTCGAGCACCTCCAGGCGTTCGACGCCCAGGACCTCGGCGACCGCGTCGAGCAGCAGCCGGGAGACCCGCTCGTCCAGGAACGGCGGGGTGGTGTCGTCGTAGTGGTGCGAGTCCCCGGCGAGGATGGTGCCGTCCGGCAGGCCGGTGAACATGACGTTGGCGCCGATCTCCACCAACTCCGGGCTGTGGGCCAGTACTTCCTCGCGCAGACGGGCGGCCGAGGGCTGCCGGGTGAAGGCGTCGTAGCGCAGCATCGAGGTGGCCGTCAGCACGGCGGAGTCGGTGCGGAAGCCGGCCGGGGCCTTGACCCGGGCCATGTTGAGGCGGCAGCGCTCGATCCCGTGGCGCTCGGCCACGTCCGGGAAGAGGTGGTCGAGGTCGTGGCCGACGCAGACCAGGATCTGACGGCCGTGCACCGGCCCGCGGCTGGTGTGCACGGTGCCGGGCTCCACACCGGTGACGGCGGTGCCCCACAGGATCCGGGCGCCGGGCTGCTCGCCGATCCACCGGGCCAGCGCGGGCGCGGCCTCGCGCGGGTTCACCCGCAGGTCGTCGGCGAGGAAGGCGCCGCCGACGATGCCGGCGGCCTCCGTCCGCCCCAGCGTCTCGGCGGTCTCGGCGGCGCTGCGCAGCCGCACCGCGTCCGCGCCGCGGTCGGCGTGCAGCTCCTCCAGCACGGCCGCCTCCGCCTCGGAGCGGGCGACCACCAGAGCGCCGGCCTCACGTGCCCAGAACCCGGCGGCCGCGGCGGCGCGCAGCCAGCCGCCCCGGGAGAGCCGGGCTATGTCGAGCAACTCACCCTGCTGGGCGCCGATGCAGCAGTGCCCGAAGTTGCGGACGGACGCGCCCACCGGGCGCCGGTCGCGTTCGACGACGGTGACGGACAGTCCGTTGGCGAGGGCCTCGAAGGCGTGCGCGAGGCCGACGATGCCGGCCCCGACGACGACCAGGTCAGAAGGTGCGGTGCTCATGGCGACAGACTTCCCGCCGGGCTGATCACCTGTCAAGGGCTGTATAGACAACTTTCCCTCTGCTCATCGCGGCGACACCTGATGTTCACCTGCGCAAGCCCACCTCGGGCCGCCTCTTGGGATTCCGCCGACGTAGTGTCATAGTCGAGTTGTGAAGACAAGTTTGGACGGGCCGCTGCACCAGCGGCTCAGCGCGGAGTTCCTGCACCGGATCACCAGCGGGGCCTGGCCCGAGGGCGAGCCGGTGCCCAGCGAGGCCCAGCTGTGCGCCGAGTTCGGCGTCTCCCGGGGCCCGGTCCGCCAGGCCCTGGCCGCGCTGCGCCGCGAGGGCAACCTGGCCGGCGGCCGGGGCCGGCCACCGGTCGCCCGCCGCACCGCGCCCTCGCAGCCGTTCGCGACCTTCCTCTCCTTCACCGAGTGGGCGGAGTCGATCGGCCGCGAGCCCGGGCAGCGGACGATCGAGGTCTCCCGCCGCCGGGCCTCCCCGCCCGCCGCGGGCCGGCTCGGCCTGACCGAGGCGGACTTCGTGGTCGAGCTGGTCCGGCTGCGGCTGCTCGACGGCGTCCCCGCGATGCTGGAACGCTCCAGCTTCATCGGCGAGGTCGGGCAGCACCTGTTCGACTTCGACCCGGACTCCGGCTCGGTCAACGCCGAGCTGCTCCGCCGCGGCGTGGACCTGTACCGCGCCCGGCACACCATCGACGCCGTCGCCGCCGGACCGGCCGACGCCGAACTCCTGGAGGTCCGGCCCCGCGAACCGCTGCTGCGGGTCCGCCGGGTCACCTCCTCCAGCCAGGGCGAGCCGCTGGAGTACGGCGACGACCGCTACCTCCCGGCCATGGCCACCTTCACCATCGAGAACACCATCGAAGGCCGCACCGTCGCCGGCCGCTACCGCACCGAAGAGGACTGACACGTGATCGAGCTCGCCGTTCTGGACATGGCCGGCACCACCATCGACGAGGCCGGGGCGGTCTACCGGGCGCTGCGCACCGCCGTCGAGCGCACCGGCGTCACCGTCGCCGACCAGGACCTGCAGACCTGGATGGGCACCGACAAGCGCGAGGCCATCGACGCCCTGGTCCGCCTCGGCGGCGGCACCCCGACCCCCGAGCTGGTCGAGGAGAGCTACCGGGCCTTCGCCGAGTACCTGCGCGAGGCCTACCTCGCCACCCCGCCGCAGCCCCTCCCCGGCGTCGAGCAGGCCCTCGCCGAGCTGCGCTCACGGGGCATCAAGGTCGCCCTCACCACCGGCTTCAGCGACGACGTCGCCGTCCCGCTGCTCGCCGCGATCGGCTGGTCCACCGGCGAGGGCGGCAACCTCGACGCCGTCGTCACCTCCGACGAGGTCGGCCGCGGCCGGCCCGCCCCGTACATGATCCACCGCGCCATGGAGAAGACCGGCGTGCTCGACGTCCGCGCCGTCCTGGCCGCCGGCGACACCGCCGTCGACCTCCAGGCCGGCACCAACGCGGGCGCGGGCGTGGTGGTCGGCGTCCTCACCGGCAAGGTCGACGAGGCCTACCTCGCCTCCCACCCCCACACCCACATCCTGGCCAGCGCCGCCGGCATCCCCGCCCTCGCGGAGACCCGGCCGTAGCGCAGACCCGGCCGTCGTCCTGACGGATCGTCCGACAGGAGGGGCCCGACCAGGGTCAGCGGTACAGGGCTTCGCCCCGTGCGGTGCGGGCGTAGAGGACGGTGCGTCCGGTGCGGTGGGGTGCGATGAGCCCGGCCGCCGCCAAGCGGTGGAGGTGGGCGGAGACTCCGCCGGGGGCGAGCCCGGTGCGGTGGGCGAGTTCGAGGGTTCCGGCCGGGGTCTCCAGCAGCCCGAGCAGGCGCGCGCGGGTGGCGCCGAGGGCCGGGGCGAGGTCGGTGGCCCCGGTGGTGGCCTCCCACAGGGTGCCGACCCCGCGCACGGGATAGCGGATCACCGGTGTCCAGGGCTCGGAGGTCTTGACGTACAGATCGGGCCAGGCGAAGGCGGAGGGCACCAGCACCAGGCCCCGTCCGTCAAGGCGGCGCCGGGTGGGGCCGGGGACGCCGTTCCGCAGGGTGATCCGGAGCATGGCGTCCTCCGGGTCGAAGTCCAGGCCGGGGTGGACGCCGGCCATCATCGCGGCCGGCCCGCGCTCGGTGAGGACGCGGGCCCGGTGGTGGATGTCGGACTCCAGCAGCGCGCGGATCCTCGGCCAGACCGGAGCC
This sequence comes from Kitasatospora sp. NPDC088742, assembly GCF_055584905.1. Classification (NCBI taxonomy): domain Bacteria; kingdom Bacillati; phylum Actinomycetota; class Actinomycetes; order Kitasatosporales; family Streptomycetaceae; genus Kitasatospora; species Kitasatospora sp. NPDC088742. The sequence goes on along the minus strand of NZ_JBVJLD010000003.1, from coordinate 139,752 downwards.
AGTGCGCGGTCCCAGTAGCCGGACAACTCCTCTGCCACCGACTGGAGTTCACGCTCCGGGTCGGCCAGCAGCGGCAGCAGCGCCGCCGGCGGCCGGCCCACGAAGACGGCGTCGAGGTCCTGGCGGACCACCTCGGCGGGCGTCCCCCGCAGCTGCGCGAGTTCCTCGTCGAGCTCGGTCAGCGGGGAGTGCGGGGTGGGAGCCAGGAAGCCGGGCAGTCCCGTGGCGGCACCCGTGGCCAACTCCCTTGCCACGGACGGTCCGACGAGCAGCGGGTCGTGGCGGTGGGCGGAGAGCCAGGGCATGTGGACGGCCCGGCTGCCGGGCCGGGCGAGCGCCCGGAGCGAGGCCATCAACTCCCAGGCCGGTGACAGCGCCCAGCGCAGCTGCGCCAGGTCGGCGGCCTCCATGGCCAGGGTCAGCGTCGGCACGAGGATTCACCCTACAGTGAATCCGTTGAGGTGCTCCGGGGCGGGGCCGGAAGCTGCCCGGCATGACCGACACGATCACCCCGGCGCACTCGCCCACGCCCGCCGCCACGCTGCCTCCCCGGCCCGCGCGCCGGGACCGCTCCCGTTACCTGACGGCCTCCGCGGTCGCGGTGTGGGCGGCCCAGGCGGGCCAGGTGGCCGTCCCGCTCACCGCCGTCGCCGTCCTGCACGCCGGAGCGCGCGGCACCGCCCTGCTGCACATCGCGGTGACCGTGCCGTTCGTGCTGCTGGGCCTGCCCGCCGGGGCCTGGCTGGACCGGGTCGCCCGACGCCCCGTCATGATCACCGCGGACCTGGTCCGCGCCGCGGCCCTCGCCACCGTGCCACTGGCCGCCTGGGGAGGCCACCTGACGATGGCCCACCTGCTGGCCGTGGTGACCCTCCAGGGAGCGTCCACCGTCTTCTTCGACCTGGCCGCCCAGAGCCTGGTCAAGGAACTCGCCCCCGGCGCCCTGCTCGCCCGCACCAACGCCCGTCTGGCCACCGTCACCCAGTCCGCCCTGATCGCCGCGCCGCCGCTGGCCGGCTGGGCCGTGGGCCTGCTCACCGCACCCACCGTCCTGCTGGTGACGGCCGCCGGATACCTGTGGTCCGCCGTCTGGTTGAGCACCCTCGGCCTCCGGGAGCGCCCCACCACCACCGCCCATCGCCGCGCCCTGCTGCGCGAGATCGGCGAGGGCGCCGCCTTCGTGGCCCGCCGGCCGGTGCTGCGCGCCGTCCTGTTCTCCGGTGGCCTGGTCAACTTCGGTACCGCCGGGGTCACCACGCTGCTCCCCGTCCTGACGCTCACCGAACTCGGCTGGAGCGAAGGCTCCTTGGGGCTTTTCCTCGGCGCCGGAGGCGTCGGCGGCCTCACCGGGGCGCTCGGCGCCGTCCGGCTCGCCACCCGTCTCGGCGCCGGACGCGCCGCCCTGCTCGTCGGGCTGGGCGTGGCGCCGCTGGCCCTGACCCTGCCGTTGCTGCAGGATCCCGTCCCCGCCCCGCTCGCCGCCCTGGCCTGGGCCCTGGTGATGCTGAAGATCGGCTTCGACTCCGTGCTGATGACGACCTTCCGTCAGCAGCTCACGCCCACCCGCCTCCTGGCGAGGGTCAACGGCACGATGCGCGTCCTGTTCACCACCGCCACCGCCCTGGGCGCCGCCACCGCCGGAGCCCTGGCCCCCCTGCTCGGCACCCGCCCCGCCCTCGCGGTCGCCGCCACCGCCCTCGCCTGCACCTGGATCCCCACCGCCTGCTCACCCCTGCGCAGGCTCACCACCCTGGCCCCCGACGCGCCGTCGGCCGGTACGTCCCCCGAAACACCCCGGTGATCTTCCGCCGGGTAGGCTCGACCACGGCAGTTGACACGGCGTCAGACGTGCACGTTCCACCACTGGAGGTTCTCGTGGCCAAGGGCTACTGGGTCAGCGCCTACCGCACCATTCACGATCCCGAGAAGCTGGCCGCCTACGGCGAGTTGGCCCGCGCGGCCGTCGAGGCCGGCGGCGGACGGACGTTCGTCCGCGGCGGGCGGACCGTTGCCCACGACGACGGCATCGCCGAGCGCGTCGTCCTGATCGAGTTCGACAGCTTCGAACAGGCCGTCGCGGCCCACGCGAGCGAGGCCTACCAGCAGGCCCTGCTCGTCCTGTCCGACAGCGTCGAACGCGACTTCCGCATCGTCGAAGGACTCTGACCGCCGGGAATAACCCGGCGAATCCCCCGTGTTGATCAAGCGACTAGTGCCGTGCCGGGGCAAACCTTGCCGGGCACGGCACTAGCGATCAACGGGGGGTCAGTCATGTCCGTGAGCGGGACGGTAGCCGAGGGGTTCGAGGGCGTCCGGGAGGAGTTCGCGGCCTTCCTCGCCGAGGAGCCGGCCGAGCCGGGCGCGCAGCTCGCGGCGTACCTGGACGGGCGGTTGGTGGCCGACCTGTGGTCCGAGGGCGTCGAGCGGGAGAGCCTGACCGGCGTCTACTCGGTGACCAAGGGCGCCGCGCACCTGCTCGTCGCCCTGCTGGTGCAGGACGGCGTCCTGGAGCTCGACCGTGAAGTGGCCTCGTACTGGCCGGAGTTCGCGGCCGAGGGCAAGGGCCGGGTGACCTTGCGGGAGCTGCTGGCCCACCGGGCCGGGGCGGTCTCCGTGAAGGGCGGGTTCACGGCGGAGGAGCTGGCCGACGACCGGGTGGTCGCCGCGCGGGTGGCCGCGCACGCGCCGTACTGGGAGCCCGGGACGGCGCACGGCTACCACGCCACCGTGATCGGCGCGCTGACGGGTGAGGTGGTGCTGCGGGCGACGGGGCGCACCCTCCAGGAGCTGTACGAGGAGCGGATCCGCGCGCCGTACGGCCTGGACTTCTACCTCGGGCTGCCCGAGGAGTTGGAGCCGCGCTTCGTCGGCCTGCAGCGGGCCGCGCCGACGCCGCAGCAGGAGGCCGCCTTCGCGGCGCAGCCGCAGCCCGGGGAGGACAGCCTGTTCGCGGTCTCCTTCAACCTGCGCACCGACCTGGTGGAGTTCGGCAACCGGCGGGAGACCAGGGCCAAGGGGCCGGCCTCGGCCGGCGGCGTGGGCAGTGCCCGCGGTGTCGCCGGGATGTACGCGGCGGCGATCAGCGGGCTCGGCGGCCAC
>NZ_JBVJLD010000003.1:133897-136553 GCF_055584905.1 Kitasatospora sp. NPDC088742 | reverse complement strand
GCTGAAGCCGGAGACCGTGGCCGAGTTCACCACCCTGCACTACCCGGGCACCGACCTGGTGACCGGCGAGGTGGACAACTTCGCGCTGGGCTTCGAGACTTCGGGCCTGCGGTACCCGTTCCTCGGCCCGGACGCCTTCGGCCACCCCGGTGTGGCCGGCGGCCAGGGCTTCGCCGATCCGGCCAGCGGCGTGGCCTACGGCTACGTCCGGCGGCGGTTCGCCTTCCCGCCCGCCGGGGGCGCCGCGGAGAACGACCGACTGGCCGCGGCCGTGGTGGCGGCCGCCTCCTCGGTGAGGGCGGTGTCGTCGCGCTAGCCACGGCCCGCGCCTGCCCTGGCGAGGGACCTGACGGTCTGTCGGCACCGGTCGGCTAGTGCCGGGCACGGCACTAGAACGGCCCGTACCAGGTGCCGTCGGGGGTGTTCGTCTGATGGACGTAGATCTGACCGTTGCTGCCGATGACGAACACGTGGACCACGCCGTCGCCGTCGATCACGGCCGCCGGGTAGTCCAACACCGTCCCGCCCAGGTCGCTCCATCCCGAGTACGGGGTGTCGAGACCGGAGACGAGATCGAGGCGGCGGGTCGCGGAGCTCACGCCGGTACCACGATTGCGCTCGAACAGCAGGACCTGCGAGCCGGTGGCGAGGGCAGCGGGCTCGCCGACGCCGCCCGCTCCTCCGATGACGACCGGCGTGCCCCAGCCGCCGGCCGCCTTCTGGCGGCTGACCGTCATCGCGCCGGTACCGACGGCCCGGTAGGCGAGCTCGATGCGGTTGTTCCCGTTCAGCACGGCCTTGGGAGGGCTGGCCGGCTGGGCACCCGGGACCGGCTCGGGTCCGGCGAAGCCACCGCCGGCGGTGGTCTGCCACCAGCCCAGGATCGAGGTCGAGGTGCTGGCGAAGACCTCGATGCGCCCCGAGCCGTTGCGAACCGCCGTCACCGGGTCCTGGATGCCGCTCCCGCCCATGTCGGCCCAGGTCCTCGACCAGTCGCCGCTCGGCGCGGTCTGCCACTTGCTGCTCAGACCGCCGCCCGCGTTCCTGACGAAGAGTTCGAGCCGGCCGTCCAGGTCGTTGACCACGACCGGCGATCCCACCTGCGGCCTGTGGTCGACGGCGTCCGCGTCGGCGGGGTCCGGGGCTTCGGGGTTCGGGGTTCCGTGGTCGGTCCACTGCTGGCGCCATTCCTCGTTCGCGGTGTTCTGCGCCAGCGAGACGATGTGGTGGTCGCTGAGCCGGTGCGCGAAGACCTCCAACCGGCCGTCGGAGTTCCTTCCCACCGCGATCGCCGGCGACAGCCGCCCTCCCGGATCGGCCAGCTGCACGGAGCTGGTCCAACTGCCGTACGTGGTGCGCCAGCACGTGTGGAGCAACCCGTTGCGGACCACGAACGCCTGCGGCCGTCCGTCCTTGTTGACCCCGGCCCAGGAGGTGCCGCGGGACCAGCGGTAGTACATGCGGGAGAACCACTCCGGGTTGTAGTTGCCGGTGGAGTGGTCGTGGCTCTGGTACTCCTGGAAGACGGCGCCCTTGGCCGAGGCGGCCGCCGGCTCGAGGTTCACCGGGGAGTTCTGGATGTTGTAGTCCCGGTAGTTCACCTGGACCAGGTTCTTGGCGGTGCCGAACTGCTCGGCGCGGTACAGCAGCGCGGCCTCCGCCGCGAACCTCCCCGCGGCCACGTGATCCGGGTGGAAGGGCTTGCCGGGCTCGGGGAACTCGTCCTGCGCCCGGAGGACGGACGGTTGATAGGCGACCATCAGATCCTTCAGCAGCGCGGCCACGCCATCGCCGCTGTACGGCGTGGACGGCACCGGACCGCGGCCACCGGCCGCGGGAAGCGCCACGGTCCAGCCGGTGGTCCTCCGGTCCCGCAACAGCCCGAAGAGGCTTCCGTCGCGCAGGTTGACGAAGATCAGATGGACGTTGGGGCGCTCACGGAGGACGTACCGCTCGACCTGCCGGCCCCCGATCGCGAACAGGCCGTACGTCCAACGGCTCACCTCGTCGGTGTCCGGAACGGCGTCGCCGACTCCGGCCATCCGGGTGTAGGCGTTGATCGCGCCGAGCTGGCGGCTCTGGGTCCGCTGCCCGGCGCCCGTGCCGTCGGGGTCGGGGTCGGAGCCGCAGTTGGCCGGGCAGGGGTCGCCGGTCTGGTCGCCGGCGGTGAGGAAGACCGTGACCGTCGGGACCTGGGTGGCGAGCGAGGCCGCCAGGTCCGGGTTCATGAACAGGATGTCGTCGTCCTCGTGGGCCACCACCTGCATGACCAGAGGGGCGATCGTTCCCGCTGCTGCCGCTGCTGCGGGCGGGCGGGTGGCCAGGAGCGGCTCGGCGAGCGCGGCGGCCGCCAGCAGCGCGAGCATCCTTCGACGTCCGAAAGTGGACACAGGTCCCCCCGAGGGTGCGGTACCCCACCCGGAGGTGGTCTCTCGCGATCGAATCAGCGCGATGCCGGTCAACACCGCCCCGGTAGGCTGCCACACCCCATGCGACCAGCCGGACCTGACCACCCACCAGGTCGGACCGAGCGGCCCGCCGCATCCTGCCGGCGACATCGCGGAAGAGGCCGGGGGGGGGGCCCCCCGGGGGGGGCCCCCCCCCCCCGGGGTGGGGGGGGGGGGCGGGAATTTTAGAAAGACCCAAGGGGGTTTTG
>NZ_JBVJLD010000003.1:130929-133887 GCF_055584905.1 Kitasatospora sp. NPDC088742 | reverse complement strand
TGGGCCCGCGGGCCCCGCCGCAGCGTGCGGGCCACATCGGGTATGCGGCGGGGGTCGGCACACGTTGTGTGCCGACCCCGGCCTCTTCATTGGTAGCGGGGACAGGATTTGAACCTGCGACCTCTGGGTTATGAGCCCAGCGAGCTACCGAGCTGCTCCACCCCGCGTCGATGAACGCAACAGTACGGCATCGAACGCCGTAACGGAAAACGGGTATCCGCCAAGAGGTCAGCTACGGTTCCCGCGCGGCTTCAGCGGCACGTTCGGCGGCTCCGGCGCCTGACTCACCTGGGAAGGACCTCCGACAGCGACAGGAACAAGGACCTCGACGATCCTCATTCCTACTGGCCAGAGGCAGTTTCGGCTTTCCTGACCACGCGTCGGACGATCCGCTTCACGAGAGCGCGAGGTTAGGCTTCCCGAGTCACCCGGACCGTCAGCAGACCTGGCGGCAGACCGACTTGAGGAGCGCGCGTCGTGTTCGACCCCGTAGCGGAGCACCCGTACCCCGACGCCCTCAGTCCGGACCAGGCACCCGCCCCGCACGCGCTGCTGGAACCGGTGCTCGGCCTGCTGGGAACCTGGCGCGGCCGGGGACGCGGCGAATACCCGACGCTCGACAGCGGGTTCACGTACGCGCAGGAGATCACCTTCGGCCACGACGGCCGCCCGTTCCTGCACTTCGAGACCCGGGCCTGGCTGCTCGACACCGACGGCGCTCCGCTGCGCCCCTCGGCGCGGGAGAGCGGCTGGTGGCGCATCCAGCCCGAGGGCCGGGTGGAGGCGCTGATCACCCAGCCCACCGGCATCGCCGAAATCCTGGTCGGCCGGGCGGACGGCACCACGGTCGACCTCGCCACCCACGCGGTGGCCCTCGCCCCCACGGCCAAGGAGGTCACCGCCACTCGCCGGCGCTACACCCTGACCGAGGACGGCACCCTCACCTTCACCCACGACCTCGCGGCCGTCGGCCAGCCGCTCCAGCACCATCTCTCGGCGCAGCTCCAGCGTAGGGGTTAGGGGCGGCCGTGATCCGCGCCGTGACGCCGGTCGAGCAGGCGTTCGGCGGGACCGGCGTGGTGGCGCCGGCGGTACTCGTCAGCATCTTGGTGCTGCGGCGGCCTCCAAGCACGGACGACTTGAAGGTCCTTTCCCGTCAGAAGATGCCGCTCCTGCCGCAGCAGTCGCCCCAGCCGGTGGTGGCGGTGCGGTCGGCTGCCGCCCCTGCGGCGGTCACCCCTCCGTGGCCGAGCCCCCGGCCCCAGCGTGGGAACGGCGCCCGGCCTTGCCCACCTGCCTTCCACGCTTTCGCGGGATGCCGGTCGGCCCGTGGGTGGCGTTGGTCACCGGCGGCCGGATCCAGGGGCGGCCGCCGGTGGTGCGAGGAGTCCCATCGCCGCAGGTCAGCGCACCCGGCCACGCGGCTTCAGGGGAATGGTCGGGAGCTCCGGTGCCAGGAGGCGGTCGCCCGGGTAGCCCTGCACCTCGCCGAAGCGGTCGCCGTGCTCCCAGTCCTCGCGGGCCCGGCGGATGTCGGCGTCGGTGCGGCCGATGAAGTTCCACCACATGACGATCTCCTCGCCGAAGGGCGGGCCGCCGATCAGGACGGCGACCGCGTCGGTGTCGGCGGTGTTGGTGAGGGTCAACTCGGCCGCGCCGGGGGCGAGGTAGCCGAGGGCGGCGGGTTCGAGGGCGGTGCCGGCGAGCAGGACGGTGCCGCGGTCGACGAGGAGGCCGTGCTCGTGGGCGGGGTCGACGGCGAGGGTGACGGTGGCGCCGGGGCGGAGGGTGAGTTCGGCGCCGAGCAGCGGGGTAAAGGTGCTCACCGGGGAGGTGTCACCGGCCAGGGTGCCGAGGAAGACGCGGGCCTCGCCACCGCCGTCGAGGGGGACGGCGGCGGGGGCGTGGTGCTGGAAGTTCCTTGGGGCGTGGCGGTGTTGGTCGGGGAGGGCGACCCAGAGCTGGACGCCGTGCAGGACGGTGGTGGCGGGGGTGGAGACCTCGGAGTGGCTGATGCCGTGGCCGCCGGTCATCAGGTTGAGCTCGCCGGGGCGGACGTACGCGTGCACGCCGAGGCTGTCGCGGTGCTCGATCTCGCCGGTGAAGAGCCAGCTGACGGTCTGCAAGCCGGTGTGCGGGTGGGGCGCGACGTCCATGCCGCCGGTGTCGGCGACGTCGTCGGGGCCGTAGTGGTCGACGAAGCACCAGGCGCCGATCAGGGTACGGGCCCGCTGCGGGAGGGTGCGCCGCACGGTCATCGCGCGCGGACCGCCGAGCGGCACGTCCCGCGCGGGCAGCACCTCGACCGAGGGTTGCACGGCGCCGGTCTCGACATAGTCCATGGCAGTTCCTCCCGTTGAACCGGATCGTTCCAGATTCAACTATTATGCCATGGGAAGATCATTGACGATCGCCACCGACCCCAGGCACAGGAGTCCACATGACCGACACCGCGACCGATGTGACGACCGCCCCGGCGCCCCGGCGCGTGTTCATCGACAAGCAGCACCCGGAGCCCTTCCGCGCGATGCGCGCCACCGCCGAGGCGGTCCGGGTCGCGGCCGCGGAGGCCGGTCTGGACCGGCGGCTGGTCGAGCTGGTCAACCTGCGGGTGTCACAGCTGAACGGCTGCGCCTACTGCCTGGACGTGCACACCAAGGCCGCGCTCCAGGAGGGCGAGACCACCCAGCGCCTCGGCGTGCTGCCGGCCTGGCGCGACACCCGGCTGTTCACGCCCCAGGAGCGCGCCTCGCTCGCGCTGGCCGAGGCGACCACGGTGCCCTCCGACGACACCGCGCAGGAGCGGGCCTACGCCGAGGCCCGCGCCGCGCTGACGGAGGAGCAGATCTCGGCGGTGATCTGGGTGGCCGTCACCATCAACGCCTTCAACCGGGTCTCCATCCTGAGCAAGCACCCCGTCCGCCCGGCCCGCTGAACGACGACGGCGGTCCCGCCCCC
>NZ_JBVJLD010000003.1:43653-130829 GCF_055584905.1 Kitasatospora sp. NPDC088742 | reverse complement strand
CCCGGGGACGGGACCGCCGCGGCGGACGGGGCGTCAGCAGCTGATGCTGCCCTTGCGGATCGCGTGCCCGCTGGTGTTGGAGTCGTCCGACCAGTACACCGGCTTGGAGCCGCCGACGCACTCGGCCGCGCCCGCCACCGCGAAGCCCTCGTTGTTCAGGTTGGCCATGCCGGTCGGCCGGTTGTAGACGGCGGCCACGGCGAGGACGCCCGAGGCGTTCACGGTGAAGGTGCGGTGCTGGCCGCCGCAGGTGTCGTCGCAGACCACCCAGAGGCGGTTCGTCTGCGGCTCCCACTCCAGGTCCATCACGCCGCTCATGCCGGAGCTGACGGTGGCCACCTTCTTGAACGCGCCGGAGTCCTGGAGGACGTAGCCGTAGACCGAGCCGTTGCCCTCCAGGCCGACGAAGAAGACGCCGCCGCTGTGCGCGCCGTAGCCGGCCGGGTCGTACACGGCGCCGGTGGAGGCGTCCTTGAAGCCGGCCGCGGTCAGCGCCGAGTCGGGCACCCAGGTCACCGCCTCCAGACCGGCGTTGGAGCCGACCGACGGGAGGTCCGCCGTCAGGTTCCACTCCTTGGTGGCGGTCAGCGAGGACGAGCTGCCGGAGACGTCGTACCGCAGCACCGAGAGGCGGCTGCTGCCCGAGCCGTCGCGCTCGCTGGAGACGAAGACGCCGCCCGCCGCGCCGGCCGAGGTGAGGGTGACGCCCTCGGCGTCGGGGGCGCCCGAGCCGTTGGTGAAGCGCAGGGCCTTGCCGGAGGTCCAGCCGTTGGCGGTGTCGGGCTTCCAGCCGCCGGAGCCGTTGGGCACCAGGCGCCAGAGCTTGCCGGAGTTCTGCGCGCCCCAGAGCACGCCGCTGCCCTCCAGGGCGAGGCCGCTGAGGTCCTCGCCGAAGACGTTGGAGCCGTCCGCGGTGGCCACCGTGGAGCTGCCGGGCCAGGCCACCGGCGTGGTGTTGCCGCCGCCGGAGGTGCCACAGGCGTTGGCCGAACCGAGCGTCAGCGCCGCCGACTTGAAGGCGCCGGTGCCGTCGGCGCAGCGCGACCAGGACGGGGCGGAGTGGCTGGTCCAGGTGAAGCTGTCGACCAGGGTGGAGCCGCCCGGCAGGTAGAGCCGGGCCTTGTCGCTGGAGCCGAGGCCGAAGGAGCCTGACACGTCGAAGGCCAGGAAGCCGCCCGGGGCCAGCGTGGTGCCGGAGGCGATCTTGTAGCTGGAGGAGCTGTCGTCCTTGAGGACCCAGCCGGAGACGTCGACCGCGGCGGTGCCCTTGTTGTAGAGCTCGATCGAGTCGTTGACGCTGCCGGTGGTCACGACCTCGTTGATCCGGATGTCGTCCGCCGGGGCCGCCTGGGCGGGGGCCGCGGTCAGGACGCCGGCCACCAGGGCGGTGGCGGCGGCGAGCGAGGGGGCGAGACGACGGCGCCAACGGCCGGCGGGCGAAGCGGTCACGGTTGTCCATCCTGGGGGGAGGGGGTTGCTTCAGGGCGGGCATGACAGTCCTCGGTCCGGCCGAATGGCCCACCACCAACAGGTGGTTCATCCGTGAACGGTGGCCGAACCGTGCGTGGTCCCGTCCACCTCGGTGTGCCCGCCCGAAGCCCGACCCGCACCTCGTGGGCGGCACCTCGTACGGTTCCGACCCGTAGCCGGAGCACGCCGCCGCTCAGGCCACCCGCCCCGGCGGGCCGCCGACCGCCTCGGGCGGGGCGACCGGCAGCGCCCGTACCGTCCGCCGGGGCCAGGCCGCCGGGAGCGCGGCGGCCAGTGCGGCCGAGCAGAACAGGCCCAGCCGCGCGCACTCGCCGCCCGTGCTCGACCAGCCCAGCACGGCATGACGGTGGATCACGAAGCCGTTGAAGAACAGCCAGGCCGCCACGGCGATCAACGGAGCAGCAGTCGGCCGGGAGTTCGCCCCGACCGCCGCGCACCCGAGCGCGAACGCCCCGAGGGCGAACCAGGTCGCGCGCCGCTCCCCGAGCACCGCCAGGGCCGGTACCAGCCCGGCCGCCCCGGCCAGCGCGAGCGCCAACGACACCCCCACCGGCAGCCGCCGCACCGCCGGCCGGAAGGTCCGCCCACCCGGCCGGGCCCGGTACAGCCTCATCCCCTCGTCCCCGATCACCCCAACCCCTCTCTCCCGCAACCGAGTCGACCCACCGCCCCGACCACCGCCCGCCCGCGGGCCACGCACGGCCCCCACCCCAAGCATCCCGGCAACAAGCCCCAACTCGCCCCGCCAGAGCGGCCGGAGGCACGCCACGTCACCGCTCGCGCGCGACGCCACCCACCCCACCGACCGGCACCACCGAGAGCGGCGGCTGCCACAGGTGCCGCCACGACCAGTGCTCCAACTCCCGTTGCAGCGGCGGCCGCGGCACCACCAGCACCGGACACACCGCCCGCTTGACGCACTCCCCCGGCACCGAGGCCCGCAGCCCCCTGCGCAGCCGGCTGCCGCTGCCCGCACCGACCACCACCAGGTCGTCCGGCCGGTCGGCGAGGAGCGCCAGGGCCCGCGCCGTCTCCCCGCGCACCACGCAGCCGGCGAGCCGCACCCCCGCCGGCCCGCCGTCACCGAAGGCGGCTTCCAGGGCCTCGGCCAGCCGCGCCGTGGCGCTCTCCTCCCAGACCGTCAGCAGCGGCGGGCAGGGGGCGCGGCGGTAGCCGGCCTCGCCGCCCTGCGGGAGCCAGGCGAGCACGGCCAGCACCTCGGCTCCCCCGGCTCCCCCGGCCCCCTCGGCGTCAGCCCGCCGCGCCTCGGCGTCGGTCCGCCGTGCCTCGCCGACGGCCCGGTGCAGCGCGGCGAGGCTGCCCAGCGAGCCGCTGACCCCGACGACGATCCGCCGCGGCCGCCGTGTCCCCCGGGCCCCGTCCTGCTCGTCCATCCCGCTGTCCCCTGCTCTCGCTCGTCCGGATGTGTGGCAGACAGCCAAACCGCTCCCGCACCCCCCTGAGCCGCCCGTTGACGCTTCCCTGACGAGGGCCGTTCGAATCCCAACACTTCCCTGACACGGACCCCGGCGGCCGCCCCGCCGCAACCCTCTCGGCGTCAAAAGGCTGTACGGACCGGGCCTCCCCCAGTCAACGGTGCGTCAGGAAGCGCCGCCCCCATGACCGTTCGCCCTAGCGTCGAACGGGTCGGACCGAATCCACACCCCCCGGAGCCCACACATGATCACCAGCGCCCCGCCCCGGCTCGGCTCCCCCTGGCCGGCCACCGCCACCTCCACCACCACCGGTGACCTGACCGTCGGCGGGGTCTCGCTGACCGAGGCCGCCGAGCGCTTCGGCACCCCGCTGTACGTCCTCGACGAGGCCGAGCTGCGGGCCCGCTGCCGCGCCTACCACAGTGCCTTCCCGGAGGCCGAAGTGCTGTATGCGGCAAAGGCGTTCCTCTCCTCCGCGGTGGCCGGCTGGGTGGCCGAGGAGGGTCTCGGCCTGGACGTCTGCTCCGAGGGCGAGCTGCGGCTGGCGACGGCGGCCGGCTTCCCGGCCGAGCGGATCCTGCTGCACGGCAACGCCAAGAGCCCCGAGGAGCTGCGGCTGGCCCGCCGGCTGCGGGTCGGCCGGATCGCCGTCGACAACCACGCCGAGATCACCCGGCTCGCCGCCCTCACCGTCGCGGAGGTGCCGCAGCGGGTGCTGGTCCGGGTGGTCCCCGGGGTCGCGGCCGGCCACCACGAGGCGGTCCGGACCGGCGTCACCGGGCAGAAGTTCGGCTTCGCCCTGGAGGGCGGCGACGCGGCCGAGGCGGTGCGGCGGGTGCTGGAGCAGCCGGGGCTGGTGCTGGCCGGGCTGCACTGCCACCTCGGTTCCCAAATCACCTCACCCGAGCCCTACTTGACCGCCGTCGACCGGCTGGTGGAGCTGCTCGCGGCCGTCCGGGACCGCCACGGCGTGCAGCCGCCCGAGCTGGACCTCGGCGGCGGCCACGGGGTGGCGTACCTGCCGGGCGAGCAGGGCCTCGACCCGCACCGGCTGGCCGAGGCGCTGCGGCACCGCCTCGCCGAACGGTGCGCACGCCACCGCCTCGACCTGCCAAGGCTGTTGCTCGAACCGGGCCGGGCCGTGATCGCCCCCGCCGCCGTCGCGCTCTACCGGGTGCTGACCGTCAAGGCCGGCGCCGACGGCCGCGTCTTCGCCGCGGTGGACGGCGGCATGAGCGACAACCCGCGCCCCGCCCTCTACGGCTCCCGCTACTGCGCCCGCCTGGTCGGCCGCACCCCGGCCGCCGGCGTGGCCCTGCGCGAGGTGGACGTGGTGGGGCGCCACTGCGAGGCGGGCGATGTCCTGGTCCGGGCCGCCCGGCTGCCGGCCGACCTGCGGCCGGGAGACCTGCTGGCCGTCCCGGCGGCCGGGGCCTACCAACTCTCGATGGCCTCCGGCTACAACCTGGTCGGCCGGCCCGCGGTGACCGCCGTCCGCGACGGCCGGGCCCGGCTCCTGATCCGCCGTGAGACGGTGGAGGACTTCCGCGCCCGCGAGGTGCACCCCTGATCACCGGCCGGTACGGCCGCACGCCCCGCCCGCCCGAGGGCGACGGGAGAAGCATTGGCGGACCACCGACGCGAGCCGGCCCGGTCAGGGCACGGTCGCGCACTCCACGGTGAGGGACGCGTCCGACTGGACGGAGCCATGGCGGAAACCATCGGCCGTCCAGGACGGTGGTCCCGTGTGCCGCAGGGCGGTCCGCGCTCATCGTACGGCCTGACGACCCGCCACCGCGCCGCCCCGTCACGCCTTGCTGTACCGGTTCAGCGCAGTACGCAGAGTGACGAATCCGGAGGCCAGCCCCTCAGGCTCCGTAGCGCCGCCGCCGGGCGGCGAACGCCCGCACCGCGCGGAGGAAGTCGACCTTCCGGAAGGCCGGCCAGTACGCCTCGCAGAAGTACAGCTCCGCGTAAGCGCTCTGCCACAGAAGGAAGTTGGACAGTCGCTGCTCCCCACTGGTGCGGATCACCAGGTCGGGATCGGGCTGCCCGGCGGTGTACAGATGGCGCGCGATGTCCTCCGCCGCCAGCCCGTCGGCCACCTCCCGCACGGGTCGCCCACCGTCATCCACTTCGTACAGCAAGTCACGGACAGCGTCGACCAGCTCCTGCCGTCCGCCGTAGCCCACGGCCAACGTCAGGTGTGCGCCGGAGCACTCGCGGGTGGCCTCGACCGCCCCCTCCAGCGCCCGCGCGGTGGAGGGGGGCACGGTGGTGAGGTCGCCCGCCACGTGCATCCGCCAACGCGGCCGCGCGCCGGGCAGCGCGGAGGCCAGCACGTCCTCGATCACCACCTGGGCTGCGGGCCGGGCACCGACCTGCCGGCGCTCGACGCGGCGGTGGGCCCCGGCGGGCGGGTGCTGGGGGTCGACCGCGACCCCCTGATGGTCCGTCAGGCGCTCGCCCGCTCCGCCCCACTGGGCTCGACGGAGGTGCTGCGGGCGGACGTCCACGCCCTCCCGGTCCGGCCGCGCTCCGTCGACCGGATCCGCACCGACCGCCTGCTCCAGCACGTCGCCGACGTCCCGCAGGTGCTGGCCGAGGCGCTGCGGGCCCTGCGGCCGGGCGGGCTCCTGGTGGCGGCCGAGCCCGACTGGGAGACCCTCGCCGTCGACCACCCCGACCCGGAGCTGCCGCGCGCGTACACCCGGCACCTGTGCGAACGGGTGGTCCGGAATCCGACCGTCGGGCGTCAACTCCCCCGGCTCGCCGGGCAGCTGGGCTTCGCCGTCCCTTCGGTGATCCCGGTCACCTCGGTCTTCCGGGACGCCGAGGCGGCCGACCGGGCGCTCGGACTCCACCGGAACGCCGAACGCGCCGTCGCCTCGGGCCACTTCAGCCGCGCCCAGGCGGACTCCTGGCTCGCCCACCTCGCGCGCGGCCCGTTCCTCGCCTCCGTCACCCTCCACGTGGTCACGGCCGAGGCGCCCGACGGTCCGGTGGCGTCCCAGACGTCGGGCGTTCATCTCGACAGCCGGACGGATGCGGGCCGTCCACCTCGGTAGCCCACGGTGTTCATCCGACTACCAGCGGTGTGACGCTCCACACAGTGATGATGCGGGCACGGTGTGCAAGACTCACCCCGTCGGGCCAAAAGCCTTCGATTCCTAGGGAGTACACCGTAATGCGCACCCGCATCGCAGCCGTTGCTGTCGGTATGACCGCCCTTCTCGCCGTACCCGCCACGGCCTCCGCCACCCCCGCGGTGACCACCGGTCCGGTCACCTGCGCCACCGAGGCCTCGTTCACCGGGCTGCCCTGCGCCTGGCAGGAGCGGGACGCCGCCGGCCTGGCGGGCCTCGCCCGGCTCACCTCCACCGGCGCGCAGCCGGTGCTGGCCAAGGTGGAGCTCAAGACACAGCGCGCCTGGGGCAGCCCGTGGGTGACGGTCTCCTCGGCCACCGCCCTGCGCTCCGGCCCGGCCGTGATCTCCACCCCCAAGGTGGTCACCAACGAGCTGAGCATCGTCTGCGTCACCACCGCCCCGGCCCTGGCGCCGGAGCAGCAGACCACCCTCTGTACCCACCCCTCCGCCTGACGGAGCGACAGCGCCCCGTTTCCGGGCCGGGCCTCAGCCCCGGGCCTCAGCCCCGGGCCTCAGCCAGCGGTGAGGCCGGGTCGATCAGCGCCGGGTCGACCTCGATCCCGGCGGCCCGGACGGCGGCCACCACCTCCGCCGGGGCCGTGGCCGAGGAACCGGCCCGGTACGGCGGTTGGGGGTCGTACTCGGTGATCAGCTGGATCGCCTGGGCCACCGCGTCCCCCGCGATCCGCCCCGCCAGGTGCAGGCCGAGGTCGATCCCGGCCGAAACCCCGGCCGCGGTCGCGTACTTGCCGTCGAAGACCACCCGCTCCTCGGTCGGGACGGCGCCGAACCCGGCCAGCAGGTCGTGGCCGATCCAGTGCGTGGTCGCCCGGCGGCCCGTCAGCAGCCCGGCCGCGCCCAGGATCAGCGAACCGGAGCAGACCGAGGTGGTCCAGGTGCTGGTCGCGTCGACCGCCCGGACCCAGTCGAGCACCTGCCGGTCCGTCAGGACCGCCTCCGTACCGGGCCCGCCCGGCACCAGCAGCAGGTCCACCGCGGTCACCTCGGTCAGCGCCGCCTCGGCGACCAGGGCCAGGCTGCCCTGGTCACCCCGGACCGGGCCGGCCGCCGCGGCCGTGAACACCACCTCCGCACCGGGTATCCGGCCGAGCACCTCGTACGGACCGACGGCGTCCAGCGTGGTGAAGCCGTCGTAGAGCAGGATCGCGATCTTCAAGCTCACTGTTCTTTCCTCTCGACTCTCTCCGTGTGTTCCGCTTCAGCCCGAAGGCGCTCGGAGCGGCTCGGCCGCGAACTTGCGGCGGTACTCCCCCGGCGTGACCGCGAGCGTGCGGGCAAACGCCCGGCGCATCGCCTCGGCGGTGCCGTAGCCGCACGCCCGGGCCACCTCCTCGATCCCCTCCCGGCCCTCCTCCAGGCGGCGCCGGGCCGCCTCCAACCGGACGCCGTCCACGTAGCGGCCGGGCGTGACGCCGACCTCGGCCGTGAAGGCGCGGGCGAAGTGACGGGGCGACAGGGCCGCCCGCCGGGCCAGCGCGGGGACCGAGAGATCGGCCGAGGGGTGCTCGGCGATCCACTGCTGGAGCTCGCGCAGCGGTTCCCGCTCGGCCAGTTGGGCGGAGAGCTGGACGGAGAACTGCGCCTGGCCGCCGGGGCGGCGCAGGAACATCACCAGGTGCCGGGCGATGGTCAGGGCCGCCTCCCGCCCGTGGTCCTCCTCGACCAGGGCCAGCGCCAGGTCGATCCCGGCCGTCACCCCGGCCGAGGTGGCGATCCGGCCGTCCCGGACGTAGATCGGATCCGGGTCGACCTCGGTCTCCGGGAAGCGGCGGGCCAGCGCATCGCAGTACGCCCAGTGCGTGGTGGCCCGGCGGCCCGCCAGCAGGCCGGCCGCGCCGAGCAGGAACGCGCCGGTGCAGACCGAGGCCACCCGCTCGGCCCCGGCGGCCAGTTCGGCGATCCGCCGCACCAGCGCCGGGTCCGGCCGCAACGTCCCGTGGCCGCCCGGCACCACCAGGGTGTGCGGCGGGCCGACCTCCGCCAGGTCCGCGTCCGGCAGCAGCCGCAGCCCGCTGCCGGCCCGCACCGGCCCGCCACCCAGCGCGGCGGTGCTCAGCCGGTACCCGGCCGACACCCCGCCCGCCCCGGCGAACACCTCCAACGGCCCGGTGGCGTCCAGGCTCTGCACGTCCTCGAAGAGGACCACCAGCACACTGCGCTGCTCCATGCCGTCCACCCTTCCAGGGCCGACGGCGCGTCAGCAATGACGCGCTTCCCACCTTTTCGGCCACCCCGCGCGACCGTGCCCCTGGTCACGGCCGGAACCGGCACCCACACTGGCCATGTCAACACAGTGCACACCGAGCACCGAGCGGGCCCATCGACCATCGAACACGGGGGGACACCCATGGACGCGGAACTGACCGCCCTGGCGACCACGGCGGCGACGACGGTGGTGAGCGCGCTCGCGACCGACGCCTGGCAGCAGGTCCGGGGGCTGGTCGCCCGGCTCTGGCACCACCCGGACCAGACGGCCGTGGTGGAAGGGGAGTTGGAGGACGCCCGCGCGCTGCTCCTCGACCCGGCCCACGAGGAGGACCGGGAGGACCTGGTCGCGGCGTGGCGGCTGCGGTTCGGCCGGCTGCTCGCCACCGACGAGGCGGCCGCCCAGGCCCTCGCCCAGGTCGTCGCCGAACTCACCACCGAGCCCGGCACCGGACTCGCCGCCGGGCCGCACCCGCCGCGCGGACAGGCCGCCGGCGGTACCCGCCACACCGAGATGCACGCCTCCTCGCACGACAGTTCACAGCTGTACCAGTCCGGTGGCGACATGACCATCGGACGTCCGTGACGCCCCGTCAGGACGCCGAGCGGACGGCCGAGCACGTCGAGCTGCACGCGTGGGCCACCGAGCGCGGCACCATCTACCAGGCCGCCGGGAGCATGGTCGTCTTCCAGGGCGGCGTGCACGAGCACTACCACCGGGGTGGCCGGGAGTCCGTCCGGACCCTCTCGCCCTCCGCCGGCGAGGAGTGCCCGTACCCGGGTCTGCGGGCGTTCGGCGGCAGCGAGGCCGACTGGTTCTTCGGGCGGGAGGCCCTGGTCCACCAGGTCCTGGAGCGGCTCGACCAGTGCCTCGCCGACCACAGCCCGCTGGCCGTCGTCGCGCCCTCCGGCACCGGCAAGTCCTCGCTGCTGCGGGCCGGTGTGCTGCCCGCCCTGGCCCGGGGGAAGCTGCCCGGCTCGCGGTACTGGCCGCAGCTGCTGCTCACCCCCACCGCCGATCCGCTCGCGGTGCTCGCCTCGGGCCTCGGCACCCTCACCGGGGCCGACGAGGCCGAGCTGGCCGAGGCGATGGACGCCGCCCCGGGCACGCTCGGCGCCCTGGTCCGCGAACGCCTGCGCCTCCCGCCCCGGGGGCGGGTGGTCCTGGTCGTGGACCAGCTGGAGGAGCTGTTCACGCTCTGCCGGGACGAGTCCGCCCGCCGCCGGTTCGTCGACGTACTCGCCGGTCTGACGGGCGGTCAGGAGCCCGCCGTACTGGCCCTCTACGGGCTGCGCGCGGACTTCTACGGCTCCTGCGCCGACTTCCCGTACCTGCGCGACGCCCTGGTGAACCGTCAGGTCATCGTGGGCCCGATGACCGACGAGGAGCTGCGCAGCGCGGTGGAGCGGCCCGCGCTGCGCAGCGGTCTGTCGGTCGGCCCGGAGCTGGTCGCCACCATGGTCCGCGACCTGCGCGGCTCGGCCCGGCAGGACGAGGGCGCGTACGAGGCCGGGCGGCTGCCGCTGCTCGCGCACGCCCTGCGCGCGACCTGGCTGGAGCGCCGGGGCGACGCCCTGACGGTGGACAGCTACCGCGCCACCGGGGGCATCGACGGCGCGGTGGCGGCCACCGCCGAGGAGGAGTTCGCCGGGCTCGGCGAGGAGGAGCAGCAGACGGCGCGGCTGCTCTTCCTGGGCCTGGTCAGGATCGGCGAGAACGGCGAGGTGACCAGGCGCCGCCGCACCCGCGCCGACCTGCTGCTGGCCGCCGCCGACCCGCAGGCGGTGCCCGCCGTCACCGAACGGTTCACCGCCGCCCGACTGCTCACCCAGGGCGTGGAGCGGGAGAACGGCGCCGTCACGGTCGAGATCACCCATGAGGCGCTGCTCTGGGCCTGGCCCCGGCTGCGCCGCGACTGGATCGGGGCGGGCCAGAGCGGCGTCGCGGTGCGGCAGGGCGTGGAGGAGGCGGCGCTCTCCTGGGAGCGCGGCGGCCGGAAGGACACCTCGGCCCTGCACGGCGGGACGAAGCTGGAGCTGGCCCGCGACTGGGCGGCGGGCGCTAGCCCCGAGGACCTCACCCCGCTGGTCACGGACTTCCTCGCCGCCTCCCGGCGCCACCGGCGCCGCGGCCGGCGGATCCGGAGCGGCGCGGTCGCCGCCGTCACGGCGCTGGCCTTGCTCGCCTCGGTGCTGGCGGTGTTCGCCTTCGAGCAGAGCCGCAGCGCCCTGGAGCAGCGCGACAACGCGATCTTCGCCCGGGTCCGCGCCGAGGCGGACCGCCAGCGCCCGGGCAACGGAGCCTTGGCGGCCCAACTCGACCTGGTCGCCTACCGGATGCGGCCGACACCGGAGCTGCGCACCCAGCTGCTGACGGAGGCCGGTGCCGTGCAGCCCACGGCCCTGCCCGGCCAGTCCGGGGCCGTGTTCTCCGTCGCCTTCGCACCCTCCGGTCAACTCAGCACCGGAGCCGACAAGTTGCGGACCTGGGAGGTCTCCGACCCGGCGCGGCCGCCCGCGCTGGTCTCACCGGCCGTCGGCGACGAGAAGGGCGTCTCCGTCCAGCCGGTCGCCTACAGCTCGCAGGGGGCCCTGCTGGCCCGGGGCGGCGCGGACGGGAGCATCCGGATCTTCGACGTCTCCAGGGCGGACCACCCGGTGGCACTCTCGGCCTCGGTTCCGGTGGCGAAGGGCGCGGTGGTGAGTCTCAAGTTCAGCCCCGACAACCGCGTGCTGGCCCTCAGTGCCTTCACCGAACAGACCGGCAACCAGACCGGCACCGTGCAGCTGTGGAACGTCGCGGACCCGAGGCGTCCGAGCCTGCTGGGCGCCATACCGCCCGTCCCCGGGCAGGGGATCCTCTCGGTCGCCTTCGGCGCGGGCGGCACCTCACTGGCCGTCAGCGGCAGCACCCTCGCCGAGGGGGGCCGCCGAAGCGCGCTGCTGCAGCTGTGGAACGTCTCCGACCCGGCCCACCCGGCGCTGCTGGGCGGGCCGTTGACCGGGCACGCCGACATGGTCAACCAGGTGGCGTTCGGCCCCGACGGCCGGGTGATGGCCAGCGCCGGGAACGACAGCCGGGTGCTGGTCTGGGACGTGTCGGACCCGCAACGGCCCAAGGTCAGCAACACGCTCACCCTCGGCTCCCCGGCCGATTCGGTCGCCTTCAGCGCGGACGCGCGCCTGCTCGCCACCGGGGAGCAGTCCGGGAACGTCTACCTCTGGAACGTCGGCTCCCCGTCGCAGACCAGGGTGCTGGGGCCGGCACTGCGCGGGCACACCTCGATGGTCGGCAGCCTGGCGTTCGACCCCACCGGGCGCACCCTGGCGAGCGCCGGCTCCGACGGCAGGGCGCTGCTCTGGCGGCTGCCCCCGACGCTGGCGGTCACCGGAGGCGGGCAGGGGGTCGGCGCCGTGGCCGTGACCGCGGACGGCCGGCTGCTGGCCGTCGCCTCCGGCTCCCAGGTCACCCTGTGGGACGTCTCCGACCCGGGACGCGTCCTGCCCCTCGGCGCCCTGCCCGCGTTCAAGGTCACCATGTCCGCGCTGGCGTTCCGGCCCGGGACCTCGGGGACGACCGTCCTGGCCACCGGCGGCGGCAACCTGGCCGGCGGCAGGAACGACGGCACCGTCCAGCTCTGGGACGTGTCGGCGCCGGCCCGCCCGGTCGCGCTGAGCGCGCCGCTGCCCGGCGAACTCCAACCGGTGTCCGGGCTGGCCTTCGACGCCGACGGGCACACCCTCACGGCCTCGTCCATGTACAGCTACGGGGCCTACGCGGGCGGGCTGCACGCCTGGGACGTCTCGGACCCGGCCCGGCCCGGAGCCCTCGGAGGCGAGCTGACCACCGCCCGGATGCCGATCCGTGGCATCGCCGCCGCCCCCGGCGGCAAGTACCTCTACACCGTGGACATGTTCGGCAACCTCCAAGTCTCCCGGACGGCCAGCAGGACGGTCCCGTCCAAGGTCAGCGGCCTGACCATCCCTCAACAGGCCTGGTCCCTGGGCATCGGCCCGGACGGGCGGCTGATCGCGACCGGCGGCGCGGACAGCAAGGTCCGCCTGTGGGACGTCTCCCGGCCCGAGGCGCCCACCGTCCTCGGCGAGCCGCTGCCCGAGACCGGCTTCGTGACCAGCACCGCCTTCGCCCCGGACGGCGCCCTGCTGGCGAGCGGCAACACCCTCGGCCAGATCCACCTCTGGGACGTCTCCGACCCGGCCCACGTCACCCCCTACGGCCTCCCTCTCACCGGCCACAACGGCACCGTCTGGGCCCTGCGGTTCAGCCCGAACGGCCGGCTGATCACCGGCGGCGACGACGGCACGGTGCGCCTGTGGCAGACCGAGCCCTCCCGCGTCCACGACGTCCTCTGCGCCTCCACCCGCACCGCCATGACCCCCGCCGTCTGGAAGGAGTACGTCTCCCCGGCCGTCCCCTACGACCCGCCCTGCGGCGGTGCCTGACACCCCGTCATCTCCCGTACTGGGCCGGCCGGGGGCGGGTTCCGGCGCGGCGGGCGGTGGCGGGGCCGGGCACGGCACTAGCCTCGGGCGGATGTGGCAGGACTTGTTCGACGCGGGCGTCCCGTACGCCGAGAAGGCCGTCCGGATCTCCAACGTGGTCCAGAACGCCGTGATCGGGGACGACAACTCGCTGAGCGGCGGGCTGTTCGGCACCGTGGTGCTCCTGTTCACCGATGCGGTACCGGTGCGTCAGGCCTCGCGCTGAAACACCCGCCGGGGGGCCGACCCGCGCACGCTGACACCGTGTCAGCGCCCACCGCGCACCTCCGCGCGCCCCGTGGTCACCCTTGATCGCCCCGGGAGCCGCACGGTGAAGTGGTGCACGGACGGCGGCCCGGCCAGGGCCTCCGGCAGCCGGAGGAGCGGGGAGCGCCATGACTGAGGCGGGCACGGACGGCGGAGGCAGCGGAGGAAGCGGCACGGGCGGGCGCGGTCCGGGCTGGGAGCGGGCCGTGGTGATCGGCGGGGGCTACGCCGGTCTACTGGCGGCCCGGACGCTGGCCGACCACTTCGCCGAGGTCCTGGTGCTGGAGCGGGACGTGGTGGGCCGGGAGACCGGCGCCCATCCGAGCGCCCCGCAGGGGTACCACGCGCACGCGATGCTGGCCAAGGGCGCCGAGGTGCTGGAGAAGCTCTTCCCGGGCCTGCGCGCGGAGTTGGAGGAGCTCGGCGCCCCGGTCTTCGACTACGGCGAGCGGATCAGCTTCCTGCTGCCCACCGGCTACGCCACCCGCACCTCCACCGGCGTGCGGGTGCAGAGCTTCACCCGGGACGAGCTGGAGCGCCGGATCCGCGGCCGGGTGCTCGACCTGGCACCGGTGCGGCTGCTCGGCGGGGTCCGCGTCCAGGGGCTGGTCCAGGGGCCGGGCGGCCGGATCGCCGCGGTGCGCTACCGAAGCGTGGAGGGCGAGGAGTTGGAGGCCGCCGCCGACCTCGTGGTGGACGCCTCCGGCCGCACCACCGCGATCGACGAGTGGCTGACCCGGGCTCAACTGCCGGTCTCGGCGCGGACCACGGTCAAGGCGAAGATCACCTACACCACCATGGTCTTCGACCGCACCACGGAGGCGCAGGAGTACGACCTCGCCTACCAGATGACCTTCGCCCCCTCGGTGCGGCGCGGCGGCGCGATGCTCGCGGTGGAGCACGGCCGCTGGGTCTGTTCGCTGTTCGGCTTCGAGCAGCACCCGCCCACCGACCCGGACGGCTTCCTGGAGTACGCCCGCACCCTCGGCAACCCGCGCCTGGCCGAGCACATCGCCCGCCGCAGCCACCACGACGAGGTGCACCGCTACACCAACCCGGGCAGCACCTGGCGCCTGCACCACCGCAGCCCCGGCTGGCCGGAGGGGCTGATCGCGATCGGCGACGCGCTCTGCGTCTTCAACCCGGTCTACGGCCAGGGGCTGACCGTCGCCGCCATCGAGGCCGACGCGCTCGGCACGCTGCTGCGCCACCACCGCGCCGGCGTCACGGGGTTGACCGGCCTGAGCCGGGCGTACCTGCGCGAGGCGGCCGGGATCATCAAGGTGCCCTGGTCCCTCTCCACCACCTCGGACCTGATGTGGACCCCGTCGGGCCGGCCGCCGGCCGCCCGCTTCGCGCACTGGTACAACCAGCAGGTCTTCGCCCTGGCCCGGCACGACGCCGACGTCTGGACCCGCTTCGTCAAGGTGGCCAACATGACCGCCCCGTCCTCCCTGCTGATGCACCCCTCGGTCCTGGCCAAGATCGCCCGACGGGCCGTCAGCAGGCAGCCGCAGCCCACCGGCTGAGCCGTGCCGGGAGAAGCGGCGGACTCATGGTGATCCACCTCACACGGCCGTGACCGATCTGACAACAGATCAATTCCCCACGTATGACCATGATCCCTGGCAGCCGGCCCGCTCCCGGCATCGAGGGCACCATCACCGCCGAGGGCGACAACCTCGCCCTCTGGGCCAAGGCCGGGGCCGAGCTGCTGCTCTCCGCCGACGACGCCAACGCCGATGCCGAGGCCGGAGCCGATTCCGAGGCCGACGGCCGCTCCACCCCGGCCCCCGCGCCGTACGCGCTCCGCGACCCGGCCGGCCGCCAGGCCCTGCTGGCCGCCGCGGGGCGCCACCACCTGGCCCGGGCCCGGGTACTACTGCGCGAGGCCCCCGCCGGAGAGGCGGTCGGCCGGTGGAACGCCGCCGCGCCCGACTCGCTGGCCGCCGTCACCGCCCGGGCCGAGCACGACGCCGGCGCCGCACTGCTGGCCTGGGCCGATGCCGCCACCGACCCGACCGCGCGGAGCCTGCTGGCCGACCTGCACCGGCTGTTCACCCTGGACCGGATCGAGCGCCACGCCACCGGCCTGCTGGCCGCCGGCGGCCTGACCACCCGTCAGGCCGCCGAGCTGCCCGCCCTGCGGGAACGTTCCCTCAACCGGCTGGCCGGGCACGCCCTCCCCTTGGTGGACGCCTTCGACCTGCCCGAACCGCTGCTCGCCCGGCTGCCGATCACCACCCCCGCGTACCAGGAGGCGTTCACCCCCTGACCACGCCCGGAGGCGGCGGGGCCTCGGCGGAGCGAGCACCTCGCAGACGGGCGGGCCTCCCTGACCACCCCCGTGGGCCAGGGAGGCCCGCCCGCTCGGGCCCTGCGGCCCCGCCCGTCAGAGCGAGTCGCCGACCCAGTCCCACTTGGCCGGGGCGGCCGGGCGCGGTTCGTAGTGCGCCCGGCCGCCGGGGCCGTGCGAGCCGAGCTCCGTCACCAGGGCCGCCCCCGCCGCCAGTTCGTCCTCGGCCATCCCCGTGACGTCGAGCAGCAGCCCGTCCAGCGGACCGCCGACCAGCTCGCGGTAGAGCCGGCCGGGCAGCGGCCCCTGGTCCGGCGCCCCGTGGTCGGCGCCGTACACCCGGCCCCGTAGCAACAGCTCCTCGTCGTGTTCGTCCATCCCGCCATCCTGCCGGGCACCACCGACAGTCCCGGCACCACAGGCGCCACCGGTAGCCGAGGCGTTCAGGTGGCCGAGGCCCCCGGCTGCGGCGAGGTCCGCACCGCCGGCCGGGCGGCCGCCCGTGCCGGGCGCGGCCGCAGCACCTGGCTGAGCACCTTCCAGGCGAACAGCCGCTGCGGCGGCGCCTGGAGGTTGGCCACCCAGAGGAACTCCCGCCCGGTGGCGGCGTCCTCGGCGGCGGCCCGGTGCAGCCGGCCCACGTACCGGTTGAGCAGCTTGACCCGCAGGCTGCGCTTCCCCTCCACGAACGGGTAGCGCAGGTCGGCCCCCACCGACATGTCCCACGGGACGTCCGTCGCCAGCGCGGCCCGCCGGAAGAACTCCTTGGCGGCCGCCGCCCCGCGCAGCCGGCCGAACACCTCGCGCAGCGCCTCCGCCTGGCAGGCGGCCGCCGTCATGCCCTGGCCGTAGGTCGGGTTGAACTGGCAGATCGCGTCGCCGAAGACCAGGTAGCCCTCCGGCATCCGCTCGACCTTCTCGTAGCGCCGCCGGATCGAGACCGGAATGCGCATCAGCTTCGGCTGGGTGACCGGCTCCAGACGCTCGATCAGCCGGTGCAGCTCGGGCACGGCCAGCCGGGCGGCGAAGCCCAGGTAGCCCTCCGGGTCCACCGGCGGGTGGTCGCCGTTCATGCCGAACATGGTGACCAGCCAGCGGTCCCCCTCCGCGCTGAGCGCCACCCCGCCGCGCGGGACCGCCCCCGTGGCGCCGACCACGTACGCGTCGGCGTCGGCCTCCCCGGCCCGGCGCACGTACTCGCGGGAGACGTAGACCACCTTGGAGTCGATCCGCTCCTCCGGGGCCGGCTGGTAGCCGAGCGAGCGCAGCCAGGCCTCGCCCCGGTTGCTGCGGCCGGTGGAGTCGACGAACAGGTCGGCGGCCAGCTCCTCCGGTTCGGCGTTCACCTCCAGCACCCGCACCCCGGTGATCCGGCTCCGGGTCGGGTCGCCGACCGGCTCCAGCACCTCGCAGCGGTCCCGCACCTCCACGCCGGGCAGCGCGGCCACCCGGGAGCGCAGGTAGCGCTCCAGCGCGGGCCGGCTGACCAGCAGACAGGGCAGGCCGGAGTGCGCCTGCTTCATCTCGTACCCGTCGTTGAACCAGCGCACGTCCGCCTGCGCGTCCCGGACCAGCGCCCCCTCGCCGACCAGGTCCTCGCCGAGGCCGGGGAAGAGGTCCTCCAGCACCTGGAAGCCCTTCGCCAGCATCCCGTGCGCGTGCCCGCTCTGCGGCACCCCGCGCCGGGCCGCCGCCGTCTCCGGGAGCGTGTCCCGGTCCACCACGGTCACCCGCTCGTACGTCTCCGACAGCACCCGGGCCGCGAGCAGCCCGCCGATCCCAGCCCCTGCGACGACCACGTGCCCGCCGCTCTTCCCACCCGTCATGCCGTCCTCCTCGTCGTGCGCCTGCCGGAACGAGCATGGCCCGGGCGACTTGACGACGAATTGCCGTCCGCTTGTCGCCTCGGCCGTCACCACCGTCTCCACCGCCGGCACCCGGTCAACTCACCCGGTCACCCGCTCACTCGGTCCGGCCGCCGTCACCGCCGTCACCCCGTCGATGCGCCCCGTACCCCGCCTGGTGGACCATCAGACCGAACCGCCTGGAGGGCCCCGGGGGACTCCCCCACCTGGCGCAGCGGCCGGTCACTTCATCAGACCACCGGCCCCGGGAGCCGACAAGGGAGCGCGCGCCCGACCCGTGCGCCCCGGTCCCGCGCGCCCCGGTCCCGCGCGCCCCGCCGAATGTCCGGGTTCTGTCACGGCACGTCAGACGGTGCGACCCGTCCCGGGGCAGCGCCCGTGTGGAGGTGTGACCAACGATCACCTACCTTCCGGGGGAAACGCCATGCGAGTCCGTCAGCTCTCCACCACCGCCACCACCACCCTGCTGCTGGCCACCGCCGGCCTGGTCCTGACCGCCTGCGGCCCGCAGGGCGGCGGCGCCAAGAGCGCCGCCCCGGCACCGGCCGTCGCGGTCACCTCGACCCCGACCGCCTCCGGCACGCCCACCACGGCACCCTCCACGGCACCCTCCACCGCGCCCACCCCGGCGGCCCACGTCTCCACCGGCACCTCGGCCAAGCCCACGGCCACGCCCACCGCGAAGACCGGCACCAAGCCCTCCTCCGACTGCACCGCGAACGCGGCCCAGGTCGGCCACGTCGTCCAGGCCGTCGAGGTCGGGTACTCCACCTCGGTCTGGATCAAGGCCCAGGAGACCGTCTTCCGCTGCGGCCCCGAGGTCCCGGGCGAGGGCTACTTCGAGGCCACCGGCCCGGTGAAGGTCTTCCAGCTGACCAACGAGGTGAAGAGCTCGGTGCTCTACGAGCTCAAGCCCAAGCAGCTCCCGCTCCAGGACTTCATGAAGCACCTCGACACCTGCCTGACCAACCGCAACTCGGTCGCCTTCCCCTACGGCTGCTACGGCAACCAGTTCGCCATCACCGTCGAGAAGGCCTCCGGCAAGATCGACAAGATCGGCGAGCTCTACCACCCCTGACGGCCACCGCCCGTTCGAGGGCGCACCGACCCCGGCGCGCGCCGGATGCGTGCGCGATGTGCGCCTCTGGTGTGCGCGCTGGGGAGCTCCTACAGTGTCGGTGCCCAGGTGCGGGCGGCGACTGATGGTGTCTCATCGTGCAGGTGGGAGCGCTGCGGACTGTGCGCGGAACGAGCGACGCGGGCCTGACCGGAGGGCCGGTCGAACCGCCCTCCCTACCCCGGGAGCGGCTGCTCCGGCAGCTGCTCCCGGGCCCGGCCGGCCCGGCCCGCGGCCCGCTCACCCTGCTGGTCGCCCCCGCCGGGTTCGGCAAGTCCACCCTGCTGGCCCAGCTCGCCGAGCGGGCCGGGCCCGGCACCCGGGTGGTCCGCTGGCAGCCCTGCCGCGGCACCACCGGCACCGGCTCCCTGCTCGGCGCGCTGGGCCGCCAACTCCCGGAGTCCGGCGGCACGGTGG
Source organism: Kitasatospora sp. NPDC088742 (assembly GCF_055584905.1). NCBI lineage: Bacteria > Bacillati > Actinomycetota > Actinomycetes > Kitasatosporales > Streptomycetaceae > Kitasatospora > Kitasatospora sp. NPDC088742. The sequence goes on along the minus strand of NZ_JBVJLD010000003.1, from coordinate 112,063 downwards.
AGGGCTTCCTACGCGCCTGCACCGACCGCCGCCCCGTGCTGCTGCTGGTCGACGACCTGCACCGGGTGCACGGCACCCCGGCCGAGGCCGCCGTCGAGGAGCTGGCGCTGCTCGCCCCGCCCGGCCTGCGGGTGGTGGCGGCCGGGCGGCGGCACCCCCTGGTCAACCTGACCCGCCGTGAACTCTCCGGCACCACCGTGCTCGGCCCCGTCGAGCTGGGCTTCGACCCGTCCGAGACGGCCCGCCTGCACCCCACCGCCACGGCGGCCGAGCTGGCCGCCGGCTGGCCCGCCGCCCTCCGGCTGCTCGGCGACTCCGCCCGGCCCGGCCCGTTCGCCCGCGCCTACCTGGACCGCGAGGTGCTGGCCCCGCTGCCCGCCGCGCTGCGCGCCTTCCTCAGCCAGGTCGCCGCCCTCCCGGTGCTCACCCCCGAGCGCTGCGACGCCCTCACCGGCCGCACCGACAGCGACTGGCTGCTGGCCGAACTCACCGAGGACCGCGCCCTGTTGACCCCCGACGGCCGCTGGGTGGCGCCCCTGCTCCGGCTCCATCTCCAGGGCTACCACCGCCCCGCCACCACCCCGCCGGCCGGCCCGGCCGCCGCGGCCACCACCCTGCGCTGTTTCGGCGGCTTCCAACTCGGCCGCGACGGAAGCCTGTTGGACTGGGGCCTGACCAGACCCAGGGCCCGCTCGCTGCTCCGGATACTGGCCATCCAGCCCAACCGGCCGGTCCACCGCGAGCTCCTGATGGAGTCCCTCTGGCCCGGCCGCCCCCCGGCCGCCGCCGGCCGCTCCCTCCAGGTCGCGGTCTCCTCCCTCCGCACCCTGCTGGAGCCCGGCGCCGCCCGCGGCACCCCTCAGCTCCTGCAGCGCCTCGGCGAGGCCTACCAGCTCCGGGTGCCGGACCAATGGGCTTGCGACGTCCGGCAGTTCGAGCAGTCCGTGGCGCAGGGCGGCCGGGCCGGCCTGCGCCACGCCCTCAGCACCTACACCGGCGACCTGCTCCCCGAGGACGGCCCCGCCGAGTGGGTGGTCGAACGCCGCGAGCACTACCGTCGCGAGGCCGCCGAGGCCGCCCTCTCCCTCGCCCGGCTCGAACTCCTCGACGGCGCCCCGGCCGCCGCCGCCCAGGCCGCCACCCGCAGCCTGGAGATCGACCCGTTCCGCGAGGAGGCCTGGCAGCTGCTCATCACCGCCCACCGCCGCAACGGCGACCCCGCCGCCGCGGCCCGCTCCCGCCTGGGCCACGCCCGCATGCTGAACTCACTGGGGCTCTCCCCGTCCGCCCCCTGACCGGGAAACGCAAGGAACCCGGGTCCGGCACACGATGTGTGCCGGACCCGGGTTCCTCTTGGTAGCGGGGACAGGATTTGAACCTGCGACCTCTGGGTTATGAGCCCAGCGAGCTACCGAGCTGCTCCACCCCGCGTCGGTGAACCCAACAGTACGCCATGACCAACCCGGCGCGAAATCGACTTCCGGCCCCGCCGTTCGGCGGGGCCGTTCGATCGCCAACGAACGGTATCCAGCCGTGACCTCACGCAGAGTGAGATGTCCGATTTGCCCATTGTGAAGCTGCTGTAATGGATCAGTGCTCGCCAGGTGTCCGCGAGCAGGCCGTCTTCTGCCCTCCCTCTCGACCCAGAATTGAGCGCCCCTATGGCTTCGTGGTATTCGCGTACCCTTTTCACCGGCGCGGCAGCCCTGCTGGCCGCCGGTGCCATGATTCCCTCCGCCGCCCACGCGAACGAAGGCGTGGACAATTCCGCGAACCTGTGGAGCCCCCGGGGCTGCGCCTCCACCACCAGCGCCGAGAACTTCTGGTTCACCCTCTGGTACAACTCCTCGTACGCCGGCGCGCACCGGAACATGGGCTATCCCGTCTACGACTTCTCCAACGTCAACGACGGTGTCAGCGGCCCGATGCCGATCTACTTCTGCGACGAGGGCAAGGCCGGCTCCAACGCGCTCACCAAGAACAACGCGGCCTCCGCCCAGAACCGCCACACCAGCTACCGCGCGGCCGTCTACTACAACAGCGGCTACAAGGGCGCCAGCGACGTCCTCTCGCCGTTCTCCAGCTGGTTCCAGCTGAAGAACACCTACAACAACAACGCCTCCTTCCAGTTCCTCTAGGAAGCACCACGGCGGCCGATCCCGATCTGGAATCCCCCCCCGACGGTCGGCCGCCGTCCACTCTTCTCCGACCTTCACCGAAGGGCAGCGCCTGGCGCGGCCCTGGGAGTCCCGATGCCGTTCCCCGCTCGCCGTACGTTCGTCCTCCCCCTCGCCGGGCTGGTCTGCCTGGCCGCCGCCGCGTGCTCGCAGACGGTCCCGTCCTCGGGCGTGACCGACCTCGGGCAGACGCCCGCCGGCGCCGTCGCGTCCGACGGGTCGAACCCGATGACCTGGAAGCTCCCGATGGAGGCGTACCTGCCCTCGGACGGCGAGCAGGGGCAGCTCCGGAAGGCCTCCACCTCCCTGACCCAGGACTGCGTCCGCAAGAGCGGCAACACCACCTGGACCCCGGCCCCCGAGCTCCCCAAGCTCGGGCCGAAGACCCTGACCGACTGGCGCTACGGCATCCACGACAAGGGGCTGTCGGCCGCGCGCGGCTACCACCCGGACCAGGCCGAGCAGGCCGCCTACGACGCCGCCCTGCGGGTCGGCCTCGAGGACGGGACCGACCGGATCGACCCCGCGACGCTGTCGAACTGCGGCCGGCAGGCGGTCGAGGCCCTCGGCGGCGGGCAGAAGACCTACGGGGAGCTCGCCCAGCGGCTGGCCAACGAGGCGTTCGTCCGCTCCAAGCAGGAGCCCGAGGTGGCTGCCCGCTTCCAGCAGTGGTCCGCCTGCATGAAGGAGAGCGGCCACTCCTACAAGGAGCCGCTGGACGCCAGCGACGACACCCGCTTCACCGGGAGCGAGGTGACCCAGCCGGAGATCGACACCGCGCTGGCGGACCTGGACTGCCGCGCGCGCACCGGCGTCGCCAAGGCCTGGTTCGACGCCGAGGCCAAGCTGCAGAAGGCCGCCCAGGAGCAGAACGCCCAGGCCCTGCGCGCGGAGCGCGGGGAGCTCGACCGGGCCGTCAAGAAGGCCGCCCGCGTGCTCGCCGGCGAGCGGTGAGGCGCGACGTGTCCGAGCCCCGCACCCCTGCCCCCTCGCCCGCCGCGTCCCCTGCCCCCAACCCCGAGGTCCGGCGGCGCCGCCGGCTGCTGGCCGCGGTCGTCGTGACCGCGCTGGTGGCCGGAGGCGGCGGCGCCCTCGCCACCAGGATGCTGAAGTCCCCGGCCCAGGTCGCGGCCGAAACGGCCGCCCCCGCGCCGGACCGGCTGACCGCCGCCGTCGAGCGGCGCACCATCAGCGACACCGTGGTGCTGCGCGGACGGGTCACCGCGACCTCCACGCTGGCCGTCCAGGGCAGCGCACCGGCCGGGGTGCCGGGCGCCCGCGCGGTCGTCACCAAGGTCAAGGTCCAGCAGGGCGAGGACGTCGCGCCCGGCCGGCAGCTCTTCGAGGTGTCGGGCCGCCCCGTCCTCACCCTCGGCGGGGCGCTCCCCGCCTACCGCGACCTGCGGACGGGCAGCACCGGCGAGGACGTGGAGCAGCTCCAGCGCGCCCTGGCCGAGCTCGGCCACCCCACCTCCCCCGACCCCAAGGGCACCTTCGCGGCCGGCACCGGGCGGGCCGTGACCGCCTTCTACGCCGAGCACGGGTACCAGCCGGTCCGCGCCACGGCGGACGGCAAGCCCGCCGAAGGCGGCGCACCGAAGACCGACGCCCCGTCAGCTTCCCCCTCCCCGACGGCGGCGGCGTCCGCGGCGGCCGAGGTGGTGGTCCCCGTGTCGGAGATCGTCTACCTGGACCATCTCCCGGCCCGGGCCGACGCCGTCTCCGCCACCGTCGGCCAGGCCCCCGGCGAGCGGCTGATGTCCCTCTCGACCGGCGACCTGGTCGTCGACGCCACCGTCACCGGCCCGCAGAAGGGTCTCCTGAGGACCGGTCAGAAGGCCGAGGTCCTCCGGGAGAGCACCGGGGCCAAGGTCACCGGCACGGTGGTGTCCGTCGCCGAGAGCCCCGTGCAGGCCAAGGGCGAGCAGGGCGGCTCCGGCGGCCCGGGCTACCCGGTGCGGATCCGGCCCGACCGGCCGCTGCCCGCCGACCTGGTCGGCCAGGACACCCGCGTCACCGTGACGGCCGCCGGCTCCGACGGCGCCGTGCTCGCGGTCCCCGCGGCCGCCCTGTCCGCCGGGGCCGACGGCCGCAGCAGCGTCGGCGTCCTGCTGCCGGACGGGGCGGTGCGCCAGGTGACGGTCCGTCCGGGCCTGTCCGGCGACGGCTTCGTCGCGGTGACGGCCGACGGCCCGGCTCCGCTGGCCGCCGGTGACCGGGTCGTGGTCGGCGTCCAGCAGCGCGGGGTCCGGCCGTGACGGCCGCGAAGCCGTCGGCCGCGGAACCGGTCCTCCGGCTCGAAGGGGTCGGCCTCACCTACCCCGGCCCGCCCGCCGTGACCGCCCTGCACCCGAGCGACCTGACGGTCCACCAGGGCGACTACCTCGCCGTGGTCGGCCCGTCCGGGGCCGGGAAGTCCACCTTCCTCAACCTGGTCGGCCTGCTGGACGCCCCGACCACCGGCCGGTACCTGCTGGACGGGGTGGACACCGCCACGCTCCCGGACGCCCGGCGCACCGCGCTGCGCGGGAGCCGGATCGGCTTCGTCTTCCAGGCCTTCCACCTGCTGCCGCACCGCACCGTGCTGGAGAACGTCGAGCTCTCGATGGTCTACCAGCGCGTCGCGCGCGGCGTCCGGCGCCGCCGGGCGGCCGAGGTGGTCGAACGCGTCGGCCTGGGACACCGCGCCACCGCGCTGCCCACCAGGCTCTCCGGCGGCGAGCGCCAACGCGTCGCCATCGCAAGGGCGTTGGCCGCCGAGCCCACCCTGCTGCTCTGCGACGAGCCGACCGGCAACCTCGACTCCGCCACCACCGCCTCGGTCCTCGACCTGTTCGACGGACTCCACCAGGACGGCATGACGATGATGGTGATCACCCACGACGAGCAGGTGGCCCGCCGGGCCCGCCGCACGGTGACGATCCGGGACGGCCGCCTGACCGAGACGACTCCCGTGACCGCGACCGTCGCCGCCCCCGGGGTGCGGCCGTGACCGGCCGTGAGCCGGCCCGCTCCCGGATGGCCCTGCGGGACCTGCTCTCCGAGGCCGTCGCCGGCGTGCTGCAACGCCCCGGGCGCTCGGCGCTGACCGCGCTCGGCACGGTGCTCGGGGTCGGCGCCCTGATCGCCGTGCTCGGTCTCACCGGGACCGCCGCAGCCCAGATCGACGGCCGTTTCGACGAGTTGACCGCCACCGAGGTCACAGTAGAGGACGTGGCCACCAGCCCGGCGGGGGCCGCCCCACTGGCGTTCCCCTCCGACGCCGACGCGCGGATGGCCGCGCTCCACGGCGTCACCGCGGCCGGTGTCGGCTGGCGGGTGCGGCTCGGCCCCGGCCAGCGGATCGCCAACGGCCCGACCGAGACCGCGACCGTCGACTCCCAGGCCCAACTCATAGCCGCCTCACCGGGGTTGCTCACCGCTGCGGGCCCGGCCCTGGGCGAGGGCCGGGTCTTCGACGCCTTCCACGAGCAGCGCGCCGAGCGGGTGGCGGTGCTCGGTGCCGCGGCCGCCCGGCGGCTCGGCGTCACCTCCGTGCAGAACCGTCCCGCCGTCTTCGTCGACGGCACCGCGTTCACCGTGATCGGCATCCTGGACGACGTCCAGCGCCGGCCCGACCTGCTGATGTCGGTCGTCGTGCCGCGCTCCACCGCCCTGTCGCTGTGGGGCCAGCCGACCGACGACCGGGCCCGGATGCTGGTGACCACCCGCCAGGGCGCGGCCGCGCAGATCGCCGGCGAGGCCGCCCTGGCGCTGCGGCCCGACCATCCGGAGTGGCTGCGCGCCGTGCCGCCGCCGGACCCTAGGACGCTGCGCGGCGGGGTGAAGTCGGACCTCGGGCAGCTCTTCCTGCTGCTCGCCGGGGTCTGTCTGTTCATCGGGGCGGTGGGCATCGCCAACACCACCCTGGTGGCGGTGATGGAGCGCACCGGGGAGATCGGCCTGCGACGCGCGCTGGGCGCGCGCGGACGGCACGTCACCTGCCAGTTCCTCACCGAGTCGATGCTGCTGGGCCTGCTCGGCGGTCTGGTCGGCGCGGCCCTGGGGACGGTGACCGTGGTGGCCGTCTCGGCGGCCAGGCAGTGGACCCCGGTGCTCCCGCCGGCCGCCGTGGCGAGCGCTCCGCTGCTCGGCCTGCTGACCGGCCTGCTCGCGGGCGTCTACCCGGCGTGGCGGGCGTCCCGGATCGCCCCCGCCGAGGCGCTCCGCCGCTGAGCCCTTCAGCACCGCACCCTCCTGCCCCGTCCTGCCCGAGCACCACGCCCGTCGAGTCTTCCGAGTCTTCGTCAGGCGGCGCCGAGCCCTGCCTCCGCGCGCCGCGCTGACGATCCGTCACGCGCCCTCCCCGGCACGTGACTCCTCCCGTCAACCGCTCGTAGAACAGGTATGGAGCCGATGAGGTCCACCCCAACCAGGGCAGCACGCCCGATCGCAGCCCTCGCGGCCGCGGTCGTGGCCGCGTCCCTGCTCCAAGGCGCCCCCGCCTTCGCCGCACCACAGCCCCCGCAGCCACCGTCCGCGCCGGCCGCCGACAGCCCGTCGGAGATCAAGCCGGACAAGCGCAACGAGATCCTCGGCAAGGGCTGGGAGAAGTCCGCCGACCGCGCGTGGACCACCTCCGGTGACGCCGACGGCTTCCACGTGCTGACCGCCGACGCCCGGGCCGGATACGCCTGGAACACCGCGGCCACCCTCCGCGAGCCCGGCTTCGACGCCGACCAGTGGATCGGCAACGCCTGCGTCACCGGCTCCGGCAAGCGCCTGGTCGCCGTCTACGCGCCCCGGACCTTCACCAACAAGCCCGAGCTGTTCGCCCGAGGCGGCTTCAGCGCGGTGGTGGACCTGGAGACCGGCGCCGTCACCAAGCTCGACGTCAAGGCCTCGCTCGCCTACTACAGCCCCGGCTGCGGCGCCGACGAGCAGGTCGTCCTCACCCAGGGCGGCGGCGAGGACAAGCCCGCCACCCGGCTGATCCGCATCGACGCCGCCACCGGCAAGGCCGACGCGCCGCTCGAGGTGCCCGGCCAGGTCTCCTCCGCCGTACCCGCCAAGGACGGCTCCTTCGTGGCCGCCGACAGCAACCGGGTCGTCCGGATCGAGCAGGACGGCCAGCGGACCGAACTCACCAGGACCGACGGCGTCCCGTTCCACCTGAAGGCCGACGCCGAGGGCGGCGTGGTCTTCATGGACCACACCGACAAGGAGTCCACCGTCAAGCGCCTGGCCGGCCGCGGCGGCAAGGCCCCGGCCGCCCAGCCGCGCCCCGACCTGCTGGCCAGCGGCGCCGTCGACCAGCTCGGCCTGACCGCCGCCGCCAAGGGCAAGGTGGTCATCACCGGCGCCCCCACCAAGACCGAGAAGCTCCCCGGCACGGTCAAGAAGGTCACCGCCCCGGTCGACGCGACGGTCTCCACCGAGGGACGCTCGGTGGTCGAGAGCACCCGCTGGGCCGACCAGAGCACCCCCCAGCCCGTGGCCCCCACCGGCACCGAACCCCGGCCCGTCACCATCCAGTTGAGCGTGCCGGACACCGGCAAGACGGCCGGCTTCACCGTGCAGCCGACCACCGCCGACGGCGCCGCAGGCGACACCCCGTCACCCGCGCTGGGCGGCCCCGCCGCCCCCGCCGCCGGCTCCTCCACCCCGGCCCCGCAGGGCCGCGCCGTCAGCGCCGGCCTGCTGGCCGCCCCCGCCGCCGGCTCCTCCTCCAACCCCGTCGAGGCCGAGCGGGTCTGCGCGGTACCGCGCAACGACCCGCAGAACCAGGCCATGCAGCCCAAGCCCCGTCAGGTGGAGTGGGCGGTCGACCAGGCGATCGTCGGCAACCTCAACACCCAGCGCCCGGCCAACTGGAAGAACCTGGGCATGCCGGCGTACACGCCGCAGGGCCTGTTCCCGTCGATCCCGCTGGACGGCGGCGGCCACGTGCCGGCCCAGATCATGCTGGGCGTCATCGCCCAGGAGTCCAACATGTGGCAGGCGACCCGGGCCGCCGTGCCCGGTGTCACCGCCAACCCGCTGATCGGCAACTTCTACGGCCGCGAGGTCTACAACGCCACCGAGGCCGACGACTGGGACGTCAACTTCGCCAAGGCGGACTGCGGTTACGGCCTCACCCAGCAGACCGACGGCATGCGCCTGCCGGAGTTCACCCCGACCGGCCAGACCGCCCTGCCCTACCAGTCCCAGCGCGCCGTCGCGCTGGACTACGCCGCCAACATCGCGGCCGGCCTGCGCACCATCCAGGACAAGTGGAACACCACCCGCCGCGCCGGGATGACCATCAACAACGGTGACCCGCTCAAGCCGGAGAACTGGTTCTACGCCGCCTGGGCCTACAACTCCGGCTTCTACCCGAAGACTTCGGACGGCAGCCCGTGGGGCCTCGGCTGGGCGAACAACCCCGCCAACCCCAACTACCCGGCCAACCGCAAGCCGTTCCTCAACAACAACAGCTACGCGGACGCCGCGCACCCGCAGGACTGGCCGTACCCCGAGAAGATCATGGGCTGGGCCGCCTACCCGATCGAGGGCCTGGAGTCCCCCGGCAAGACCGTGCCCGGTTTCCGCGCGGCCTGGTGGAACGGTGCGGACGCCAACCTGGCGACCCTCAACCGGTACACCGTCTCCCCGCCGACCAACCAGTTCTGCAACGACAGCAACAACTGCCGCCCCGGGCAGTCCTTCCAGCCCAACGCGCCCGAGGTGGCCGGGGCCAAGTCGGGCCCGTGCGCGCACCAGAACGCGGCGGGGCAGTACGACCTGAAGTGCTGGTACAACCAGCCGGCCACCTGGAAGAGCGACTGCTCCTACAGCTGCGGCAACGAGGTCATCCGCTTCAACACCACGTACCCGGAGGAGGCGGACGGCACCGCCTACCCGCCCAACTGCACCCTGACCGGCCTGCCGGCCGGCGCGCTGGTGGTCGACGACCTGCCGTCCGACGTGCCCTCGGTGCGCCCGGGCTGCTCCCGGACGCCCAACAGCGGGAACTTCTCGCTGGACTTCGCCTCGGACTCAGCTGGCAGGTACCCCTCGAAGGTGGACTTCCACCAGCTGGGGGCCGGCTTCGGCGGGCACTTCTACTTCGCCCACACCCGGGCCGCCGACGCGAACGGCGGCAAGCTGCGGGTGACCGGTACCTGGAACTTCGACCAGGCGCTGAACGGCCCGGCCCGCGTCCTGGTGCACCTGCCCGACCACGGCGCCCAGACCACCCAGGCCAAGTACGAGGTGGAGACCGCCAACGGGACCCGAAGCCGCGTCATCTCCCAGCCGGGGACGGGCAACCGCTGGGTCCCGGTCGGGGTCTTCATGTTCAACGGCAAGCCCACCGTCCGGCTCTCCAGCGTCACGGACGGCGGCACCGGCGACGCCGACATCGCCTTCGACGCGATGGCGGTCGTCCCGGTCCAGGGCCGCTTCGTCGAGCGGTCCTTCGACGCGGTGTCGATCTTCGACCCGAACCAGAGCCTCGACAGCAACATGCCCTCCCAGATCAACACGCCGATGCGCGGCATGGGCACGCTCTACCGCTGGGCGGCCGGTCTGGCGAACCAGGGCCCGCTCTGGTCCGACAGCTCCAAGAACGTGAGCGGCATCCTCGCCGACCCCGCCTGCGGCACCTTCGTGGCCCAGCCCTGCGCCAGTCCCGCCGTGCGCGCGGTGGCCCAGCAGTGGTACGGCGACATCGTGGCCGGCGGCCAGACGGTGACCGCGGACGGCTCGGCGCCGACCATGTCCCTGCCGGTCTGGATGGGCATGTCCAACCGCCGTCCCGACCCCACCCTGGCCCCGTCCGCGGCGTACGCCTCGAAGGACAGCTACAAGATCAAGAGCAAGGTGAGCGTCAGCTACCTGCTCGACGACACCAACAAGATCATCCCCGGTAGCGAGTTCGCCGACGGCGAGACCCTGGTCGGCAACGCCCACCTGCCGAAGTTCGTCACCGGCATCATCCACGCGGTGGCCAAGGACTACGGCATCCCCGAGCCCGACCTGGCGTACGACGTCATCGACGCCTACCGCTACAGCGGCGGGCAGAAGCTGCACGCGGACCCGCTGACCGACGGCGACACCCCCGGCCAGGCCTACCTGCCGCACACCCGCGGCGCCCGGCTCAGCCCCGACAACAGCTGCGTGGACGTGCGCCACGTCGGCGGCGGCGTGCACGGCTACCGTGCCATGACCGCGCAGACCAGCATCAACGACAACTACAAGGCGTGGCTCGACAAGGTCAAGGCGCGCACCGACGTGCAGCCGGCCGTGACCCAGCTGGTCGACGAGATCTACCAGATGTTCTTCAAGAACTGGGGCCCGCTCGGCTACAACACCTTCGGGAACACCATCGGCAACGCCCCGCCGATCTGGCACAACATCAGCATGGCGTTCTGCGCCGACGGTTCGGTCAAGCCGACCCAGAACTTCCCGAACATCGACTCCGACCCGCAGTACGGCCTGGTCTACCAGAGCTACATGCCCGACCTGTACCTGTACCTGGACGGCAAGCTGGTGGACAACACCGGCAAGCCCACCGGTGCTCCCGTCCACAAGGGCGACTGGAAGAACTTCTCCAACATCCCCGGCATCAACAGCGACGCCGGGAACGCCTTCTCGCAGTGCGACGTCCAGGCCCGGGGCAGCGGCGGCAACCCGTGGAACATCGGGATCCCGTTCCCGGTGCTCGGCAACGCGCCCGGCGACATCCCCACCAGGGTGAAGCACTGCGACGACACCGGCGCCACCTTCAACAGTCCCTACACCCCCTGAGGCAGGCTGACCCCATGGCATTGGGAGTCCTGGTCATCGCGGGCGTGCTCCTGCTGATCGTGCTGGTGGTCGGGGCGGCCTTCACCGCCCTGGCCTCCGGCCCGCTGCCCGGCCGGATCCTGCGCGGATTCGGACTGGCGCTGCTGGTGGTCCTGGGGGTGGCGGCAGTCGTCCTGCTGCCACCGCTGTTCCTGCGCTGAGCAACTGACGACCCCTCCGGGAGGCCGGGACGGAGACATCCGTCCCGGCCTCCCGTTCCGTCTCCACGTCCCTCGCCCCTGCCCGCGAGCCGCGCGAGGCGGCGTCGAGGACGTGCCCGGTCGGCCGCCCGGCGGGCTGATCGGCCGTCAGGCCGTCAGCCGAGGGCGTCCTCCAGGGCTCGCCGCAGGCGGTCGTAGCCCGGGGCAAGGCGGCGCAGCCCGGCGGCCAGGGCCGCGTCGTCCCCCGTGACCACCGGGTGCTGGAGCCCTCCCAGGATCCGGGCCTGACCCTCCGCCTCGGCGGCCGCCGCGTCCAGCCCGAGCAGGGCCAGGCAGGAGGCCGCGTCGGCCAGCCGCCGGGCGCCCGCCCGGACGCCGAAGTGCTGCAACAGCCCCCGCACACCCGGCGCGAGCCCGGCCTCCACCTGCCCCGCCAGCGCTTCCAGCGCCGCCGCCCCGCCCAGCGACCCGGGCGGCACCGCCAGGTCCTGACGCCCCGCCAGCCACCGCACCGCGCCCGGCAGCGAGGCCCGCAGCGCCTCCTCAGCCCCGACCTCGCGCTCCCGCACGAAGCCGCTGCGCAGCACGTACCCCTCCGCCACGTAGGCGACCGACTTCGCCTCCCAGGCGGCAGCGAACTCCGCGACCCCGAGGGTCGCGTACGGGTGCCCGTGCGGGTCGTGCAGCAGCACGGTGTCCTCCCCCACCTCCAGCACCACCACGTAGTGGTCGCCGCCGTCGGCGTTCGGCGTGCCGGGCTGGTAGAGCAGCAGCCCCATGTCGACCGGCCCGGCGAGCACCGGTCCGTGTTCCGCACAGGCGCGCCGGAGCCGCTCGACGGCCTGCTCCGCGGTGCCTCCGGCGCTGCGCTCGCACCGCAGGCCGAGCAGCTCGACCGCCGCGTCCAGCCCGAGCTCCGGGTCCCAGCCGTAGGGGTTGAAGAACGGGAGCTCCCCGGCGATGAGGTCGACGCCGAAGGCCGAGCCGGTGAGGGTCTCCAGCACGGTGGTCGACGGGGCGTGGGCGCCGAGCAGCATCGCGAGGGAGTTGGTGTAGCAGTACGGGCCTGAGCCGGTGTAGCCGGGCATGTGGGTGTCCTCGTCCGTTTCGAGTGGGGCCGACGTGCTCAGTCGACGGCCTCACACGGTGTCAGGGTCAAGCTCCTGCGGGCCGGTTCAGGCCGCCGCGGCGGCGGCCCGGACCCGGGCGGCGGAGCGGGCCAGCAGGACCACGGCGGCCGCGGTCGGGGCGAAGCCCACCGCGCAGGCCGCCAGCACGGCGGCCGGGGTCAGGCCCACGGCCGTGGTCACGGCGAGCACGAGGACGGCCAGCGGCACCAGCAGCACGGGGCTGAGCAGCAGCAGCGCGGCCCGCTTCTTCTCCCGCCCGGTCCACTGCGGCGAGCGCCCGACCCGGACGGCCGCGAGGACGGCGGCGGCCAGCGCCAGGACCGGCCCGACGGCCGGCACCAGCAGCAGCGGGAAGACCAGGCCGGCCGCCAGCAGCGTCACGGTGGTCCGCCGCCCGCCCTCGGCGACGGGCCTGGCCCGGCCCTCCTCGGCCAGAGCCGCGTCCGCGATCTGCCGCGGGCTGCCGAGGCTTTCCAGCAGCAGCCGGACCGCCGCCTCGTCCCCTTCCGCCGACTCGGCGAGGGCCACCTCGACGTGCTCGCGCAGGTCCGCGAGGAGTTCGCCCTGGCGCTCGCGCGGCAGGGTGGCGGTCAACCGGGCGACGGCGTCGAGGTGTTCGCGGACCAGTGGGTGGTCGGTCGGGTTGTTCACGGCTTCTCTCCCGGGGTGAGGACGTGGTCGACGGCTTCGCGGAAGGCGGGCCACAGCGTGGTGAACTCCTCCAGCGCGGCGCGGCCGGTCTCGGTCAGCGTGTAGTAGCGGCGGGACGGCCCGCTGGCGGAGTCCCGCAGGAAGGTGTCGGCGAGCCCCGCCCGGCGCAGTCGGGACAGCAGGGGGTAGATGGTCCCCTGACTGGTCGCCAGCGTCGGGAAGCGGTCGAGCTCCTGGAGCAGTTCGACCCCGTAGCGCGGGGCGTCGCGCAGCAGTGCCAGGACGCAGTACTCCAGCACGCCCTTGCGCAGCTGGGTGGCGACCGCCCCCTCGGAGGGTTCGGTGCCACCGCCGCCGCCCGTCTGTGTGTTGCCAGGTACCATGCGATGCAAGATAGCAGGCGAAGCAAGGCACCGCGCAAGACCACACCCGAAACCGTTTGACCTGTACCGCAGGATGTCAGGGTGATCACCAGTCAGCAGGCCGTCGCCATCGTCGAAGCCCACCTGGCCCGCGCCGAGAGCTGGCCCTGGGACGAGACCCCGCCGCCGGTCGTCATCCAGCGCGTCAAGGAGATCCCGCACGCCGGCTGGCTGATCCACTACGACCGGACCGACTACGACCCCTCCGCGCAGCCGCGCGCCGTCGGCTGGAACGGCGGCCACCTCATGGTCGACGGCGAGGACGGCAGCCTCCACCACGTCAACGCCGTCTGGTGGACCGACGAGGGCTGGACCGACGACTACCTCCTCCACGTCCGGGGCCACCGCTCCCCCGACCCCCTCGCCGCCACCGTCCGCACCCTCCACACCACCGCCGGCACCGTCGCCGCCCTCGCCCACCTCCGCCGAGCCGCCCCCCGCCTCACCCTCTCCCAAGCCCGCGCCTACCTCACCGCCGTCCACGAAGGCGCCGAACCCCCGGACGACCTCCACCAGTTGACCCGCCCCCTCCCCCTCGAACCCCCCACCCACATCGAAACCGTCGCCGGCCCGGCCCGGGGAGCCGTCACCTACTCCTGGGGCCGTTCCCGGTTCGAGGCCCAGGCCGCCCCGGTCGCCTGGGCGGCCGGCGTACTTCGCACCGCGCGCCGGACCATCGGGGACTTCCCCGAGATCGACGACGCGCTGCTGCTGGCAGAGACCGAAGAACGGTGGCCCCAGGCCCGCGAAGTGTTCGACCGGCTGCGGCGAAGAAGCCTGCGACAGGACGCTCCCCTGAACGAGGATCAGGCCCTGCTCTTCACCCTCGCCGAACTGGTGGCCGAGGTGACGCACAACGCATCGGGCTCACGGCCCCCGTTCGATCACGACTCGGGATGGCGCATCGGGCCCGTCGCCCACCGCCTCGCCTCGACGACGGACGATCCTCAGCTTCGGGCCGAACTCGTAGCAGCCCTCGGTGGAGAGCCACCGAACAGTTGACCGAAGAGGCCGGCGTGCGCGGTGGCACGGCCCTCCGAACATCCAGCTCGAACGGGGACTGAGACTCCGTCAAGTGAGCACCGATGAACAGATCGTCGCCATCCGGCCCGTCGGAGGGTGTGCAGGTGGTCACCCCCACCGGCGCGGTCGAGATCGCCGGGCTGACGCCCGCCCGATTACCGCAGGGCGGCGGCCAGTGCCTCTGCGTTCTTCTTGTCGATGCGTGGGAACGTCAGGCTCACGCCGTCGCCCGCGTCGCCGAAGGCGATGCGCAGCAGGCTGACCACGCCGATCTTGGCCTCGGCGAGCGAGACGTGCTCGCGCGGCACCTCGCCGAGCACCTTGCCGCCGGGGCCGCCGAACCAGAAGGTCTGCGTCAGGAAGATCAGCCGGCGGTTGGTGACCACCACGAACTGCTTCGCGCCCGCGGTCAGCAGAGCCGTGCCGAGTCCGCCCGCGGCCTCCAGAAGTACGCCCTGTCTGACGACAGTTCCGAGCCTGCTCGCGGAGTAGGCCCCGACCACGGCGCGTGCGGCGGCTATCGGCTGCTCACCGGGTTGAAGGGCCGATGCCACCTGCTCGAACGCGCGGATCTGCAGCTTCTGGTTCATTACGTCTCCGTCTCGTGCCGTGTGAATTCCGCGCCGATGGTAGTGATCGGGCGCCCGTTCGACGAGAGGTTCGGCACAAGAAAATCGGCCGATGAAGGCCTGGAATGCTTTCCCGCCCCCTGGGAGGCAGCCATTCACCCCTCACCGCCGTCCACGCGGGCGTCGAACCCCCGGACGACCTCCATCAGTTGACCCTCCCCCTCCCCCTCGAACCCTCACCCACATCGAAGCCGTCGCCGGCCCCGCCCGCGCCGGCCACCGCCGGTGGTGCACGGTTCAACCTCGGCCGCAACCTCGGCGCCCCGCTTGACAAGTGGTCTCGGCCTTCCGGTCTTAGAGTCGATAACAGGGGTGTCCGGAGAAGGTGATGAAGTGATCCAGGTCGATGTCTCTCATGTAGTGAAGGCTGCGACCGTCGACCCACCGGCCCCTGAGGGAGCCAGGCCGACGTTCCCCGACGACGTGCGACCCGTTGAGCAGGCCCTGGCCGAACGGGGGCTGCTGCACCCGGACTTCGTGGACGGCTCGTTCGGCACGCTGACCCTCAACGCCTACAGCCGGCTGCAGCAGTCGTTCGGCTTCAGCGGCAGTGACGCGGACGGAATCCCGGGTGTCCGTACGCTCAAGCAGCTGGGCGCGGAGAGCGGCCTGTTCTCCGTCGTCGAAGGCGCGGAGGCGCCAACATCCGCTCAGGGACTCGGTATCCCGATCTCGGCCGTGATCTACGACAAGGTCGTCGACGGCAGCACGAGTGCCGCCATCAACCGGGTCTGCCAGCTCCTGGGCGTCCCGGTCACGGACTGGCTGCCCGGGTACATGACGATCGCCGTCCGTGAATCGAGCTACTTCTTCAACGCGGTCAACACCAGCGACTCCAACGCGCACGGCCCGCTCCAGTCGGACGGCAATCCGCTGTACTGCTCCCGCGGTGTCGTGCAGTGCATCCCGCCGACCTTCGCGAACTACCACCAGCCGGGTACGCCGAACCACATCTACGACGGCATGGCGAACGTCGCCGCGTCGATGAACTACGTCATGGACAGGTACGGCGTCGCCCGCGACGGGCACGACCTGGCGGCCAAGGTCCAGCAGGCGGACTCCAACCGGCCGCCCCGCGGATACTGACGCGCGGGAAGCGCCCTCCCGCCTCCGCGTCACGGCACCACCCTGCCCTGGAGGAACCCATGAAGCTCGTCACCCGTGCGGAACTCGGCTTCCCCGAGTCCGAAGCACCCCTGCAAGCCAGCACACTCGGCGTGAAGGTCCACTACGAGGGAACCAACGTCTCGACGTCCCTGCTGGACGACCACGAGGCCTGCATCCGCGAGTGGAAGGACATCCGCGCCTCGCACCTCGCCAACACCAAGGAGCACTTCTCCGACGTCGCCTACAACTACGCCGCCTGCCCGCACGGCTTCCTGCTCGAGGGCCGAGGGATCGGTCGGCGAACCGGTGCGAACGGCAACCAGCAGCTCAACCGTGACCACTACGCCATCGTCGGACTCGTCGGAAACGTCGGGCTGACCCAGCCCACCGACGCCATGCTCGGCGCCATCCGGGACGGCATCGAGCTGCTGCAGCACAACGGCGCCGGGCCCGACATCAAGGGCCACCAGGACGGCTTCAGCACCGACTGCCCCGGCGAGCCGCTGGAGTCCTGGGTCAGGCACGGCGCACCGCGGCCCAACGGCGCACCCGGGCAACTCAGCGCACTGCTGGAACCGTTCCCCGGTGCGGACTTCTTCCGGCCGGGCCGGCACTCCGACGTGATCACGCGGATGGGCGTGCGCCTCGTCGAGGAGGGCTGCTCCCACTACAAGGTCGGCCCCGGCCCCGACTTCGGCCAGGCCGACGTGGATTCGTACGCCGCGTTCCAGCGCAAGCTGGGCTTCTCGGGCGCCGACGCCGACGGTATTCCCGGCCCCACCAGCTGGGCACAACTCCGCGTCCCGGCCGCCTGACCGACCCGCCGACCCGACGCCGGCACGGACGACCAGCGGGAGTCACGCGGGTTGACCGGGCCGCCTCGGGCCGGCGGCACCCGGCACCCGTCACCAGTCGCCCTTCACCAGTCGGGAGCGACGTCGGACCCGAAGTCCCCGCCGGCAGGGCGCTTTTCGAGGTGCAGGTGCGGACCGTTGGCGTTGCCCGTGGCGCCGACCAGGGCGATCGTCTGCCGCGCGCCCACCGACGCGCCACTGCCGACGAGCCGCTCGGACAGATGGCAGTACCAGTAGTCGAACCCGCCGGAGCGGAGCACCAGGAAGTTCCCGAAGCTGTCGTCCACCCCGGTGCGGGCGACGGAGCCGCCGAGCACCGCGACGCAGCCGGTGCCCGAGTCGGCGGCGTAGTCCGCACCGGTGTGACGGCCCAGGCTCCACATCGGGCCCGTCTTGTTGTAGGCGGTCGTCACCCCGTGCCCGGGCACCGGAGAGTCGGCGCGATCGCCGCCACCGCCACCGGACGGGCCGTCAACTGACGGAACCTGGAGCTGGTCCCAGGACTGCCTGCCCGGGATGCCGTCCGCGTCGTCGCCGAAGAATCCGAGCTTCTGCTGCCAGGCCGAGTAGGACTGGCGGTCGACGTCGGTCCACTCCGGCCCGGGCCCCACCTGGTACCGCCCGCACCCCTCCGCCACCAGACGACGCCCCATCGCGGTGATGACCGGGCTGTTCTGCCCGGCGTGGAAGAACTCTGCTCCAGGGAACGGTTGCGTGGACATCGCTTTCTCCTCAGTGCAGCCTCGTCGGCCCCTCGTCTCCACCGTGCGCTTGCCGGGGGAATCCTGCAATTGCAGTAGCGCGACCAGGAGTTGCTCACGACGCTCGACCGGTGGTCACCGGCGGAAGAACTCCACCTCCGCCAGGGCGACGCGGCGGCCGGGGCCGTTGCCGTAGGCCCCGTCGACGGTGAGCCGCAGGCGCTGGACCTCGCTCACGGCGAGGTGGAACTTCTGCGGGCCCGGCGCGTCGGCGAGGTGCAGGGTGCGGGTGGTGCTGCGTCCGGCGGGGGTGGTGAGGGTGACGGTCAGGGACCGGGGCCGGGCCTGGGTGAGGAACTGTTCCGCGTTGGCGGAGGTCCCGGCGTGGACGACGAGGTCCACCAGGCGGACGGGGGAGGCGAATTCGGCCTCCAGGTACGCGCCGCGGCCATCGTCGCCCTCCGACGACGGGGCCCAGAAGCGGTCGTTGGTGCCGTCCACGGCCAACGCGGCCTGGTGGCCAGGCTGTTCGGAGGAGGCCCGGACGGCGGTGGGGTGGATCTGCTGGGGGTCCGACACCCGGTCACGGACCGCCTCGACTCCCGCCGACAGCTGGGCCCGGCCCAGGTACCCGCCGCCCAGCAGCACGACCAGGACCAGCAGCGGCAGCACGAACCGGGGCCGCCGCCACATCCGCCGCCTCGGCCGCTCCCCCGCCGACGGAGCCACCCGCTTCGGACGGCGCGGCCCGAACAGCCGACGCCACCACGGCGGGCGCGCCGCCACCGGGGCGTCGGCGAGCGAGGATCCGCAGCGCCGGCAGAAGCGCCGGCTCGGCACGTTCCCGGTGCCGCACTGACCACAGATCAACTCCCCTGGCGCGGGCCGCTCCTGCGGCTCGGCGGGAGGTGGCGGCGGCGGCTGCACGGCAGGCGCGGAAGCCCCCGGCTGAACGGGCCCCGCGGCCGGAGCGGCGGGCACACGGGCGGTCGCAGCGGCGGGCGGAGCAGCGGGCGCGGCAGCGGGCGGCACCGTCGGTGGTGTAGTCGGCCGGGGCGGCACCACCGGCCGCGCCGCGGCGGGCGGGCCCGGCTCCGGCCGGTCCTCCCAGGACAGGTACGCGCCGCAGGCCCCGCAGAAGTCCTCGCCCCGCGTGGTCGGCGCCCCGCAGTTCTCACAGGTCGTCACGTGCCCCGCCCTCTCCGTCACCCGTCACGATCTCCACCTGCGGCCGCAGGTGCGCCGGGCACTCCGCCCGGACCAGCTCCAGCACCGCCGCCGCGTCCACCGCCGGCCCGCCCCCGGCTACCCGTAGCCGCACCACCAACCGCCCCTGCGGCGACCCCGGCAACGCACCACCGGGCTCCGCCGACCAGGCCGCCCCGCCGCTCTCCTCGATCTCCGGCCGGACGCCGAAGTGCAGCTCGACCCGGTCCGCCAGCCCCGCCGGGGTGCCGCGCAGCGCGTGCAGCCCGACCGCCCGCCGGACCGCCTCCCGCCGCCGCCCCTCCTCCGCCGGGAGGGCCGGGGCGCCGACCCAGTGGGCCAGGCTCAGCACGAAGTCGGCCGGGGCCAGCGACGGGTCGAAGTAGGCGGGCAGGTTGTCGAGGGTGGCGAAGACCGGGGCGAGCACACCGTCCAGGGCCGCCGTGAAGCGGTGCAGGAAGTCGTTCTCGCCGTAGACGGCCGGGAGTTGGTCCGCGATCGGGTGCGGAGAGGCCAGCCCGGGCACCGCCCCCCGGCCACCCCCGTCGCTCGTCACGAGACCCGCACCTGGTGCTCGAAGGAGAAGACCAGCGCGTGCGGCGCCAGCGCCACCCGGTCGGTCGCCTCGCCGCGCCGCCGGGTACGCGGATCGGCCGGGTACAGCCGGACCCGCTCCACCAGCTCCAGCCCGGGCAGCCGTTGCAGCACCGCGAACAGCTCCCCCGCCACCACCAGCCGCCCGAACGGCCAGCCCTCACCGCCCGGACCGCCCGTCAACGGGTCGAGGTAGCGGTGGAGTTCGGCCGTGGCCAGCCGTTGCAGGGCGCCGCGCGAGCGGCCCGAACGGGCCTGGACCTCGGCCACCACCGTGACGCCCTGGTAGTACGGGGGCTCGACCAGCAGCCGGGCACCGAGCAGTCGGCGCGCGTCCAGATGGGCCGTCACCCTCTCCAACAGGTCGTCCGAGCAGACCAGTTGGGCGAAGTCCAGCTGCCCCGTCCGTGGATCGGCCTCGGCCCGGGGCACCAGCAGCACCCGCACCCCGCCCGCGTCCGGCCCGTGCTCCTCCGCCACGCAGCGCACCCGGCCGACCTCGGGGGCCGCCTCCCGGGCCAGCTGCTCGTAGTCCTCGGCCGTCACCGCCCGTCCCCTGGTGCGGAGTTCGAGCTGTCCGCGATGCCGGGCGTCGTCCACCTGCTCACCGTCCACGCCCCCGGTGGCGGCGCTCCGGTTCTCCACCCGGGCCAGGTAGGGCACCGAGCTGCGCAGCACGGTCAGGGTGCGGCGGGCCACGTTGCCCTGCCGTCCTCCGCCGGTGCGGTAGGCGCGCAGCCGGACGGGGGTGCCCTTGGCCGGGACGGCGCCGTAGCGGCGCAGGGCGCCGTCCGGTTCCCGCACCGCCGGGCCGACGCGGACCTCGCCGGCGGCGCGGTCGAGGCGGAAGTGGCGGTCCTCGGGGCCGGAGTCGGTGAAGTGCTCGACCTCCCGCCACTCCTCGCCCGCCACCTCCAGCACCAGCGGCCCGCCGCCGGCGGCCACCGGTGGGCGGGCCACGGGGAAGCACTGGCCGGGCACGCCCTCGGCGGTGCCGAGCAGTTCGGCCGTGACCAGTTCGCCGTGCACGGCGGTGGTGGTGCCGCCGACGGTGAAGGCGCGGGCCGCGACCAGCTCCGGGCTGCCGGAGTAGTCGGGGCGGCCGGGCAGCGGCGGCAGCACCCGGCAGCGCAGCCAGCCGGCCCGGCGGCGGGCCTCGACCGAGGCGGTGTGGCCGCCGGGGACGTGCAGCAGCACGTCCCCGGGGCGGTTGAAGCCGCCGGTGGTGTCGCTCTCCACCTCGCACTCCACCCACCCCTCGGCCGTCCAGGCCTCCCAGACCAGCGGCGGATGCAGCGGGTTGATGCCGTGGCCGCGGACCGGGAAGTCCAGCCGGAGCGCCACCAGGCAGTGCGGCACGGCCTGGGAGAGGCCGAAGGCCAGCACCTCGCCCGGCTGCGGCACCGCGGAGAAGCAGGCCGTGCCGCGGGCGTCGGAGAGTTCGACGTCACGGTCCGTCAGCCGCCCCTCCACCCCCGCTGCCAGATGGAGCAACTCACAGGGGAGGATGGCCAGTTCGCGGTCGGTCGAGAAGACCACCGGCTCGTCGGCGGCGGTCCGCTCGGTGGCCACCTCGGTACCGGCCGGGACCACCACGGGCTGCTGCTGCGGGGCGGAGAGCCGACAGGTCAGCTCCGTCCGGGCGGCGGCCGGCGGGTGCAGCCGCAGGCCGATCAGGTCCAGGAAGGCCAGGTGGTTGCGGTCCGGCACCCGGTTGAGCCGGTAGAGCAGCTGGTCGACCATGTGGGCGAAGGTCTCGATCAGGGTGACGCCCGGGTCGGAGACGTTGTGGTCGGTCCACTCCGGGCAGTGCTGCTGCACCGCCCGCTTGGCCTCGTCCACCAGGGCCTGGAAGCGGCGGTCGTCCAGGTTCGGCTTGGGCAGGGTCACGGCTGCCCACCGACCGGGCCGCCGGCGCCGTCGTGGTCGTGGTCGTGGTCGGGGATCACGTAGAAGGGGAAGACCAGGTTGCGCGGATCGTTGGTGCCGCGCACCGTGTAGCGGATGTCGATGTAGAGCTTGCCGAGGTCCGCGGTGTCGAAACCGACCGCCACATCGGCCAGTTCGATCCTCGGCTCCCAGCGCTCCAGCGAGAGCCGCACCTCGTAGCCGATCAGCCCGGCGGTGGCCGAGTCGGCCGGGGCGAAGACGTGGTCGTGGATGGCGCAGCCGAAGGCCGGGCGCATCGGCCGCTCGCCCGGGGCGGTGCCCAGGATCAGGTGGATGCTCTGCTCGATCTCGCGGTCGCCGCCGACCAGGGCGATCGAACCGGTCCGGTCGGTGCGCACCGGGAACTCCCAACCGGCGCCGATGAACTGCTCGTTCACACTCATCCGCCGATCAGCACCGTCATGCAGCCCACCAGCACCGGTGCCCCGCACCCCGCCGGATCGCCCATCCGGACGGCGGGCCGCCCGCCGATCAGCACGGTCGGACAGCCCGGCGGCACCATCACCGTGGGCGGGTGCACGGCGGGTGGTGGGAACGAACAGACGTGCGGGGTGCCGACCACGGCGGCGGGCAGGCCGCCGATCAGCACGGTGGGCACGCCGGGCGGCCCGACCACCCCGGGGTGTCCGGTCGGGTCCCCGACCCTGGCTGCTGGCGGCATCCGCCCTCTCCGTCCGTTCGCTGCTTGCCGGTTGACCGCTGATCAGTTGATCCGCACCAGGGCGGCCTGGATGGAGCAGCTGGCACCGCCCTTGATCTCGGTGCTCGCCCGGCCGTCGATGCCGACGGTGGTGCCCTTGAGGTCCACCTGGCCGTTGCTCTGGAGCTTCAACGCCCCGGCGCCGCCGTCCACCTGGACGCCCGCCCGCGCGGTCACCTGCACGGACTGGCCGGCGAGTTCGAGCTTTCCGCTGCCCGCGTCCAGGCTGATGCCCTTGGCCGTCACGGTCACCTTCTCCCGGGCCTCCACCGTGACGGTGCCGTCGCTGTGCACCGTCACCGAGGTCTTCTGCTGGTCCAGGTCGATCCGCAACTTCCCGTCCCCGGAGGCGAGTCGGACCCCGGCGGGCCCGTTCTCGACGTCCAGCAGCTCCAGCCGCTGGCCCGAACGGGAGGAGAGGGAGCGGCGGTTGAGCCGGCCGCTGGTCGGGTCCACCAGGTCCGCAGCGTGCGGGGAGGGGTGGTCCTGGCCGTTGTAGAGACCGCCGAGCACGTACGGGTGGTCCAGCAGGCCCTGGCCGAAGGCCACCAGCACCTCGTCCCCCACCTCCGGGCCGAACACCCCGCCGCCGCCCTTGCCGCCGAACTGCGCCGAGCGGGCCCAGTCGCTGACGTAGTCGTCGGAGAGCCAGGGGAAGGAGAGCTTCACCCGGCCCTGGTGCTCGGGGTCCCTGATGTCGGTGACGAGGGCGTTGACCACGCCGTGGATCCGCTCACGCCGCCGGGACGGCTCGGGACGGGTGCCGCCCCCGCCGACGGTCAGCCAGGTCTGGTACCCCACCGCCGGGTCGAAGACGTGCCGGGTCGCGGTCACCGTCCAGCGCCCCTCGAAGGGCTTACCGAGGTTGGTGAGCGCCACCGCCGACCCCGCCCGCAGGGCCGGGATGCCCATCGCCACCACCTCCAACTCGGCGAAGGAGGCGGCGAGTTCCTCCGCCACGGAGCGAGCCGTGGTGTCCGCCACCGCCCCGTTCCCGTACGGCACCCCGGTGACCGGCAGCACCGGGTGCCCGAACGGTTCGCCGGCCTTCGCCGGGGTCAGCCCGAGCGCGAAGCGGTCGGTCGCCCCGGCCGGCACCCGGGCCACCACTGCCTGCTTGGCCGGGACGCTCCAGCCGCGCAGCTCCACGTCGTGCACCTGGTCGGCGGAGGTGACGACGGCCTGGCAGCGCAACAGGTTCCGCCCCAGCTCCAGCACGTACGGGCTGGCCCGCACGGGGGTGGCGAGGCTGGGCGCGGCCGCCGCCCCGGTCGGCTTGCGGAACTCGAACTTCCCGTCCAGCACGGCGAATTCGCAGCCGGACTCGGCCGCCAGCACGCTCAGGAACTCCCAGTCCGTGACGTTGCCCTGGGTGGTGTACGGGAGCACGGTGCGGGTGGACTCCACCGCCCCGAGCGCCAGCCCGGCCCGGCGGACCACAGTGCGCACGATGTCGGAGGTGGTCATCTCCCGGTAGCCCACCACCCGGCGGCCGCGGAACAGCCGGTGCGAGTGGTCCAGCCCGCGCACCACCGTGAAGGTGCCGGTCTCGTCCAGGTCCACCTCCAGGGCCGTCACCTCCCCGGAGACCAGCAGCCGCCGCTCCGGGTCGTCGCCCGCCTTGGCGTACAGCTTCACCCCGGTGCCGATGGTCAGGCCCGCTGCCTCCAGCACGGTGTGGTTCGGGTCGCGGAAGCGCAGCACGAACAGGTCCGGCACCAGGCGGCTGTCCTCCACCCGGGCGGAGACCAGCAGGTCGGCCACCGGGGCGGGCAGCGCCCGGCCCTCGACCTCGACGGTCAGCGCGTTGGCGAAGGTCTCGCCGGCCATGCGGGGTGCTCCTCTGCTCGGTGGGTGCGGCGCGTGGGGGTCAGTACTCGTGCGGTTCTTCCGGGCCGGGCAGCAGGAGGGTGGTGCCGGGGCGCAGCCGCATCGGGTCGTCGATCCCGTTCGCCTCGGCGATCACCCGCCAGGCGGCCGGGTCCCCGTACTCCTGCCAGGCGAGCAGGGCCAGGGTGTCGCCCGCCACCAACCGGTGCACCCGCCGCGCGGCGAGCGCGCCGGAGCTCGGGTTCTGCCCGGGCTGACTGCCGCTCAGCTCCTCCAGGGTCACCTGGCAGACCGCCCGGATCGGCAGGCCGCCGGCCGTGAAGAGGGTGTATTTGGCCTGCACCTGGCTGATGTAGCCGACGAAGCCGGTCAGTCCGCCCCAGTGGAAGATCACGAAGGGCGGGGTGCCCTGGCGGCGGCTGTGGGTCTGCGCGGTCGGCACGCAGCAGGCGAACAGCCCCTCGACCGCCTCCACCACACCGTTGCCGTGGGTGGCGGTGGCGTCGAAGAACATCTCCAGGCTGAGCTTGCTGGGCTCCGGCCCCTTGAACTCCGCCGGGCCGGCCGTCTTCGCACCGCGCGCGGTCTTCCGCTCCCACTTGGCCTGCTTGCTGAGGCTGAGCTCCTTGGGGTTGAACTGGAAGTCGATCCGGCTCAGGTGCGGGCCCGGGGCGCTGGTGCCGCCGTCGCTCGGCGGGTGCCGCAGTTCCAGGTACGCCCGCTCCAGCTTCGGCCGCACCCCGCCGGACGGGCCGGAGGCGGCGGCGCTGAACGCGACCGGGGAAGATGACATGTCGACAAGTCCCCGTTCACTGGCCCGAGTCGAGGAAGCCGTGGTGGGCGATCTCCAGCGTCTCGGTGGCCACCTTCACGGTCTCCGGGTTGAGCGAGGGCCCCTGCCAGCGGACCGGCACCACCCCCATCAGGCTCCACCGCGCCACCACCCGGCCGTCCGCCGTCATGGCGCTGATCTGGCCGGTCTTGCGGGTGACGCCCGACATCATCCCGGCGATCCACCGGGTCACCTTCTCGGTGTCCCTGGTGACCGGGCGGCTGAGCTTGATGGTCGAGTACTTGATCCGGGACGGCAGCTGCCAGACGTAGCCGTTGTTGCCGCCCTCCTCCCGCTGCTCCATCACGACCTCGCACCCCAGGCCCTCGCAGCTGTTGAACGCCCCGAGACTGAAGTCGTCGATCTCGACGATGAAGCAGACGCTCACCGCCGGGTCCTCGTCGACCGCCGCCATCCCGGCCACCTCCTCTCCTCCTCGGCCATCCTTGATCAGCCTCGGTCGTCGCGGCGCAGGCCGGCCCGCTCCTGATCCAGCCTCAGTTCCGCCCGCAGACGGCGGCTGAGGGGATCGATCAGGCGGCGGACCAGTTCGTCGGTGCTCTCCGCCTGCGGCGCGGCAGCCTCCGGCGGTGGCGCGGCAGGGGCCGCCGCCGGCCGGGCGGACTCCGCCTGCACGGCCGGCGCCGCCCCGAGGGGCGGCGAGGCCGGTTCGAGGGTGAACGGCGGGGCATCGAACAGCACCGAACCGTCCGCCATCCGCTGGGCGATGCCCGCCGCGACGGCCACCGTCCCCGCGTCCGCCGCCGGCCCGACGGCACCACCCCCGCGCACCCCTTCGCCACGCCGCCGCTGCACGACGCCCGCCGCCGACGCACCGTCACCACCCGTACCCGACCAGCGGACCGGCACCGCCGCGCGCTGCACCACCCCCGCACCCGCGGCGATCGGCGGAGTCAGCGGTCCGCCGGCCCGTTCCCCCACCAGCCCGGCCACCGGCCCGCCCACCGGGGCCTCCGGTACACCGTCCTCCACCTCGCCCCGCACCACCGGCCCGGGATCCGTCAACCGCTGCAACGGCCACGGCCCGTGCAGCGCAGGCTCCGACCGGACGGGCTCGGACGGAACCGGCGGCGCCAGCGGCATCGGCGGCGGCACCGCCACCTCCCGGGCCGCCGTCGGCGGCAACTCCCGCAGCGGGGCCCCGAGCCGCCGCCTGGGCCGTGCCCCGCCCGTACGCTGTACCGGCACCGGACCGCCCGTCGGCGTTCCCAGCCCCAACGGCCGCTCCAGCGGCGGAGCTTCGAGGTGAACCGGCGGTTCCACCATCGGCACCTCGCCCACCAACGGCGCGACCACCTCCGGCTCTTGCCGCGCCGGAAGCCGGAGCACCGGCAGTTCCACCGCCCGCGCCACCGTCATCGGCCTCGCCGTACCGCTCCCCCGCAGCGGAACCGCCGCTGCCTCAACTCCCTTGCGTACCACCGGCATCACCATCGACCTGGCGACCGCCACACCCTCCACCGACCCCCTCGGCGCTTCGCCCGACACCAGGTGCCCGAGCCGTCCGGTGACGCTCGGATCACGCCAACTGCTCAACCCCGCACCGAACTTCCCCGGATCGGCCGTCAACTCCGGTGCCCCGAAGGTCCCGATCCGCTGCACCGGCACCTCCCGCCACCCACCCAACGGCCTCCGCAGCACCACCGGAGCAGGCCCTCCGGTCTCCTCGGAGCCGGCCCGTCGCGCCCACCGATCCCATCGATCCCTCCATCGGCTCACCCCTCACCGCCCCGAACCGGGACCCGGCGCGGCCGAGTTGAGCCGGGCGATCTGCGCCACGTACCGCAGCCGCTCCACGTGCTCCAGGTCCAGGATGGCGTCCAGCGGCCAGTGGAAGTGGTAGGCGACGTACGCGACCTCCTCGTACAAGCGCTCGGTCGCGTACGTCACGATTCCCCCAGGCGCCCACCCGCGAGGTCGACCGCGAAGTCGGTCGCGCACGCGGGGCAGGTGACCTGCGCCCGGGTGTGGCCCTCGGCGTTGATCCGGCGGTAGAAGTCCTGGAGGAAGGCCAGGTCGGAGGCGAACAGGTCCTCGATGACCCCGGCGTGCACGTCCGTCACACCGCCGATCCGGGTCACCACCCGGCCGAGCAGGACCACCGACAGGTACGCCGGATTCTCCCGCACCCGGTCGTCCCGCAGCGGGACCAACTCGTCCCGGGCGGTGGCCAGCCGCATCACGCCGGCCCGGTGCACCGTGCCCGCCTCGTCCACGTACCCGCGCGGCAGCTCGAACGCGAACTCCGTCCGCATCGGCTCACTCTCCTTGCGGGCGACGGGCGTCGCCGCAGGAGCGGCCGTCTCCACAGCCTCCGCCGGGGAGGCGATCTGTCGGCGCATCGCTCGGCTCAGCCCACATCCATCTGCTCGTAGGTGATGACGATCTTCTCGGTGAGCACGCTGGTGTCCCCGGCCTTGAGCGAGCCGATCTCCAGGCTCTTGGGCCAGGCGTTGACCAGGACGTAGCGCTTGATCGGGTTGCCCTCGTAGTCGAAGACGATGATCGCGCCGCCCTTGCGCACCGCGCTCATCTTGCCGAAGCGGCTGTCCTTGACCCACTTCTCGAAGCTGTTGTCGGCGGTCAGGCCCCTGGTCAGCGTCACCTCGCCCGCCTTCGGGCGGCCGGGCAGCTTCTTGATGACGTACTTGCCGTCGGCGGTGTTCTGCTTGAGCTCGATGACGTCCTGCTCCATCTTGAGGCCGGAGACCTCGTTGATCTGCTTGATGACGACGCCGTCGAACTCCAGGCCGAAGGAGTGGCCGACCGAGGTGTCCATGTCGGGAAGTGCCATGAGCTGTGAAACCCGCCTTCCTGGGTTACTCGTTGACGAGGCTGGTGCCGCCGGAGAACTGGGCCAGCCGGAAGATCACGAACTCGGCCGGCTTCACCGGGGCGATGCCGATCTCGCAGACCACCTGGCCCGCGTCGATGCCCTCGGCCGGATTGGTCTCCCGGTCGCACTTCACGTAGAAGGCCTCGTCGGGCGTCAGCCCGAAGAGCGCACCCTTCCGCCACTCGTTCACCAGGAAGGCCGCGACGGTCCGGCGGATCCGGGCCCAGAGGGCGTCGTCGTTGGGCTCGAAGACCACCCACTGGGTGCCGATCAGGATCGACTCCTCCAGGTAGTTGAAGAGCCGTCGGACGTTCAGGTAGCGCCAACTCGCGTCCGAGGAGAGCGTCCGCGCGCCCCAGACCCGGATGCCGCGGCCCGGGAAGGCCCGGATGCAGTTCACCCCGATCGGGTTGAGCCGGTCGTGCTCGCCCTTGGTCAGGTTGACCGCCAAGTCCACGGCGCCGCGCACCACTTCGTTGGCCGGGGCCTTGTGCACGCCCCGGGTGTCGTCGTTGCGCGCCCAGATCCCGGCCATCGCCCCGCTCGGCGGCACCAGGCGCAGCTCGCCGCCGGCCGGGTCGGCCACCTTGATCCACGGGTAGTACAGCGCCGCGTACTTGGAGTCGTAGCCGGCGCCGACCATCCGCCAGTCCTTCACCTGCTGCGGCGTCAGCGCGGGCAGCGGGTCCAGCACGGCGACCCGGTTCCCCATCAGCTCGCAGTGGGCGATCATCGCCAGCTGCACCGCCTTGACCTGCTCCGCGTCCAGGGCGCCCCGCTCGTAGGCGCTCATCAAGTCCGGCACGGCCAGCATGGTGACCTCGTCCACCGCCTCCAGCCCGGCGAAGCCGGTCCGGTCGGCCGCGTCGCCCACGTACGCCGCCGGGGTGACCGCCGGAGCGGCCACGACCGGCACGGCGGCGGAAGCAGGGGCGGCGGCCGGGACCGGCGGCACCGCCACGCTCTGGTTCCCCGGCCTGGCCACCGCCGCCGCGCCCGGGGCCGCCTCCTCCACCAGCACCAACCGGGAACGCTCCCGCACCACCGACACCACGTAACCGCGCTGGCCGCGCTTGGCGGAGACCTCGAAGCTCTCCTCCACCTGCTCGCCGCGCTTCACCCGGAGCGTGAACGCGTCCTCGCCCGGGGCCTCGCCGCCCGCGTCCGCGACCTCCACCACCAGGCCCTCGCCGCTGCCCTCCAGCGCCGCCACCCGGAAGCCGTCCAGCGCGACCCTCGGACCGGCCGCCACCGCCCCCTTGGCCCCGCGCCTGCCGGAGGCCGCCGCCGGGGCCACCTCCTCTGCCGCCGCCTCGGCGCCGACCCGCACCACGTAGCAGACCCCGCCGCCGTTCAGGAAGTAGCCGTACACCGCGTGCGCGAGGTACGACCCCGCCACGAAGTCCCCGAACTCCCGGACGTACTGGCTCCAGTTGGTCACCAGCGTCGGTGCGTTGAACGGCCCCTTGGCCGCCAGACCGACGAAGGCGGCCACCGCGGTACCGACCCCCTCGATCGGGCGCGACCCGGCCGCCACCTCCTCGATGTACACACCGGGCGACTGGTACGACGGCATCCTGATCCTCCCTCAGCCCCGACACGGCACGCCCAGCGTGGTGCCCGCGCCCGACCAAGGTCACGACCGACCGGCCGTCCACCAGGGCCACCCCCCTTGCCCGATAGGGCAAGAGCGGATGCCCACCGGTCTACGCTGTCCCCAGGACCGTCAGATCCGCACAAGACCGACCGGCAACTGGATCTGGCGCACGGACGGAGTCGGGGGACCCGGTGATCGTGATCTACCTGTACGTGGTGCTGCCGCTGCTCTGCTGGGTGGTGATGGCCCGTACCCGAACCGCCGGGATCCCGGTCGCCCTCGCGCTGCTGGCCGGAGCGGTGGTGCTGGAGGGCCACGCGCTGGGGTGGTGGACCTTCCGGGGCGCTCCCGAGTTCTACCTCGAGTACCTGGTCCTGGCCGGGCTGGTCGTGCTCGGCGGCGTGTACACCGAACGCCACCTCCTCGGCCCCCGGCCCGCACCCCGCCCGCGCCGGGTCTCGGTCGCCAACGCGGTGTTCGGCGTCCAACTGGGCCTGGTGACCGCCCTCACCCCGTTCTTCGCCCTGCTGTTCTTCAACTCCGCGAGCGGAGTCCCCCGCACCGCCCCGGCCGTACCCGACGGCTTCACCCTGACCCGCCCGGACGGGGAGAGCTGCGGCTCCACCATCTGCACCCTCTTCTGGGAGGTCCACAGCACGGCGGGCCTGCCGCCGGAGGAGACCGTCCGGCGCCTGCGGGCGGTGGAGGAGCCCTGCCGTCCCAACGGCTGGCTGCTGGACCGGCGCAGCCGCTGCGTCTCCGTCGACCGCCAGGGCGACCGGGTCTGGGTGGCCGTCAGCCTCTCCGAGGACGACTGACGGCCACCCGCTACTCGGAGCTCAGCACCGCCGCACTGGTCCGCCGCCCCGCCGAGCGGGCCGGCAGGTAGGCGCCGAGCACCGCGATCACCACCCCGGAGACCCCGACCAGGGCCAGCTGCGGCAGGTGCCAGACCTGCTTGAGGGACTCCGGGAAGACCACCACCGCGATGTCGTCCAGCAGGACCCGGTGCGCCGCCATCCCCAGCGGGATGCCCAGCACGCCGCCGACCACGCCCACCACGGCCATCGAGGTCACGAACATCACCGTGACCTGACGCGGGGTCATCCCGATCGACTTCAGCATGCCGAGGTCCCGGCGCCGCTCCCGGCTGTTCAGCAGCACGGTGTTGAGGACCCCGAGCGCCGCCACCGCCGTGAGCAGCACGGTGAAGACCCCGGAGAAGGCCACCAGCGTGGTGGTCGCGGTGGTGCCGTCGTCGGCGAGCGAGGCCCGCAGGCCGGGATCGGCCGCCGCCACCGCCTCCCGGTACGCCCGGGAGTCCGCGCCCGGGGCCAGCCGGACCTCGTAGTGGACCGCTTCCGCCTCCGGGGCCAGCTGCGCCAGGGTGGCCCAACTCGCCTCCACGAAACGGGAATCGCCGTCCAGCTCCTCGCCGACGATGACCGCCTCGGCCCTCCGCCCGTCCAGCTCCAGGGTGATCCGGTCACCGACCCGTGCACCGTGCTGCCGCAGGTATCCCGGCGAGACCACCACCTCACCCGGCGCCTCACCCAACTCCCGTCCCGCGACCAGCCGTTCACTCCTCCCGGGGTCCTGGTCCCCGCGCCGGAAGAAGGCAGCCAGCTGCTCGGTGGTACCGACCTGGCCCACCTCCCTGATCGCCTCCGCCGTCAGGCCGACCGCCCCCGGCGTGCTGCGCAGCAGACGCTCGACCTCCGCTCCGGTCAACTTCGGTGCGGTCTCCCCGAGCTGGGGCCGCCCGGCCCAGACCGAGATCCGTGCCCCGCCGTTCCCGCGGCCCACCTCGCCCAGGCCGACCAGGGTGCCGGTCAGGCCGGTGGTGAGGGTGACGGTGGTGACGCCGAGCAGCACCGCCGCCAGCGTGAGCGCCGTCCGGGCCGGACGGGCGAACGGCTGGCCCAGCCCGAGACTGACCGCCCGCGGCAGCCGCGTCCCGGCCAGCCACCGCTGCACCCGCAGCCCCCGCCCGGCGCTCGGAGCGCTGCCCGCGGTGATCACCCGAGCGGCCGGGAGCCGGTGCGCCCGGAGGGCGGGCAGCAGCGCGGCGAGCGCCACCACCAGCGGCATGCCGACCGACGCCACCGCGTACACCCAGCCGTCCACCCCGATCTCCGCGCTGCCCCGCAGCACGCCCTGGAACGCGGCCTTCAGCACCGGCCCGCCGAGCACGGCCCCCAGGGCGGTGCCGAGCAGTGCCCCGGCCACCGCCGGGACGGTGACCATCAGCAGGTAGACGCCCAGCACCTGGTTCGGGGTGAAGCCGAGCGCCTTTAGCACCCCGATGTGGCGCAGGCCGGAGACCACCGCGCCGCTCACCACGTTCGCCACGATCAGCACCGCGACCAGTACGCCGAGCAGCCCGAACATGGCCATGACCGGCAGGTACGCCTCGGCGGTCGCGGAGAACACCGCCTTCAGCTCCAGGTAGCTGCGGGCCGCCGTCAGGGCACCCTCGGGCAGGCCCTCGCCGACTCCGTCCACAGCCGCGCGCACCTGCTGCTCCGTGCCGGATTCCGTGAAGCGGTAGAGCATCTGACGCCCCGTCGGGTGCAGCGCGGCAACCTGCTCCGGGACCGCCCAGCCGTCGGCGGTGCGGCTCATCGAGACGGCCACGCCCACCACCGTGAGCTCGGTTCCGCCCCGCAACGACAGCCGGCTGCCGACCAGCCCGGGCCGGATCATCCCGCCGTCCTGGTTGAGCACCACCTCACCCGTGGCCCCGGCCCACCGTCCCGCCACCAACTCGACCCGGTCCACCGCGTCACCCGCGCCGCCGGACCGCCCGACCAGGTCGAAGGCACCCTCCGGCACCCCGGCCACGGGTGCGCTGAGCGCCACCGACACGGTGTCGAAGGGCCCGGCCGCCGCCTCCACCCCCGGCCGCCGCGCGCGCTCGGCGAGCTGGCCGGCCGTCACCTTCGAAGCGTCGTAGACGGCCGTGACGTGCGCACCGTGCTGCTTCTCGAAGGCCCGGTCGAAGGGCGCGGAGAGCGCCACCAGCAGGCCGAGCGCCAGCACCACCGTGGCCGTGGCGGCGAACACCACCAGGCCGATCAGCGTCATCTGCAGCCGGCGCCGCCGCACCCCGGCCCGGGCCGCCCGCCAGACCGCGCTCACCGGCCCGCCCCCGCCCGCGCCGCCACGTCCCCGTCGGTCACGGCGCTCTCCCGCACCACCCGGCCGTCCGCGAACTCCACCAGCCGGCTCGCGCAGCGCGCCGCCAGCAGCGGGTCGTGGGTGACCATCAGCAGCGTCTGCCCGATCTGGTTGAGGTCGATCAGGAGGTCCATCACCTGCTCACCGGAGCGGCTGTCCAGCGCACCGGTCGGCTCGTCCGCCAGCAGCAGCGCCGGACGGTTCATCAAGGCCCGGGCCACCGCGACCCGTTGGCGTTCGCCGCCGCTGAGCACCGCCGGGTAGGCGTTGCGCCGGTCGGCGATCCCCAGCTCCTCCATCAGCTCCAGCGCCCGCCGCCGGGCCTGCTTGACCGGGGTGCCGGTGAGCTGCGCGGCCAGCGCCACGTTGTCCAGGGCCGGCAGGTCGTCCAGCAGGTTGAAGAACTGGAACACCATGCCGACCTGCCGCCGCCGGTAGAGCGCCAGCCCGGTCTCGTTCAACTCCCCCAGGTCCTGCCCGTTCACCGTCACCGTGCCCGAGGTCGGGCGGTCCAGGCCGGCCACCAGGTTCAGCAGGGTGGACTTGCCGCAGCCCGAGGGCCCCATCACGGCCACCGCCTCGCCCGGCCGGATCTCCAGCGAGACCCCCGCCAGCGCATCCGTCTCCCCGTACGCCTTGCGCACCCCGTCCAGCCGCACCACCGGTGGCCGGACTCCCTCGTGATCGTTCGTCATGCCGAGAAACCTAGGAGGCACCACCCGCCGCCCACATCCCTCCCCCGGTGCATCCGACGGCGGCCGTCATCCTGGAGATGTACGGACCCTCCGCCGCCCGGACGGTGACGATCAAGCTCCGGCCTGCGAGGATGACGGTCATGTGGGGGTTGGGAGTGAACGTGGCGGTCGTCGGCGCGGTCGCCGTACCGGTGCTCGTGGCCGCCGTGCTGGCGCTCGCGCTGCGGCGTGCCCGGCGGCTGCACCGCGCCGTGCTGGAGGAGCGCGGCTGGCTGCTGGAGCGCGAGCGGGCGGCGGCGGCCGAGGGTGCCGTCCGGGCCGAACGGGCCCGGATCGCGGCCGAGTTGCACGACGTGGTGAGCCACAACGTGAGCCTGATGGTGGTGCAGGCCGGGGCCGCCCGGGAGGTGCTGGCCACCCTGCCGGAGGAGGCCGCCCGCGCGATGGCCGCCGTCGAGGCGGCCGGGCGCGGCACCATGACCGAACTGCGCCAGCTGCTCGGCCTGCTGGCCCCGCCGCAGGACGGTTCCGAACCGGAGGACCCCGAGGCGCTGCTGACCCCGCAGGCGGGCCTGGACCGGCTCGGCTCCCTCGTCGACCGGATCGCCTTCGCCGGCCTGCCGGTGGAGGTCCGGATCTCCGGCGAGCCGCAGCCGCTGCCGGCCGGCATCGACGTGACGGCCTACCGGATCGTCCAGGAGGCCCTGACCAACGCGCTCAAGCACGGCGACGGCAGCCGGGCCGACGTGACGATCCGTTACTCCGCGCACGCCCTGCGGGTGGAGGTCCTGAACGGCGGCCCCAGCGTCCTCACCGGTACGGCCCCCCGCCCCCGCACGACCTCCGCCCCGGCCGACGGCGCGGGCCACGGCCTGACCGCCCTGCGCGAACGCGTGGCCGTCCACGGCGGCGACCTCGACGCCCGCCGCCGCCTCGGCGGCGGCTACCGCGTCCGCGCCCGCATCCCCCTGGACCGCCCGTGACCACTCCTCCCCCGCCCCTGCCTCCGGCCGCTCCCGCTCCCCGGGTCGTGATCGCCGACGACCAGGAACTGATCCGCACCGGCTTCCGGCTGATCCTGACGGCCCGTGGGATCGACGTGGTGGCCGAGGCCGCCGACGGCGCCGAGGCCGTCAGTGCCGTCCGCCGCACCCGGCCCGACGTCGTCCTGCTCGACATCCGGATGCCCGTCCTGGACGGCCTGGCCGCCGCCCGGCAGATCCTGGCCGAGGCGCCCGCCACCAAGGTGGTCATGCTGACCACCTTCGACCTGGACCACTACGTCTACACCGCGCTCTCCCTCGGGGCCAGCGGCTTCCTGCTCAAGGACGTCACCTCCGAGCACCTGGCCAACGCCGTCCGCCTGGTCGGCACCGGGGACGCCCTGCTCGCCCCCTCCATCACCCGCCGCCTGGTCGAACGCTTCGCCAACCCCCTCTCCCCGCCCGCCCCGCACCCCGACCTCACCCCCCTCACCACCCGTGAACGCGAGGTCCTCACCCTCCTCGGCGGCGGCCTCTCCAACGCCGAACTCGCCCGCCACCTCACCCTCAGCGAAGCCACCGTCAAGACCCACGTCGCCCGCATCTTCGCCAAGCTGGGCCTCCGCGACCGCGCCCAGGCCGTCGTCCTCGCCTACGAAACCGGCCTGGTCACCCCGAACCGCTGACCCACCGGCCGAGCCCGCGCTGCCGTCCGGACCGCTCGGTCTCCGCCCTCGTAGACTCGCGGCATGGGTACCAGGTACAGGCTGTCCGTGCTGGACCGCTCGCACGTCCGGGACGGCCACGGGGCGGCGGAGGCGCTGCGCGAGACGGTGCGGACGGCGGTGGCGGCCGAGGAGGCGGGGTACCACCGGTTCTGGCTGGCGGAGCATCACGGGGTGCCCGGCATCGCCGGGTCGGCTCCGACGGTGCTGGCGGCGGCCGTGGCCGCGCGGACCGGACGGATCAGGATCGGCACCGGCGGGGTGATGCTGCCCAACCACCGGGCGGTGGTGGTGGCGGAACAGTTCCGGGTGCTGTCCGCGCTCTTCCCCGGACGGATCGACCTCGGGGTGGGGCGCTCTGTCGGATTCACCAAGGCGATCCAGCAGGCGCTCGGCCACGGACGGGAGGACGCGGACACGTTCCCCGCCCAACTCGCCGAACTGCTCGACTGGTTGGGCGAGGGGACGACCGCACTCCACCCCCGGGTGCGGGTCCAGCCGGACGAGGTCGAGCCGGTGCCGCCGTACGTCCTGGCGATGGGCGAGGGCGGCCGGATCGCGGCCGGGGCCGGTCTGCCGGTGGTGGTCGGCGGGCTGCACGACCGGGACCGGTTGGTCGGCATCGTGACCGAGTACCGGGAGACGTTCCGGCCCTCCGCCTGGTGCCCGGAGCCGCGCGTGCTGCTCGCGGCCCCCGTCGCCGTGGCCGACACCGCCGCCGAGGCCCGCGACCTGCTGGCGCCCGAGGCCTGGGCGATCGTCCGCTCCCGCTCGGACGGCGCGTTCCCCGCGCTGCCCTCCCCCGAACGGGTCCGGGCGGCCGAACTGACGCCGCGTGAGCGGGAGCTCTTCGACCGGACGGTGGCCGGCCAGGTGGCGGGGACGGCGGAGACCGTCCGCGCGGAGCTCGACGACCTGGTCCGCCTGACCGGCGCCGAGGAGGTCCTGGTCACCACCGGCGCCCACGACCCGGCCGTGCACCGCGAGACGCTCCGCCGGATCGCCGAGGCGCTGGCGTAGCCGCCGCAGACGCGGAACGGCCCGCCGGAGAACCGGCGGGCCGTTCCGCGGACAGGGTCGGGCAGCGGTCGGCGGACCGTCAGGCGCACTTGCCCGGGGTGCCGCTGTAGAGCTTGACGTTCGCCGAGGAGATCCAGCCCTTACCGCTCACCGTGTCCAGGTAGTACCAGGTGGTGCCGGTGATGTTGGCCCAGCAGAGGGCCGTGGCACCGGAGCCGTCCGGCACCGGGGAGCCGTGCGTTCCGCAGCCGCTGGACGGGCCGTCGTAGAGGTTGTAGGAGTTGTACGGACCGTCGACGGTGGCGGTCTTGGAGCTGACGGCGCCCGGCTTCGAGCCGCAGCCGATGGCGGCGTGGGCGGCGGTGCCGGTCGCGACGGTGAGGAACGCGGAGGCGGCCAGAGTGGTGGCCAGGCCCAGTGCGCGGAGCTTCATGGAGTTGCCTTCCGTTGTCCGGTGATCCGGTGAGCGGTGCTTGCGGGACCAGAGACTTCCAGTTGGCCATGGCCGCGTCATCGAACGAGCGGGCTACTTCGAACACCACCGGGTCAACCCCGCGTGGTACCACGCACCGGTGGACTCAACCATTTGGTCTACACCACACAGCTGAGACCGTGTCAGGTCCGCACCCGGGCCGCCGGGATGACCAGCGGCTTCCCGGTCTCCGGGTCCTCGATCACCCGGCAGGGCAGCCGGAACACCTGCTCCACCAGTTCGGCGGTGACGATCTCGGCCGGGTCGCCCTCGGCCAGCACCCGGCCGTCGCGCATGGCGATCAGGTGGGTGGCGTACCGGGCCGCGTGGTTGAGGTCGTGCAGGACGGCGACCAACGTCCGCCCCTGCTCCTCGTGCAGGCGGGCGCAGAGGTCGAGCACCTCGATCTGGTGGGCGATGTCCAGGTAGGTGGTGGGCTCGTCCAGCAGGAGCAGCGGGGTCTGCTGGGCCAGCGCCATGGCGATCCAGACCCGCTGGCGCTGGCCGCCGGAGAGCTCGTCCACCTGACGGTCCGCCAGGTCCAGCACGCCGGTCGCGGCCATCGACTCGTCGGTGATCCGCTCGTCCTCGCGGGACCACTGCCGCAGCAGTCCCTGGTGCGGGTGGCGTCCGCGCGAGACCAGTTCGGCGACGGTGATGCCGTCGGGGGCGATGGAGGTCTGCGGCAGCAGGCCGAGGGTGCGGGCCACCGTGCGCGGTGGCAGCTTGGCGATGTCACCGCCGTCCAGCAGCACCCGGCCGGCCTTGGGCCTGAGCACCCGGGCCAGGGCGCGCAGCAGGGTGGACTTGCCGCAGGCGTTGGGGCCGACGATGACGGTGAAGGAGTTGTCCGGGACCGCCACCTCCAAGCCCTCGGCGATGGTGCGCTGCTCGTAGGCGAGGGTGAGCCCCTGCCCGGCGAGCCGCGAGGAGGGGAGAGCGGTGGTCACCTTGGTGGTCTCTTCCTGTCGAGCCGTCATATCCGTCCTGCCTTGCGTTCGGTGGCCATCAGCCACACCAGGTAGCCGCCGCCGAGCACGCCGGTCACCACACCCACCGGCAGCTGGCGGCCGTCGACCAGGTGCTGTCCGAGCAGGTCGGCGCCGACCGTGAGGGCCGCGCCGACGGCCATCGCGCCGGTGAGGTTCGGGCCGGGGGCGCGGGAGAGGCGGCGGGCGAGCTGAGGGGCGGTCAGCGCGACGAAGGAGACCGGCCCGGCGGCCGCGGCCGCGAAGGCGGCGACCAGGACGGCGGTGGCGAGCAGCAGCAGCCGTACGCCCCGCACGCGCACGCCGAGCGCGGAGGCGGCCTCGTCGCCCATCTCCAGCAGCCGCAGCGACCGTCCGGCGCCGAGCAGCACGGCCGGCAGCACGACGGCCAGCACCAGGGCGAGCGGACCGGCCTGGCTCCAGCCGCGGCCGTCCAGGCTGCCGGTGAGCCAGAGCATCGCCCGGGAGGCGTCGACCAGTTCGGCTCGGGTGAGCAGGTAGCCGTTGACCCCGGTGAGGATGGCCATCACGCCGATGCCGATCAGCACCAGCCGGGTGCCGTGCACGCCGCCGCGCCAGGCCAGCAGGTAGATCAGCAGCCCGGTGAGCAGTCCTCCCGCCACCGCGCCGACCGAGAGGGCGGCGGTGGAGCCGCCGAGCAGCACGATCGCCACCAGCGCGCCGGTGGAGGCGCCCTGGGTGAAGCCGAGCATGTCGGGGCTGCCGAGCGGGTTGCGCACCAGGGACTGGAAGAGCGCCCCGGAGAGCGCCAGCGCGGCGCCGGCCAGCAGCGCGGTGGCCACCCGGGGCAGCCTCAGCTCGTGGACGATGAAGTCCTGGGCGGGGGTGCCGTCGCCGAGCAGGGTGCGCACCACCTCGGCGGGGGAGATCGGGTAGTCGCCGGTGCCGATCGTCAGGACGGCGAGGAGCAGCACCGAGGCCAGGACGAGGGCGAGCGCCACCAGCGCGCGCACGCGCAGGCGCACGGACAGCCCGCCGGCCCGCAGGGTGACCGGCCGGGTGGGGGTGCGGTCCGTATCCGTATCGCCCTGCGTGGCCTTCTGAGTGGTGCTCATGCCCGCACCGCCTTGGGCCGCCTGACGAAGTGGAGGAAGAGCGGGCCGCCGAGCACCGCCGTGACGATCCCTACCTGGAGCTCGCCGGGGCGCCCGAGCACCCGCCCCAGCACGTCCGCGCCGAGCAGCAGCACCGGGGCCAGCACCGCGCAGTAGGGCAGCAGCCAGCGCAGGTCCGGGCCGGTGACCGCGCGCACCAGGTGCGGCACCAGCAGGCCGACGAAGACGATCGGGCCGCAGGCGGCGGTGGCCGCGCCGCAGAGCAGGCCGACGGCGAGGATCGCCCCGGCCCGCACCCGGCCGGGCCGGGCGCCGAGCGCCAGGGCCGAATCCTCGCCCAGTGCCAGCGCGTTGAGCGGCTGGGCGAGGGCGAGCGCGAGCAGCGAGCCGACCAGCACGAAGGGCAGCACCTTGAGAACGGTCTCGCTCTGCGCGGAGGCCAGCGAGCCGACGGTCCAGAACCGCATCTGCTGGAGCGAGGCCGCGTTCAGCAGCATCACGGCCATCACGTAGGAGTAGAGCGCGGCGTTCAGCGCGGAGCCCGCCAGGGCCAGCCGGGCGGGGGTGGCGGTGTGGCCGCCGCCGACGGCGTACACGGCCGCGGAGACCACGGCGGCGCCGCCGAGGGCGTACCAGACGTACCCGCCGAAGGAGCTGACGCCGAAGAAGGTGATGGCGGAGGCGACCGCGGCGGAGGCACCGGCGTTGATGCCGAGCAGCCCGGGGTCGGCCAGCGGGTTGCGGGTGAGGGCCTGCATCACGCCGCCGGCCAGGCCGAGCGCGCAGCCGACCAGCAGGCCGAGCAGGGTGCGCGGCAGGCGCATCTCGTGCACCACCGTCCAGCCGGGCGAGCCCTGCTCGGTGAGCCCCCGCCAGACCTCGCCGGGGTCCAGCTGCTTCGCCCCGACCGCCAGGCTGAGCATCAGGACGAGGAGCAGCAGGAGCACGGAGGCGAACAGCCCGGCGGCACGCCGGGCCTGACGCCCCGGCGGCCGTGGGGCGCCCGCCGCGGCCTGCGGTGGCGACTTGGTCAAGGACACGTGCGGACTCCGGTGCAGTTCAGGGGGGTGCCCCGCCCTGATGGACAGTAACAATGGTTAGGCTAACCTAACGATCGGCGGGCAGTGCTCCGGGCACTCCTGGTGGCCGTTCCCGCCCGCTGCGGCGCGCCCGCATGCCCCCGAATGCGGGCGTGCCCGCCGCGGCCACCCCTACCTCCGAGCTCCGCCCCCGCACGCCTTCGCACGAGAGAAGTCACCGCCATGACGAACGCCGGTCCCGCCCACCTCACCCGTCGCGGTCTGCTCACCGCCTCCGGCGCCGTCGGCCTCGGCGCGGTGCTCGCCGCCTGCGGCAGCTCCGGCTCCAAGGACTCCTCGGCCGCGACGGGCTCGGGTGCGGCGTCCGGTCCGTGGTCGTTCACCGACGACCGCAAGAAGGAGGTCACCGCCAAGGCCGTCCCCAAGCGGATCGTCGCCTTCACCGGCACCGCCGCCGCGCTGCACGACTTCGGCGTCCGGGACCAGATCGTCGGCGTCTTCGGCGAGACCAAGGGCGCCGACGGCAAGCCCGACCCGCAGGCCGGCAACCTCGACCTGGGCAAGATCGAGATCATCGGCAACGCCTGGGGCGAGTTCAGCATCGAGAAGTACGCGGCCCTGCGCCCCGACCTGCTGGTCACCCACATGTACGACGCCGACCAGCTCTGGTACGTCCCCGAGGAGAGCAAGGACAAGATCCTGCCGCTCGCCCAGCAGGTCGCCATCAGCACCGGCCGGGTGCCGCTGCCCGAGCCGATCCGCCGCTACGCGGAGCTGGCCGCCTCGCTCGGCGCCGACCTGAAGGCCAAGGAGGTCACCGACGCCAAGGCCCGCTTCGAGGCCGCCGCCGAGAAGCTGCGCCAGGCCGCCAAGGCCGCCAACGGCCTGAAGGTGCTGGCCTGTTCGGGCGCCGCCGACATCTTCTACGCCTCCGCGCCGAGCATGAGCACCGACCTCATGTACTTCAAGGAGCTCGGCGTGGACATCGTCGTCCCGGACAAGCTGGACCAGGGTGGCTACTTCGAGTCGCTCAGCTGGGAGAACGCCGGCAAGTACCGGGCCGACCTGCTGCTGCTCGACAAGCGCTCCACCGCGCTCCAGCCCAAGGACCTGGCGAGCAAGCCGGGTTGGGCCCAGCTCCCGGCCGTCAAGGCCAACCAGATCACCCCGTGGGACGCCGTCCCGCGCTTCTCCTACGCCGGGGCCGCCCCGCTGCTGGAGGACCTGGCCAAGGCCGTCGAGAGTGCCAAGAAGCTCTCCTGACCCGCTCACGCCTCGGACCGACCGGTCTTGTCGGCCACCCACCCCATTCCCTGACGGAGGTACCCAGCGATGTCCGACCAGCCCTTCGCCTTCTTCCCCGCCGAGGTCGTCCGCACCGCCCGGCTGAGCAGCTCGCTGCTCCGGATCACCTTCGGCGGCGCGGCGCTGACCGGCTTCGCCTCCGGCGGGCGGGACCAGAGCTTCTCGCTCTTCCTGCCGCACCCGGGCCAGCCCGAGCCGGTGGTCCCGGTGGAGGAGGGCGAGGGCTGGTTCTGGGCCTGGCGGGCGCTGCCCGAGGCGGAACGGGCGGTGATGCGCTCCTACACCGTGCGCGCCGCCCGGCCCGAACTCCCCGAGGTGGACGTGGACTTCGTCCTGCACGGCGACACCGGCCCGGCCTCCGCCTGGGCCGGACGGGCCGCCGCCGGTGACCGGGTGCTGCTGCTCGGCCCGGCCGTCGAGGACAACACCAGCGTCGGCTTCCGACCCCCGGCCGGGACGGACTGGGTGCTGCTCACCGCGGACGAGACGGCCCTGCCGGCCGCCGCCGCCATCCTGGAGTGGCTCCCGGCCGGGACCCGGGTAAACGCTTTCCTCGAAGTCCCCACCGAGGACGACCGCCTGCACCTCGCCACCGCCGCCGAGGCCGAGGTCCACTGGCTGGTCCGCGACGGCGCCCGGCCGGGCGCGGCCCTGGACGCCCTGCGCGCCGCCGCCCTCCCGGCGGGCACCCCGTACGCCTGGGTGGCCGGCGAGGCCGCCGCCGTCCGCTCGATCCGCCGTCACCTGGTCGGCGAGCGCGGCTTCGACCGCAGGTCGGTGGAGTTCACCGGCTACTGGCGCCTCGGCTCCTCCGAGGAGCAACTGCGCGCCGAGGCCGTCGCCGAGGCCCAGGCGGCGGCGGAGGCGGCCGCGGGCAACGCGGCAGCTGCTGCGGGGTGACGGCGCGGCGCCCCGCCGGGGCGGCGGCCACCCGGCGGGCTCACGCACCGTCAGGCCACCCGGCGGGCTCACGCACCGTCAGGCCGCCCCGCCTCACTCCTCGGCGGGCGCCTCGTCCTCCTCTGCCCGCTGGACGGACAACCCCTGGACCGGGGGGAGTTCCTCCTCCCCCTCCTCCGTCCGCTGCACCGCCGGGGGCACCGGGGACGCCATCGCCCGGTCGGCCGTCGCCGACGCCTCGCGCTCGAAGCGGTCCGAGGGGTCGCTCACCCGGATGCCGCCCACCGTCTCGGTCCCGTCCACCGCTCCGGCCCGTTGCTGCACCACGTGGGTCAGCTCGTGGGCGATGGTGGTCCGGCCCTGGTGCGAGCCCGGGTCGTACGCGTGCCGCTGGAAGACCACGTGCGAGCCGACCGTGTAGGCGTGCGCGTCGACCGACCGGGCGGAGTCGTGCGCGGCCTGGTCGGTGTGCACCCGGACGTCCCCGAAGTCGTGGCCGAGGCGTGCCTCCATGTCCTGCCGCAACTCCGGCTCCAAGGCCTGCCCGCCGCCGGCCACCACCTCGTGCACCGGCGAGGCCCGCTCCTCCCGCTCCTCACCCGAGGCCTCGCCCAGCACCGCGCCGACCGCCGCGTTCCCGGCCACCCGCTGAAGGCCCAACATCCCTGCCGCGCGGAGCACTTCGGGCCGCCCATCGGCCGCGGCCCGTAGCTCCAGCCCGCCCGGTGCGGCTCCCTCACGGTCCGCCCGGGGCCGCGCCTCCGGGCCGCCGCCCTCCCCCTCGTGCTCGTGCTCACGCATGACGCCCCCTCAGCGGCCGGTCCACCCCGCCCACTCTGGTCCGCGCCCCGCTGCCGCACCCAGGGCCCGTAGCCACCGGACCGGGCACCCCGCCCTGCCCGATCGGGCAGGCCCGTCACCGCGACGGCAGCGTCCGCCGAACCCACTGGAAACGGCGGGTGCCGGTACCTCATCATCGGCCGGTGCAGAAGATGAGACACGGCTACACCAACCGCACCGTCGGCGACGGCTCGCGCGTCCGCAAGACCTACGAGGGGCCGGACGCCGCGCTCCGGCTCGCCCGGGAGCGGGAGCTGCTGGCCGCCCTGGCCGGGGACCTGCCGGTCCCGCCCGTCCTCGGAACGGACGAGGGCTCGCTCACCCTCGCGCTGCTCCCCGGCGTCCCCGGCCAGGACCTGCTCACCGAGGACTCCGCCCAGGCCGCCGAGGTACTGGCCGCGTGCGGCGCCCTGTTGAGCCGGATCCACCGTCTACGGCCCGCAGTGCTTCCCCTCGGCCCCGGCCAGGTGTTGGTGCACGGCGACTTCGGACCCAACAACGTCCTGCTGGACCCGACCACCCGTCAGGTCACCGCCGTCCTCGACTGGGAGTTCGCGCACCCGGGCGCCCCCGTCGAGGACCTGGCCTGGTGCGAGTGGATCGTGCGCATGCACCACCCCGAACGGCGCCCCGCCCTCCGCCACTTCTTCGAGGCCTACGAGGGCCCGGTCCCGGACTGGGCCGAACGGCGCGCCGCCATGCTCACCCGCTGCGCCGAACTGGAGCGCTTCTGCGCACGGTGGGCCCCCGATGGCCCCGCCGTGCGGCAGTGGCGCGACCGGGCCGCCGTCACCGCCTCCTGGACGGAGTGAGGACCCCGGCCGGCAGGGCGATCAGGTGCGGACCACGACCTGGTCGCCCTGCGGGCCGAAGAGGTGCAGGACCTCGACGGGGTGGTCGTCGGCGGGGCCGAACCAGTGCGGCTCGCTGGTGTCGAACTCGGCCACCTCCCCCGGACGGAGCGTCAGTTCGCTCGCGCCGAGGATCAGGCGGACGGTGCCGGCCAGGACGTAGAGCCACTCGTAGCCGCCGTGGGTGACCAGCTTGGGCTCGCGCGGGGACAGCACCTGCTTGAACACCCGGACCCGGCCCGGGTACTGGGTGAGCGGCACGACC
Organism: Kitasatospora sp. NPDC088742; assembly: GCF_055584905.1. Lineage (NCBI taxonomy): Bacteria > Bacillati > Actinomycetota > Actinomycetes > Kitasatosporales > Streptomycetaceae > Kitasatospora > Kitasatospora sp. NPDC088742. The sequence continues at coordinate 68,493 of NZ_JBVJLD010000003.1, read as the reverse complement.
ACGCTGCCGTCGTGGCGGTGGACCGGCTGGAGGTGGACGCGCGGGTCCCCGCTGGCGGGGGCGGCGACCAGCTGGTCCAGGGCCACCCGGTGGGCCCGGGCGAGCGGGATGAGGAGTTCGAGCGAGGGCCGCCGCTTGCCGGACTCCAGGCGGGAGAGGGTGCTGACCGAGATGCCGGTGGTCTCGGCGAGCGCCTCCAGGGTGAGGCCCCGGTCACGGCGCAGGGTGCGCAGCCGGGGGCCGATGGCGTCCAGTACCTCTTCGAGTTCCACGTCCACGGGGCCATCCTTGCAGGAACGGCAAAGCACCTGGGCACGACGGGGCCCGCAGCCCCAGGCTGGGCGGCAGCACCTTCCTGACGCACCGTTCCGACGCCCTGTCCTGCCGCACCGTGAGAGGCCACCGTGAGAACCAGCTCCCCCGCCGTCACCTCCTCCTCCGCCCAGCCACCCCAACTCGACGCCCGCCGCCGGTGGACGGTGCTGGCGGTCTGCTGCCTCAGCCTGTTCCTGGTCGGCCTGGACACCACCATCGTCAACATCGGCCTGCCCGCCATCGGCACCGGCCTGGACGTCTCGGTGCACGCCCTCGCCTGGACCCTCGACGCGTACACCGTCGTGCTGACCGCCCTGCTGATCACCTCCGGCGCCCTGGCGGACCGCTTCGGCCGGCGCCGGATCTTCCGCCTGGGGCTGGCGGTGTTCGGCACCGCCTCGCTGCTCTGCGCGCTGGCGCCGTCCCTCGGCTGGCTGGTGGCGGCGCGCGCCGTACAGGGGATCGGGGCCTCGATGCTCAGCCCGGTGGCGCTGGCCATCGTGGTCAACGCCATGCCCGACCCCAAGGAGCGGGCCCGGGCGATCGGGATCTGGGCGGCGGTGTTCGGGCTGAGCATGGCCGCCGGGCCGGTGACCGGTGGTGCGCTGGTGGACGGCCTCGGGTGGCGCTCGCTGTTCTGGGTCAACGTGCCGGTGGTGCTGGTGGCCCTGGTCCTGACGGCGCGTCACGTACCGGAGTCGCGGGCGCCGCGGGCCCGGCCGCTCGACCTGCCGGGGCAGGTGCTGTTGGCGGTGCTGGTCGGGGTCACGGTCGGAGTGCTGATCGAGGGCCCTCGGATCGGCTGGACCTCCCCCGCCGCGCTGGCCGCCTACGCGGTGGCGGGGGCCGCGACGGTCGCCTTCGTGCTGGTGGAGGGGCGGCGCGCGGAGCCGTTGATGGACCTCCGGCTGTTCCGCCGCCCGGCCTTCACCGGCGCGGTGCTGGGCGCGGTGGCGGTGTTCGTGGCGCTCGGACTGACGCTGCTGCTCTCCACCCTCTACCTCCAGCAGACCCGGGGCTGGACCGCGCTGGCCGCCGGGACCGCCACCCTGCCGATGGCCCTCGGCGCGATCGTCTGCGCCCCGTGGTCCGGCCGCCTCACGGCCAGGGTCGGCCCGCGCCGGCCGCTGCTGCCGGCCGGTGGTTTCCTGACGGCGGGCGGCGCCTGCCTGTTCGGGCTGTTCTCGCTGGAGGGGGGCGGCGGGCTGACGGTCCTGCCGCTGCTGCTCGGCTACCTGCTGGTCGGGATCGGCTTCGGCTTCGCCAACGCCCCGATCACCAACACGGCGGTGAGCGGCCTGCCCCCGGCCCGCGCCGGGGTGGCCGGCGCGATCACCTCCACGGCGCGGCAGTTCGGCTCCGCGCTGGGAATCGCGCTGGCCGGCGTACTGGTCGCGGGCGTGGCACCGGCCGACCTGGCGTCGGCCACCCGGCCGGGGTGGCTGCTGGTGGCGGCCTGCGGACTGCTGCTGCTCCTGGTCGCCCGGGCGGGCCACGGCGAAGGCTCGTCGAAGGCGGCAGCCACGCGGCCGTCCTGACGGTAGGTCAGCGGGCCAGGTGGTGGTACGGGCCAGTGCGTCAGCGGGCCAGGTGGTGGTACGGGCCGAACTCGTTCGGCAGGCAGAGGCGGCCGAGCTTGCGGTACTCGCGGGCCACGGCCGCGACCACCTCGGTCATGCCGACCGGACGGTCCGCCTCCGCCGCCAGGTAGGCGGCGGTGACGGCCGCCGAGCGGATGTCGCCACCGGCCAGCTCGAAGGAGCGCCCGCAGAACGGCAGGTCGAGGTCGCCGCCGCGCGGCAGGGCGGAGCCGAGGCACCGCTCCCAGAGGGCGGTGCGCTGCTCCGCGTCGGGGAGCGGGAAGTCGACCACCAGGTCGAGGCGGCGGGTGAAGGCCTCGTCGAGGTTGGCCCGGAGGTTGGTGGCGAGGACGGCCAGGCCGTCGAAGCTCTCCATCCGCTGGAGCAGGTAAGCGCTCTCCACGTTGGCGTACCGGTCGTGCGCGTCCCTGACCTCGGAGCGCTTGCCGAAGATCGCGTCGGCCTCGTCGAAGAGCAGCACCGCGTTCACCCCGGCGGCCTCGGTGAAGATCCGCTCCAGGTTCTTCTCGGTCTCGCCGACGTACTTGTCCACCACGGTGGCCAGGTCCACGGTGTAGAGGTCCAGGCCGAGTTCACCGGCGATCACCTCGGCGGAAAGCGTTTTCCCGGTCCCCGAATCGCCCGCGAACAGCGCCATCACCCCCCGTCCGCGCCCGCCGCCCGGCCGCATCGCCCAGTCCCCCAGCACCCTGTCCCGGTGCCGGGCCCGGGCGGCCAGCTCGCGCAGTTGGCCGGACACGGCCGGCGGCAGCACCAAGTCCGCCCAGCCCACGCCCGGTTCGATCCGGCGGGCCAGCCGCTCCAGTCCTGAACTGTTCTGCGCCCGCGCCCCGTGCAGGAGTTGGGCCTCGGTGAGCGGCCCGCCGGCCAGCAGCGCCTGCTGCTCGGCTGTCCGGGCGGCCCGGCCGACCTGCTCCGGGGAGAGCAGGAACGGCGTCGTCACCCGAAGGTCCACCGCCGCCCCCGGCAGCGCCGCCCGCCAGAGCCCGGCCCGGTCCGCCGCGCCCAGCCGCCCGGCCTCCACCAGCAGCGGCACCCGCACCGACCACTCCGGCTCCCAGCTGACCCGCCCGGCCAGCAGCACCGGCACCGGAAGCTCCGTCAGCGCCCGGATCAGCTCCGGCCGTTCGGCCAGCGCCTCCACCGGCCCGGCCACCACCCCGGCCGCCGTCCCTCCCTCGGAGCCGCCGAACCCCGCCTCCCTCCCCAGCGCCGTCAGCGCCTCGGCCGGTGCCTGGTCCCGCGCCAGCCGGTTCAGGTCCAGCACCAATGCCGCCCGCCCGGCCGCAGCGAGCGCGTCCACCGCCACCTCGCGCGCCGACCCTCCCGCCGGCTCCCGCAGGTACACCAGCCCGAGCGCCTCCAGCGCCGCCGCCAGCCGCTCCTCACCCTCGCGCTGCCTCTCACCCTGGCGGGGACCGTACCGGTGCCCGAGTCCCAACGGTGCGGCCGGCAGCAGCAGTTCGGCCAGCCGGTGATCCGGCGCGTCGTCCCCCAGCAGATGCGCCGTGACCCGGTCCGGCACCCGCAACGACCGCCCCAGGAACGGCCGTTCGACCTCCTCCACCAGGAGCAGCCCGCGCGCGAGCAGCGGCGCCGGGGCGGCCAGCCGTCCGCGTGCCGCCGCCGAGACCACCGGTACGCCGCAGAGCGCCAGCGCCAGGCCGACGGACGGACGGCGCCGGGTCACGTCGTCGTTGAGGTATCCGTAGAGCTGCTCGAAGCGCGCGTCCAGGTCGGGCACCAGGGCCACCAGCAGCAACTCGACGTCCAGCGGCTCCAGTTCGAAGCCGACCTGGAGCGAACGGAGCCGCGAACCGGCCGCCTCCGCCCGCCGCTCCGCCTCCGCCAGCCGGGCCTCGTCCACCGCGTCCGGCCCCGGCACGGCGGGGAGCGGCCGGTCGAGCAGCCGCTGCACCGTCTCGTCCGCCAGGTACAGGCCCCGGAACGGGTCGTCGGGCGCCGGATCCACCGCCCGCCGGGCCGCCACCGCCCGCCGGATCCGCTGCTCCACCAAGGCCACCCGCTCGGCCAGGTGACCGTCGCTCACACCCGCCTCCCGCGCCGTCGTCCGCGCCCGTCCGCCGGGAGACCGTCCTCGGTCAGACCCTCCCCTTCCCCCTCCGCCGCCCCCGGCGCGGGCGGACCCAGGAGCTCCCCGCTCCGCAGCCGCAGCCCCTCCTCGCCGACCGGCGGGCCCGCCGGGTAGAGCGGTGCGGTGACCACCGGGGCGCTCACCACCAGGTCCAGCGAAGGCTTCAACTCCCCGCCCAGCGCCGACCAGACGTCCGCGAAGGCCCGGTCCTCCGGCGGGGGCAGCGCGATCCCGATCGGCACCGGCAGTCCGGTGGCGGCGAGTTCGGGCCCGAGACCGGCCGGAGGCAGTGCGGTGTGGCGCAGGAAGCAGTGCAACAGGGCGGCCAGCAGCCGGTGTTCGTCCTCCGGGCGCTGGGTCCACGCGCTGATCAGGTAGGAGAGCTTGAAGTAGCGCGGCGGCAGCGTGCGCGCCACCACCGCGCCCTCGGCGTCGTAGACGTTCTGCCGGCCCCGGGAACCGCGTTTGAGGTCCTCCCGGATGTCGTAGAGGTAGAGGTTGACGGTCGGGGTGTTGCGACGGGCCGCCCAGTCCCTGGTCGGGGCGTCGAAGACCAGGTCCACCTCCGCCCCGGCCAGCACCTCGGCCCGGACCAGTGCCCGCAGTGCCTCGTCCACCTCGTGGATCACCGCCGCGCTCACCGCCGCCACTGGAAGTCGCGCGGCTGGAGCACCCCGGGCACCACCCGGAAGCCGGTCCGCACCTCACCGAAGACCGGCTCGCCCGGAGCCGCCGGCCGCACCGCCAACTCCCGTGCTCCCAGCACGTCCTGGCGCATCACCAGCACCGGTGCGGCGAAGGTCCCGTCCGCCCCCACCCGCACCGGAGCCGCGGCGGCCGTAACACCCGTACTCCAGCTCAGCCGCAGCTCGGCCCCGGGCGGGAACTGGCTGCCGTAGGCGAGGGTGACCATCCCCGGCGGTCCGATCGGCGGGCTGAGCAGCACCCTCGGCTGACGGACGGTCAGCGCCGCGGAGGCGGTGTTGTTGCCCGGCTGCTCGTCGTCCCCGGTGACGGTGAGCGTGCCGGTCACGGTGCCGCTGTACGGGACCACCGGATCGGGCGAGGCGGCGGCAGGCAGAGAGGCGGCGGGCCGGAACACCACCGTGACCACCTGCTCCGCCCCGGCCGTCGGCAGGCTGACCGGGCAGGCGGCGGTGCAGCCGCTCACCACCACCGCTCCGGGCGGGAGTTGGGTGGTGAGGGTGACGCCGCCGGCGGGGGCGCCGCCCAGGTTACGGACCGCGACGCGGGCGGTGACGGTGCCGCCGACGTAGGCGGTCGCCGGGTCCAGGGCGACGGTGACCGCCGGGTCGGGCCGGGCGGAGGGCTGGCCCGAGGTGACGGTCAGGGTGGCCCGGGCCGTGTTGTCACCGGGGTCGGTGTCGCGGCCCTCCACCGTCCGGGCGGTACCGACCACGGTGGCCACCGTCGGCGCGTCGGCCGTCAGGACCAGCACCACCTTGACCTCCGCGCCGGGTGCCAGGCCGCCGAGGGCGCAACCGGTCCCGCTCGGACAGTCCGGGGTGGCGGACACCACCCGCAGCCCGGTGGGGAGTTCGGGCACCAGACGGACCTCGGGCGCCGCGCCCTCGCCCCGGTTCCGCACGGTGAACTCCGCCGTGGCCCGGTCGCCGACCGCGATCCGGTCGGGGGTGATACTCAGGGAGACCACCAGGTCCGGCAGCTCGGCGGGCACGACGGTGACGGGGGCCTCGGCGCGGTTGTTCTCGGGGCGGGGGTCGACGGTGCCGCTCTGCGGCCCGTTCCCCGTTCCCGTCCCCGTCCCTGCGCCCGCGCTGCCCGTGGCGGTCTGGGTGCCCAGGGCCCGGGCGGTGACCGTGACCCGGACGGTGGCCTGCTCGCCCGCACGGAGCGTGCCGAGCGCGCAGCCGGGCGGCGGTGCGGGTGGGGAGGCGGCGCAGGTGCCCTGGGAGGGGCTCGGCGGACCGGTGGGGACCAGGCCGGCCGGGAGGGCGAGGTCGGCGGTGGTGGGGCGTGCGGGCGCGGGGCCCAGGTTCCGTACGGTGAGGGTGAGTTCGGCGTTCTCGCCCTCGGCCACCTGCGGGCGGTCGGCGCTCAGCGCCACCTCCAGGTCGGCGGTGGGCTGCCAGGTGGGGGCGGTCTGCTCGGCGTACACCGGGCCGGGCAGCAGGTGCCCCTTTCCGGTGACGGCGTCGGCGAAGCCGAGCGTGGTGACCTGGTACTCGCCGTCGCCGTCGGGCTCGACCCGCTCGGTCTCGAAGACCAGTTGACGGCCGTCCGGCGACCAGGCGGGAGCGGCAGGCTCGCGGAAGGGGCCGTCCCAGGGCAGCACGGGCCGGACGTAGGTCGGGCAGGCGTCGGTCCGGGGCACCACCTGCCGGCAGTCGGCGGCGGAACCGGCCATGGTCAGCAGGGTGCGGTTCTCGGTGCGGTACGAGGCGCGCAGCCGGGGCGGGGCGGGGGTGGGCGAGGACGGTGGCGCGGCGGTGGGCGTCGGCGGCCGTTCGAGGGTGACCCGGCTGAACGCGAGGCGGTCGCCCTCCGGCGCGTACGCCGGGCGCTCGTCCCGGACCGGGCAGTCCTCGATCCCGCACTGACGGGCGGTCAGGTCCCTCTGGTCGGACCCGTCGACGGCGCTGACGGTCCAGACGTGGCGCGGCCCTCCCCGCTCCTCGGAGGCCAGCCGCTCCGGGGCGCGGTCGGCGGCGAAGGCCGGGCCCGGCGAGCCCGCAGCTGCGGCACCCTCACCTCCGTCTCCTCCGGCCCCCGGGCGCCCCGCGACACCGACCACGCCGAAGCACTGACTCGCCCGGGAAAGCGCTATCCGGGTACCGTCGGCCGACCAAGTCGGGTCCAGGTCCTGGGAGTGGCAGCGGTAGCCGGCCTGGACCCGCTCCGGCACGGTGAACAGCACCCGTGCCCGGTCCGCCCCCGCGCTCAGGTCCACCACCTTGATCTCGCCGCCCTGGTACATCTCGTCCTCGGGGCAGTCACCGCCGTTCCCGCACTCGCCCCCGCCGCTCTCCGTGTAGGCCAGCTCGGTCCCGTCCGGTGACCAGGAAGGACGGCGCTTGCCGACCCGCACCCCGCCGATCCCGTCCCCGCCGAGCGTCACCACGTGCTCCGGATCGGCCGGGTCGCCGACGATCAGCCGGTAGTCGTCCGGCGCCTCACTGCGCGTCAGCACCCGGACGAAGGCCAGCCGCCGTCCGTCCGGGGACCAGGCCGGGTCGCGGTACTCGATCCGGTCGCCCACGTCCCACGGCACCAGGTCCAGCCGCTCCAGCGGCGCGCTCGGGAAAACGCTTTCCAGGTGCCGGTAGCTCCCGTTCACCCCCGTCAGCAGCACGGTCGGCTGCCCGCCGCCGGGAGCGGTGTACCAGGCCGTCGACTCGAAGGGGCGCCTGCCGTACGCCACCTGCCGCACGCTGCAGCCCCCGCACCCGTCGTCGACCCGGACCACGGATGCGTATCCGCCCCAGAGGAAGGCGATCCGCGTCCCGTCCGGCGACCAGGCGAGGTCCTGCCCGGCGTACTTCACCACCCAGGTGGGCGCACCTCCGCCGGGCGGGACGGTCCCGATCGACGACACACCGTCAGGGGCGGGGGCCAGGAAGGCGATCCGCCCGTGCCCCTGCCCGCCCACCGGCTCCCAGGCCGGACGCCTGGCCGTGTCCGTCCCGGTCGCCACCCGCACCGCCGCGCCGCCTGCCACCAGCGGGGCCCGGTACACCGCCTCGGCGTGCTCGTACGCCAGCTCGCGCCCGTCCGGCGACCAGCTGCCCCAGCCGGCGTCCACCGCCACCCGCCGCAGCCCGCTCCCGTCCGTCCCAACCACCCACAGGCCCGGCCGGTGGTCCTCGTCCCGCGTGTCACCGGCCTCCGGCACCGGGTAGCGGTCCTGGTAGTCGTCCTGGCGGCAGAGCCCCTCGAACGGCTCCTCGGACCGCCAGGAGGTGAAGGCCAGCCACTGCCCGTCGGGCGACAGGGCCGGGTGCTTCAACCGCCAACCGGGCCGCTCCAACAGCACCTTCGCCGGGCCCTCCCCCTGACGCCACATCAACCGCTCGCCCTGCCCGCTCCGGTCGCTCACCCAGAGCAGCACGTCCCCCCGCGCCGAGGGCTGACAGTCCTCCCCGGCCGTCCCGGGCGGCAGCAGCGTCTTGGACGGGGCGTCCGACCCGGCCGCCAGCACCAGCGACCGGTGGGTCTGGTCCGCGGCGTACACGATCCGCCCGGGAGCCGGTTCGGCCGCCGCCGGCACCACCCGGCCGACCCCGGCCCGGGGCACCGCGGCCAGCACCGCCGCCACCAGCACTCCGGCCAGACAGACCGTCAGCACCCGCCGCACGGCCGCCGGCCGCCCCGCACCGGGCCACCGCAGGCCTCGCCGACCCGCACCACGCCGACCCGATCCCCGCCGGACCACACCTCGCGCCACGGTCTCCCCCGGCCTCCGCCGCCACCTCCGACTCTCCGCACCACCCTCCCGGATCCCCACCCCCGCCACACCCCACCGCGGGCACCCACCAGGGCACCCCCCGCTGCCCCTTCGGGCGGCTCGCCCCCCACGCACAGGCCGGATCCCCCTCGCTCAAGCCCCTCAGATGAAGCCCTCCCGCATCGCGTAGGCCACCGCGTGCGAGCGGTTGCGCAGTTGCAGCCGGGTGGTCACCTCGTGGAGCACGTTCTTGACGGTCCGTTCGGAGAACGCCAGCGTCTCCGCGATCTCCGCCGTGTCGTGGCCGGCCGCGACCAACCGCAGCACCTCCACCTCCCGCGTCGACAGCCCGGTGAAGGCCAGGCCCCTCGGGTCCAGCACCTGACGCTGGAGGCGGCCGACCTGTTCCAGCAGCCGGCCGAGCAGATCGGCGGGCACCGTCCCCTCGCCCCGCGCCGCCGCCACGATCGTCTGCACCAGCCGCGCCGCCGTGGCCTCGCTCCGCCGCACCACCCCGACCACCCCGCACTCGACCGCCGCCACCAGCCCGGCGTCGTCCAGTTCGGTGCCGACCAGCACCAGCCGCCCTGCGGCGGTGCGCCGCAGTTGACGGAGCGTCTGCACCTCCTGCTCGCCGATCCGGTCGAAGGCGACCAGCAGCACGGCCGCCTCGTCCCCCTCGTCCTCCCGCAGCAGCCGCAGCTCCGGACAGGGCCTCAGCTGCCCGGACAACCCGGCCTCGGTGATCGGATCCTGCGCGCAGAGCCGGACCTTGATCTGCTCGCCGCCGCCGTTCCCCTGGTACCGCACCGGCCACACCCCCTGACTCGGCCGCGCCCGGCGCCCCACACGCACCGGGCGGACGGTCCGGCGCTCCGCACGCACCGGACGGACGGCCCGGCACCAGTGAACTCCCGGGCAGTCAGCAGGCACTTCACAAGGACTCAACGGGCACCATCCGTGCCCGGAAGTGTGACCGCAGAGCACCTGCCGGTCCGGAGGCCGCTCCGTACCCTCGCGGCATGACCACCTCCGCCCGCCTGGAGCCGCCGGCCAGTTCGGTGCTGCCCGGCGAAGAAGTCCGGATCAGCCTGGAAGTCCGCAACAGCGGTGAGATCGTGGAGGCCTACCACTTCGAGGTGCTCGGTGCGGCGGCGCCGTGGTGCACGGTCGAGCCGGACCTCCTCTCCCTCTACCCGGGCACCACCGGCCAGGTCTCCGTCCTGGTCCGGCCCCCGCTGGACGAGGCGCCGCTCGCCGGACCGGTCCCGTACGCGGTGCGGGTGGAGCCGCAGGAGCGCCCGCAGTCCGCCGCGGTGCCCGAAGGGGTGGTGGAGATCCTCCCGATCGGGCGGTTCGACGCCGAGCTGAGCCCGCAGATCTCCCAGGGGCGGAGCGCCGGCCACCACCGCCTGGCCCTGGACAACCGTGGCAACCGGCCGGTCTCGGCCACCCTCGCCGGCGCCGACCGCGGCGAGCTGGTGACCTTCGACCTGCCCGCCACCGCCGTGCCCACCGACCCCGGGCGGGCCTCCTTCGTCGGGCTCAAGGTCCGCCCCGAGCGGCGGATCTGGCGCGGCACCGCCGTCCCGCACGCCTTCCGCCTGACCGTCACCCCGGACGGCGCCGAGCCGCTCACTCTCGACGGCACGTACGTCCAACAGCCGGTGCTCTCGCGGGGGTTGCTCCGCGCGCTCGCTCTGCTGCTGGTCCTGGCGGCCGTGCTCGCCGGGCTCTGGTTCGGGGTGCTGCGGCCCAGCGTCCGGAGCCTCGCCAAGGAGGCGGTCAAGGCTCCGCTCGAATCGGCGCAGTCCCAGGCCTCCGCCGCCGAGAAGAAGGCGGGCGAGGCGGCCGAGGCCGCCGCCGAGGCCCAGAAGGCCGCCGGGGTCAATCCGCCGCCGCCCCCCTCCCCGAGCCCCAGTGCCAGCCCCGTCCCCGGCGCCCCGGCCCCCGGCCCGGAGGCCGCACTCTTCTCCACCCGGCTGACCGCCTCCCCCGCCACCGGCAAGGAGGCCTCCGAGAGCTACACCGTGCCCGAGGGCAAGACCCTCCGCCTCACGGACCTGGTCCTGGAGAACCCGCAGGGGGACACCGGCACCGTCACCATCTCGGTGGACGACAAGCCCCTGCTCGCCCCTGCCCTGGAGAACTTCCGCGAACAGGACTTCCACTGGGCCTCGGCGATCCTGGTCAACGCCCAGCAGAGGGTCACCGTCCGGGTCAACTGCCAGGCCCCCGGCCACCCGCCGACCGGCCCCGCTCCGACCACCTGCTCCGCCGCCGCCCTGATCAGCGGCACCCTCGGCTGACCGGCCGCCCGTCCATCGGCCCGGCCACCCGCCAACCGGCCGCCACTTGAGGGTCAGTCAGGCTGCACCGGATCGAGCACGCCCTGCCGCGTGAGGTCGTCGGACCAGGCGAGCCGGCCGTCCGCCGTGAGGCGCAGCTCGATCCGGCTCGGGCAGGAGCGCCCGTCGAAGACCGCGCCGGCCACCTCCTTCTTCACCTCGCCGACCGTGAGCGGCACCATCCCGTCCGCGGGCCGCTGCTGCTGCGCGACCTCGGCGGAGCAGTTGTGCATGGTGAGCGTGCCGACCAGCAGACGCGGCCCGCTCGCGGTCTCCACCGCCCGCACGACCAGCCGGACCGTCGCGCCCTCCGCCGACGACCCACCGCCGACCGTCCCGCCCCAGGCGCCGGCCATCCGCGTGGTGATGCCCTGCCCGGGGCTGCCCGACGCCGCGTCCGGCCCGCTGGGTTCCGGAGCGCCCACCGACGGACGCCACACCGTCGGCGGCCCCGTCGTCGCGGGCACCGTCGTCGCAGGCCCCGCCGTCGCTGGCCCCGCCGTCGGAGCACCGGTCGGCGAACCCCCGTCCGCCTGACCCGCCGTCACCGTCGGCTGCTGGGACGGCCGGGGGCCTCGGGACAGTGGGGACAGGCCGTCGGAGACCAGCATCCCGGCCGTCCCGCTGAGGTACCGGGCCGGCACCAGGTACCTCCCCCGGAACGCCACCGGGATCCCCAGCCACCCCGCCACCGCCCCGCCCACCACCAGCACGGCCGCCCCCACCCCCACGGTGCTCCGCCGCACCCTCGGGCGGGCCTGCTGCACGATCAGTGTCGAATGGTCACCGATCACCGCGTTGCTGACGTTCCCCCCGACGGCCACCGCCTGATCGCCGCTCGCCGTGACCTCATCGCCCTGCCCCGCCCCGGACCTCATCCGCCGCCCCACCCCATCCAGGCCCCCAGCCAGTGCCGCTCCGCCCGCCGGCCCAGCCGTCGAGCGGAACGCCGGATCGCCAACTCTAGGGCCACCCACCGGACTTCCACCACGAAACCGTCACACACGGAACCCGTCCCTCGTCCGGAGAACCGCCCCACGGCCACCCGGCCCGGCATCCCGTACGGTGGCATCCGCGCCCGGCGCCCGACAGCCGTCCACCCGGAGGACGATCACATGCTCACGGTCCTGGTCAACGGACTCCCCGGCGCCGGGAAGTCGACCCTCGCCCGGTCCCTGGCAGCCGAGTTGGGACTGCCGCTGTTCAGCAAGGACGTCCTCAAGGAGACCCTGGCGGACACCCTCGCCGTCCTGCGGTCACCGGACTGCACCGACCAGGAGTGGAGCCAGGTCCTCGGCCGCACCGCGGGCGAGACCCTCTGGACGCTCCTGCGCGAAGCGCGCGGCAGCGCCGTCCTGGAGAGCCCCTGGCTGAGCCACCTCCGCCCGGTGGTCGAAGCCGGCCTCCGCCGGGCCGGGGTCGCCCAGGCCCAGGAGGTCTGGTGCGAGGTCCCGCTCGACGTGGCCCGCCAACGCTTCACCGCCCGGACGACGGACCCCCACCGCCACCCCGTCCACCCCGAACGCCCCGACGGCCCCTCCCCCGACTGGGACCTCTGGTCCCGCACCGCGCACCCCCTCGGCCTCGGCCCCGTCCACCGCATCGACACCACCCGCCCGGTCGACGTCCCGGCCCTCGCCGCCGCGCTCCGGAGAACGGCGCCCTGAGACACCGTCACCCAGGTCGTCGGCCTGGCCCTGGTCACCGCCGGACTGGTCACCGTCCGCCTGGGTACCTCGGGTTGAACCGTCGCGCACGGGGGCGCCGTACTGGCGGATCACCCGGCGAGGGGGCCGCCGCCTCGTGCGGAAGTCCAGTGCTCCCCACAGTGGCGGGAGGCTTGGATGGGTGGTGCGGCCGGGACACGGGAGGGCCGCACCGCTCCGGTCCTCAAGCGGGTCGGCCACGCCCTCCCGGGTCCCGGACGGCCCACGCGAGCGACCCAGGGGTGGGCGGCTCGCGTGGGCCTCCCCCGCACCGGCCCCACCACGGCACCCCGACCCACACCGACCACCACCACTCCGACCCGGTACCCTGACGGCCCGAAACCTGCCGAACCTGCCGAACGGGAGCCGCGGACATGGGCGTGACGCTGGGCGATGTGGCACGGGAGGCCGGGGTCTCCCTGGCCACCGCCTCCCGGGTGCTCAACGGGTCGACCCGCAAGGTCAGTTCCGGCCTGGCCGGGCGGGTGCGGGACACCGCGGCCGCGCTCGGCTACCTTCCGAACGCGCCCGCCCAGGCGCTGGCCCGCGCGACCACCGCCACCGTGGGCATCCTGCTGCACGACGTCTCCGACCCGTACTTCGCCGCCCTGGCACGCGGCGCCTGCGACGCCGTGGTGGCGGCGGGTCTGATGCCGCTGGTGGTCAACACCGACGGCGACCCCGCCACCGAACTGCGCGGCGTGCGGATGCTGCACGCGCAGCGGGTGCAGGCCATCGTCCTGGCCGGGTCCGGCTACACCGAACCGGAGGCCACCGCCCGGCTGGACGCGGCGCTCGCGGAGTACCGGGCCGGCGGCGGTTCGGTGGCCGCCGTCACGGACCACGGGCCGGAGTACCACACCGTCCGCCCGGCCAACCGGACCGGCGCCGCCGAGCTGACCCGGGCTCTGCTCGCGCTCGGGCACCGGGACTTCGCGGTGATCACCGGACCGACCCGGCTCCGGGTGCCGGGCGAACGGCTCGCCGGGGTCCGTGAAGCGCTTTCCGACGCCGGGGTGGCCCTGCCCGAGTCCGCCGTGCTGCGGTCCGAGTTCACCCGGGAGGGTGGCCGCCGCGCGATGGCCGAACTCCTCCAGGGTGACGAGCAGGGCAGCGTCCCCACGGTGGTGCTGGCGCTCGCGGACGTGTGCGCGGTGGGCGCGCTGGCCGCCCTCCGGGAGCGCGGGGTCCGGGTGCCCGAGGACATCTCGCTGGCCGGGTTCGACGACATACCGCTGGCGGAGGACCTCAGCCTGCCGCTGAGCACGGTCCGGATACCGCTCACGCTGATGGGCGCCGAGGCGGTCCGGCTGGCGCTCCGCTCCCCGGCGGACACGGTCGGCACCTTCGACGCGCCGGTCCAGGTGGTGCTGCGCGCCACCACGGGCGTGCCCCGGCGCTGAGACGGCGGGGGCGCTCCAGCCCGAGGTCCGGGCACGGAGCGCCTCGGCCGCATCTGGAAAGCGCTTACCACCAAGCCCACCAGGGCTCCATCCCATCCTGCCCAGACCATTGACGCCCCTTCAGGAAAGCGCTTACCGTCGTCCCGCCCCGGCCCCCACCGCCCCGGAGGACGTCCCCCCATGCCCAGCGAGCCCCGCACGCCCCGCCCCGCCCTGCTCTCCCGCCGCCGCCTGCTCCAACTCGCCGCCCTCGGTGCGGCCTCGGCGCTCACCCTCACCGACCAGGCAGCAGCCGCCACCACCGCCGACGCCTACGACACCCTCCGCCTCCGCTGGCGCGACCTGCTCACCGGCACCGGCTTCGACCCCGCCGCCTCCCCCTACGCCACCACCCTCGCCGCCCTCGGCGACCGGGCCCGGACCCAGCTCCAGGCCATGGCCCCCACCGCCACCTCCCTCTGGCCGGACCTCCCGCTCGGCAGCAACTCGGCGAACGTCACCGCCTCGCACACCCGCCTGCGCACCATGGCCCTGGCCTGGTCCCAGCCCGGCACCGGCCTGACCGCCGACCCGGCCCTGGCCACCGCGATCACCACCGGCCTGGACCACCTCAACACCACCCCCGGCGGCTACACCCCCGCCGCCACCGCCTACGGCAACTGGTGGGACTGGCAGATCGGCACCCCGCAGGCCCTGCTCGACGTCTGCGTCCTGGTCCACGGCCGCCTGACGCCCGCTCAGCTCGCCGCCCTGCTCTCGGCCGTCGACCGCCAGGTCCCCGACTCCCGGGTGGCGAGCTATACCGGCACCAGCACCGGGGCCAACCGGGTCGACCTCTGCCGCGTCCTGTCGCTGCGCGGCGTCCTCGGCCGCTCCTCCGCCAAGCTCGCCACCGCCACCACCGCCCTCTCCCCGGTCTTCCCGTACGTGCTGACCGGTGACGGCCTGTACGCCGACGGCTCCTTCGTGCAGCACACCTGGGTCCCGTACACCGGCTCCTACGGCGAGGTGCTGCTCGGCGGCCTCAGCAAGCTGTTCGCCCTGCTGGCCGGCTCCGCCTGGCAGGTCTCCGACCCGTCCCGCCGGACCGTCTTCGACGCCGTCACCGGCGCCTACGCGCCCTTCCTCTACAACGGCCTGGTGATGGACTCCGTCAGCGGACGGGCCGTCAGCCGGGGGCGCCAGAGCGGCGACCAGTTCCAGCTCCAGCAGGACGACCACACCCGGGGCCACACCCTGATCGGCCACATCCTCCGGCTGGCCGACTCCGGCGCCGCCCCGGCCGGTGATTCCGCCGCCTGGCGGTCCGCCGTGAAGGGCTGGCTCAGCCGCGAGTACTACCTCCCCTACCTCTCCAACGGCTACCTCGACGTCCCCGAACTGGCCCGTGCCCAGGCGCTCCTGGCGACCTCCGAGTCCGCCACCCCCACCGCCCCCGAGCCGCTCGGCGCCCGGGTGTTCGCGATGGACCGCGCCGTGGTCCGCCGCTCCGGCTGGGCCGCCTCGCTCAGCCTCTGCTCCGCCCGCACCGCCTTCTACGAGACCGGCAACGGCGAGCACCTGCGCGGCTGGCACAGCAACAACGGCATGCTCTCCTGGTGGGGCGCCACCTTCGGCAACGGCCAGTACTCGGACGCCTTCTGGTCCACCGCCGACCCCTACCGCCTGCCCGGCACCACCGTCTCCGCGAAGCCGCTCGCCGACGCCGCCGGCGGCGCCTGGGGCGCGGCCCGCCCGGACGCCACCTGGGCCGGCGGCGCCACCGACGGCACCTACGCCGCCGTCGGCCAGGACCTGCGCGGCCTCTCCTCGACCCTCACCGGCCGCAAGTCCTGGTTCCTGCTGGACGATTCGGTGGTCTGCCTCGGCGCGGGCATCAGCTGCGCCGACGGCACCCCGGTCGAGACCGTCCTCGACAACCGCAACCTCGGCCCGACCGGCACCCACACCCTCACCGTGGACGGCGCCACCCAGCCCACCACCCTCGGCTGGTCCCAGCGCTTCGACGGTGCCCGCGCCGTCACAGTCTCCGGCTTCGGCGGCTACGTGCTCCCCGCCGCGACCGCCCTCCAGCCCGTCCAGTCCCTCCAGGTCAAGCGGGAGGCCCGCACGGGCAGTTGGCACGACATCAACGTCAACGGCTCCACCGAACCGCTCACCCGCCGCTACCTCACCCTCTGGTTCGACCACGGCACCGACCCCACCGACGCCTCGTACGAGTACCAGCTGCTGCCCGGGGCGACCCCGGCCGCCACCGCCGCCCGGGCGGCCGCTCCCACCGTCACCACCCTCGCCAACTCCCGCACCGTGCAGGCGATATCGGACTCCGCCTCGGGCGTCACCGCCGCCAACTTCTTCGCCGCCGGGACGGCCGGGCCGATCACCGCCTCCGCCCCCTGCTCGGTCCTGGTCCGCGACACGAGCACCGGCACCGGCACCACCCGCACCGTCACCGTCGCCGACCCGTCCCGCCAGTCGGCCACCGTCACGGTCACCCTCGCCGGCACCGGCCGCCCGACCGCCCCAGTCCCGGGCGTCAACGTGCTCACCACCGAGGGCACCACCACCCTCCTGGTGGAGCTCGGCGGCACCCAGGGCGCCGGACGCACCGTCACCCTCGCCACCACCACCGACACCCCGGCCGCCACCACCGCGACCCTGCTCACCCCCACCGGGGACAGCTTCGTGCGCGACGGCTCCTACGCCACCACCAACTACGGCACCGCCACCACCCTGACGGTCAAGAACACCAACACCACCGACAGCGGCTACGGCCGCCGCGCCCTGCTCGGCTTCGACACCACCGCCGTCCCCGGCACCGTCCGCCGCGCCGTCCTCTGGGTCCACGGAGCGGTCGCCGACTCCGGCGGCACCCTCGCCACCCTCCAGGCCTTCGCCACCGCCACCACCCCCTGGACCGAGGCCGCCGTCACCTGGGCCAACGCGCCGGCCCTCGCCCAAGCCCTGGGCACCGGACGGATCTCCACCACCGCCGACTGGATCCCGCTCGACGTGACCGCCGCCGTCACGGCGGGCGTGCCGGCCCTCACCCTGGCCGTCTGGCAGCCCCTCGCCGCCGCCGGCCTCGCCGTCAACCTCGACGCCCGCGGCCACGCCGCCTTCCACCCGGTCCTGGAGGTGATCAGCTCCTGACCCGCCGTCAGCGAAGGGTGGCCGTCCACCGGATCCCGGTCGACGGCCACCCTCGCGAAGCCTTACGGACTACGGACTACGGACTACGGACTACGGACTACGGACTACGGACGGACGTAGGGCCGGGTCATGACCTCCATGTTGTGCCCGTCGGGGTCCTCGAAGTAGACGCCCCGGCCGCCGAACCAGTCGTTCTCCCGGCCGGGGTCGGTGTGGTGCGGGTCGGCGTAGTAGGTGGTCCCCGCCGCCCGCAGCCGGGCGATCACGCCGTCGAACTCCGCGTCGGGGACGAGGAAGGCGTAGTGCTGGCTCTGCACGGGCTCGTCACGCCGCTCCTCGTAGTAGTCGAGGGTCACGCCGTTGGCGAGGTCGACGGGGAGGAACGGCCCGAAGGGGTTCCCCACCTCCAACCCCAGGACGTCGGCGAGGAATTCGGCCGACCGCCGGCGGTCGCTGGCGAGGACGGCCGTGTGGTTCAACTGGACGTGCGACATCAGTGGTGTGGTCTCCGCTCCCGGGATCCGTTGGAAAGGTGCGCCGCTCGAAGGGGCGCCGGACGCAAGAAGACGGAGAAGACGGCGGGGCTCTCACCCGCCTCGGGCTCACGCCGAGGCCGGGTAACCCACTCGTGAATGGCCCAAGGCCGACCCGGTAGTCACACGAACGACCATAGTTACCAGGGCAGCTGACTGCAAGACGGTTCCCGCGTGTCCCGTCCGCTCAGTCGGAGAGTCGATCCGCTCCGACCAGTCCCGGTGCTCGATGTGGTCGCAGAGCGCGTCCAGTGACCGCCCCCGCCAACCGGGCAGCGCCTCGGGCTCCACCGCCCTGAGCAGTGCCTACAGGACGGTGATCGCGAAGACCCACAGGTGCGGCGAGGCCGGGACGATCGCGTAGTGGACGATGGCGTGCGGCGTGGTGACGACCCGGACGGTGTCGTCGAGGTCGTAGCGGTCGGCCAGGGGCCAGGTGTAGGGGTGGGCCTGGGCGCGCAGCAGGGCCTGGTGGAGCTCCTGGCGGGCGGGGCCGGAGAGGTCGCCGACCGCGGTGGCGACGGTCTTGGCGATGCGCAGCGTGTACGGGTGGGTCACTGGCCCGGGTCCTCGCGGGGTGGCCGGGCCCGTTGACCCGGCGTCATACCGCCACCCTACCGACAGCCGGCGACCGGTGGGCCCGGAACGGCGCGCTCACCACCGCCACTCCGGGCCCACCCCGCCACGCCACCACCGTGCCACCGCCGTGCCACCGCCGGTCACGGCAGCAGCAGGTTGACGTCCCCGAACTCGTGCCACAGGTAACGGGCTCGGAGCGCCTCGGCGTAGCACCGTTCGAGCAGCGGCCGGCCGGCCACCGCCGCCAGCAGGTCGAGGTGCGAGGCGCGCGGCTCGTGCCAGCCGGTGAGCAGACCGTCCACCGTCCGGACGCCGCGCTCGGGCGTGACCACCAGCTCGGTCCAGCCCTCCGCCGCGTGCACGCTGCCGTCCTGCGCCGTGGCGGACTCCAGCGCCCGCACGGCGGTGGTGCCGACCGCGATCACCCGGCCACCGTGCTCCCGGACGTGGCCGACCAGCCGGGCGGTCGCGGCCGGGACGCGGTACCACTCGGGGTAGGGCCGTTCGTGGGCCTCGGGCGAGGCCACCCCGGTGTGCAGGGTGACCGGCGCCACCAGGACGCCCCGCGCGGCCAGCCGGGCGACCGTGTCGGCGGTGAACGGCCTTGCCGCGCTAGGCATTTCACTGCTGCCGGGCTCGCTCGCGAAGACCGTCTGGTACGCGCCGAGCGGCCAGTCCCGGTCCACGTAGCCGTACCGGATGGCCCGGCCGTGGGTGGCCAGGTAGCCGGTGAGCGGTGCGGGCAGGGCGAGCCGGGCGTACCAGAGCCTCGGGGTGTAGGGGCTGGTCAGCTCGGCGCTGCCGCCGCCCGGCAGGGTGACGGTCAACCCCGCCCGCGCGGGCGAGAGTTCCGGCGGGAAGTACTCGGCGGCGCCGCCGGTCGGCCGTCGTAGTTCGACCAGGTGCGCTCCCCGGGCGTCCGGCCGGGCCGAGGAGAGGTGCAGGGTGACGGGCGTCCCGTCGGGGAGCCGGCCCGGCAGGGCGGCGGGCAGCGTGGCGGAGTTGTTGACCACCAGCAGGTCGCCCGGCTCCAGGACCTCGGGGAGGTCGCCGAACACCCGGTGCTCGGTGGTCAGCGCGGCCCGGCGGCCGACCAGCATCCGGACGCCGTCGCGGCTCAGGCCGCGGGCCTCCGCCGGTGCGTGGGCGGAGAGTTCGGTCGGGACGGTGAAGTCGAGTCCGGGCTCCAGGGCGGTGGCCATCAGTGTTCTCCCGTCGTCGGCGCGGCTGCGGGCACGGGCTGGAAGTCGGCGGCCCGGTAGCGCCCGGAGTCGGGGCGTCCGGCCAGCAGGGCGAGGAAGGCGGGGACCACGGTGACGGGCAGCGGCCGGTCGGAGATGTCCTCGCCGGGGAAGGCCTCCTGGTGCATCCGGGTGCGCATGTCGCCCGGGTCCACCGCCCAGACCCGGAGCTCGGGCTCCTCCTCGGCCAGTACGGCGGAGGCGTGGTCGAGAGCGGCCTTGCTGGCGCCGTAGCCGCCCCAGCCGGCGTAGGCCTCGACGGCGGCGTCGGAGGAGAGGTTGAGCACCGAGCCTCGGTGGGTGCGGAGTTGGGGCAGCAGCAGCTGGGTGAGGGCGATCGGCCCGAGCACGTTGACCTCGAAGGTCTCCAGCAGGCCGGGGAGCGGGAAGTCCGCGAGCTTCGGCAGCGACGCCCCGTCCAAGGGGTAACCGGTCAGCGTGGAGGCGTTGTTGACCAGCAGCTCGGCGCCGCCGAGCGCGGCGGCGGCCTCCGCGAGCCGCTCCCGGTGGTCGTCGTCCACCACCGATCCGGCCAGCGCCACGACCTTGGTCCGTCTCGCCAACTCCTGCTCGGCGGAGGCTAGTTCGGTCGCACCTCGGGCGGTGATGACCAACTGCCAGCCCTCCACGGCGAGCGCCCTGGCAAGCTCCAGCCCGAGACCCCTGGAGGCACCGGTGACAACGGCGACGCGGGGGGAGGCGGCGGAGGCGGGGGAGGCGGCGGTGTGAGCGGTGTTGTCCATGTCCCAACTGTGGCCCCCACCACCCCGCCCAGGGATCGGCCACCGGACTCAGCCCTCCCGGTCCGTTGGGCCTACTCCCGCAGGCGCAGGACTCCAGGCTCAGGACCCCCGCCACCTCCCCTGGCCCTCACCGCCCTCACTCCCCCGTGACCACCGGGAGTTCGGGCAGCAGCCCCCACTCGCTCCACGAACCGTCGTACACCGCCAGCCGGTCGTACCCGGCCAGGTCGGCGCCCAGCGCCAGCACGCACGCCGTCACCCCGGAGCCGCAGCTGAACACCAGCTCCTCCCGCTCCCCCACCAACTCGCCGAACCGCGCACGCAGTTCCGCCACCGGCAGCATCCGGCCCTCCTCCTGGAGGCTGCCGAACGGCAGGTTGACCGCCCCGGGCATGTGACCGCCCCGCAGCCCCTCCCTCGGCTCCGGAGCCGTCCCGGCGAACCGTCCGGCCGTCCGCGCGTCCAGCACCGCGCGGGCCGGATCGGCCAGGGCCGCGGCGACGACCGCGCGGTCCACGACCAGCCCGGGGCGCGGCGCGGCGGTGAAGTCGCCCGGCACCACGGCCTCCGGCCGCCCGCCCCGGGGCAGTCCGGCCGCCTCCCAGGCGGGCAGGCCGCCGTCCAGCACCGCGACCCGGTCGAAGCCCATCGCCCGGAACATCCACCAGGCCCGGGCGCTGGAGTAGATGCCGACGCCGTCGTAGACCACCACCGTGGAGCGGTCGTCGACCCCCAGCTCCCGCACCGCCGCCGTGAACCGCTCGACCGACGGCATGGTGTGCGGCAGCGCGCTCGCGTGGTCGGAGAACGCCCCCTCCAGGTCGAACACCCCTGCTCCGCGGACCGGCTCCACCCCGTCCACCCGCTCGCCGACCGGCACGTCCAGCACCACCAGACCGGGGTGGTCCAGGTGCCGGGCCAGCCAGTGCACGTCGACCAGCGGTCCGGGCAGGGAGAGCGAAGTCATCTGCGGCGTCCTAACGTTCCGATCGTGAGCCGCGGGCCGCACTGCCCGCCGCACCCCGATTCTGGCCCACGTCCCCGCCGACCTCCCCCATCACCCCTCCTCCGGCTCCTTCGGCGCGTACCGCAGCAGCACCACGTCGCCGACCGTGCTCGCGCCGAGCAGCCGCATCCGCCGGGTGCTCCCGCCGGGGAAGCTCGCCGGGTACACGAATCGTGGCGCCCCCGCCTCCCCCACCAGCAGCGGCGCCACCGCCCACTGCACCTCGTCGGCCAGCCCCTCCGCCAGGAACTGCGTGTGGATCCGCCCTCCGCCCTCCACCATCAACCGCCGCACCCCACGGGCCCCCAGGTCGTCGAGCATCAGCCCGAAGTCCACCGTCTCCCCGAGCCCGACCACCTCCGCCAGCCCGTCCAGCGCCGCACCCAGCCGGACCGCCCCGGCATCGGTCGTGTAGACGACCTTCCCGCCCCCGAAGTGCCAGAACTTCAGCTCCCGGTCCAGCTCCCCGCTCGCCGTGACCGTCACCTTCAACGGGTACTCCGGCTTCCCCGCCGCCACCCGCGCGGCCCGCCGCTCCTCACTGTTGACGAGCAGCCGAGGATTGTCGTTGCGGATCGTGTTTCCCCCGATCAGAATCGCGTCCGACTCCGCCCGGACCTGGTCGACCCGGTCGAAGTCCGCCGCGTTCGACAGCATCAGCCGCTGCGGCGAGGTGTCGTCGATGCACCCGTCGATCGAGGTGGCGACGCTCAGCAGGACGTGGGGGCGGACGGCCATCACAGGCTCCGTTCTTCCGTGGGCGTAGGCTCTCGGCTGATCATCCGTCATACGAGGGGCAGACATGGGCCAGAAGATCATCCGGTTCTCCGACCTGACCGGCAAGCACGTCGAGGACGACGGCGCGTTGGTGCGGATCGTGGTCCGCGAGCACCCGGACCTCGCGGACGGCCCGGTCGAGATCGAGGCGCTGGCCGAGGAGCTGGCCTCGGTGGAGGAGCTGGCCCTCGACCTGGTGACGGTCGAGCTCCACCGACCGGGCGCCGACGCGCCCGAGGTCCTGGTCATGGAGGCCGGCGTCTTCGACCGCCTGGCCGTCGCCACGCCAATGGCCGAGGTGCTGCGCGGCGCCCAGCGCCTCCCCGCCCGGACCGTCCCCCACCAGGCGTCCTCGGCCTCCACCGCCAAGGAGCGGGTCAACTACGCGAGCCTCGAACACGCCGGCCGCCCGCACAAGGGCCGCACCACCGACGCCGAGAAGCACCTCGTCCGGGAGCACCTCGACGAGGTCAACGAACGCCTCGCCGCCGAGGGCGTCCGCACCATCGACCTCGCCAACTCCGACCACGTCTCCCGCTACGGCCTGGAGTCCCTGGCCCGCGACCTCGGCGTGATGCACGGCTGACACCCCGCCGTCCCGACGGGAATGCTCCCCCGTCGCGGCCGCGGCCGGGCATGCTGGTGTCCATGGCGAACCAACCGGCCCTGACGGTCGACCAGGTCATCGAGCGGATGCGGCAGTTGCGGGCGGCACTGCCCGGGGACGACGGGGTCGCGGTGTTCAACGCGATGTACCTGACCGTCACCGAGCTGATCGGGCAACGGCTCACCGCCGGGTTCTTCGACGACCCGGCGTTCATCGCGGAGCTCGACGCCCGTTTCGCCGGGCGGTACCTGGCGGCCGTGGACACCGCCGCCACCGGTGGGCGGCCCGCCGCGTGCTGGCGGCCGCTGTTCGAACTGCGCGGGCACCGGGGGATCCACCCGCTCCAGTTCGCGCTCGCCGGGATGAACGCCCACATCGAGAACGACCTCCCGCTCTCGGTGGTGGACACCTGCCGGGCGCTCGGCCGCGAGCCGGAGCAGGTCGAGCGCGACTACCTCCGGGTGAACACCCTGCTCTCCCAGGTCGAGGACCAGGTCCGCGACGAACTCCTCGGCAGCCAGGCCGAGTTGGACCTGGCCGACCCGCTGATGCACGTCGTCGGCGTCTGGAGCATCGACCGCGCCCGCGACGCCGCCTGGGCCAGCACCCTGGCCCTCTGGGAACTGCGCGGCATCCCCTTCGTCCGCGGCGCCTTCACCGACACCCTCTCCGGCTCGGTCGGCATGGTCAGCCGCGCCCTGCTCACCCCCCTCAACGGCCGCTAGGAGAGACCGGAACTGCCGGTCACCCGCCCCGGGAAGGGGAGGTGACCGGCCGTCATGCGGCGGAGGTGGGGATCAGGCCCAGCTGGAGTGCAGCGGCTTGCCCTCGGCGTAGCCGGCGGCGCTCTGGATGCCGACGATCGCCTTCTCGTGGAAGTCCTCGAGGCTGCGGGCGCCGGCGTAGGTGCACGAGCTGCGGACGCCGGCCACGATCGAGTCGATCAGGTCCTCGACGCCGGGGCGGGCCGGGTCGATGAACATCCGCGAGGTGGAGATGCCCTCCTCGAACAGCGCCTTGCGGGCGCGGTCGTAGGCCGACTCCTCGGAGGTGCGGTTGCGCACGGCGCGGGCCGAGGCCATGCCGAAGCTCTCCTTGTACTGGCGGCCCTGGGCGTCGGTGTGCAGGTCGCCCGGGGACTCGTAGGTGCCGGCGAACCAGGAGCCGATCATCACGTTGGAGGCGCCGGCGGCCAGGGCCATCGCGACGTCGCGCGGGTGGCGGACGCCGCCGTCGGCCCAGACGTGCTTGCCGAGCCTGCGCGCCTCGGCGGCGCACTCCAGCACGGCGGAGAACTGCGGTCGGCCCACGCCGGTCATCATCCGGGTGGTGCACATGGCGCCGGGGCCGACACCGACCTTGAGGATGTCCGCCCCGGCCTCGACCAGGTCGCGGACGCCGGCGGCGGAGACCACGTTGCCCGCCACGATCGGGATCTGCGGGTCGAGGCCGCGCACGGCGCGCAGCGCGCTGATCATCGACTCCTGGTGGCCGTGCGCGGTGTCGACCACCAGCACGTCGGCCCCGGCCTCGATGAGCGCCTTGGCCTTGCCGGCCACGTCGCCGTTGATGCCGACGGTGGCGGCGATCCGCAGCTTGCCGGCGGCGTCGGTGGCGGGGGTGTAGAGGGTGGCGCGGAGCGCGTTCTTGCGGGTCAGGATGCCGACCAGGGTGCCGTCGGCGGCGACCACGGGGGCCAGCTTGCGGTGGGCCTCGTTCAGCTTCTCGAACGCGGCGCGCGGGTCGATGCCCTCCTCCAGCAGGAGCAGGTCACGGCTCATCACCTCGGAGAGGCTGGTGAACCGGTCCACGCCCTGGCAGTCGGACTCGGTGACCACGCCGACGGGCTTGCCGTGCTCGACCACCACGAGCGCGTTGTGCGCGCGCTTGGGGAGCAGGGACAGGGCGTCGGCGACGGTGTCGCCGGGGCTCAGGGTCAGGGCGGTGTCGTGCACCAGGTGGCGCTGCTTGACCCAGCCGATCACCTCGGAGATGACCTCGGTCGGGATGTCTTGCGGGATGGCGACCAGGCCGCCACGACGGGCGACGGTCTCGGCCATCCGGCGGCCGGCGATGGCGGTCATGTTGGCGACCACGAGCGGGATGGTGGTGCCGCTGCCGTCGTTCGAGGCGAGGTCCACGCTCTGCCGGGAACCCACCGCGGAGCGGCTGGGGACCATGAAGACGTCGTCGTACGTGAGGTCGTAAGCGGGCGACAGGTCGTTCAGGAAGCGCATGAAAGGGGCTCTCTGGCTGGGGGGAGGTACACCTCGGGTGCTGATGCGGTCAGACCGCCGGGCGCCCTCG
>NZ_JBVJLD010000003.1:14957-43556 GCF_055584905.1 Kitasatospora sp. NPDC088742 | reverse complement strand
TCAATGCTGACCGATACCCAGGTCGAAAGCCAGTTCACGCGGAATCGTTGAAGATCTCCACAAGCTCGCCCGGGAAGCGTAGTCGCGTCCCTGTAGGAAGCTACAGACGCGCAGCTCGGCGCGGATCAGCGGATCAGTAGCCGCGCCAGTGGCTCCCGTAGCCGCGGGCGCCGGCCATCTTGTCCATGCCGCCGTAGACCGCGTCGCAGTAGCGCGAGCTGGCGATCAGGTTGTCGACCGGGTTGTAGATGTCGGTGTGGCCGGACAGCGCGTAGGTCCGGAAGGTCGGCTTGATCATCTGGGTCAGGCCGATCGAGGGGGTGCCGGCGGCGGCGTTGGAGTCCCAGCCGTTGGTGGCCTTCGGGTTTCCGGTGGACTCGGCCATGGCGGTGGCGTACATCGCGCGGTACGAGGGCACCGGCTTGCCGGCGGCGGACAGCACGTCGCGGGCCTGCTTGATCCAGCCGTCCAGGTCGTTCGAGTAGGTCGGCGCGGCGGGGGCGGCGGGCGCGGCCGGAGCCGCGGGGGCGGCCTGCTGCTGTGCCTCGGCCGGGGCCTGCGGCTGCTCCTGCGGCTGGTTCTGCTGGGCCTGGTCCTGCGCCGGGGCGGCCTGCTCGGCCGGGCCGGCGGCGGGGGCCTGGGCGGCGACCAGCTGCGTGGCGCCGGTGGGCGAGGCCACCGCCTGGGCCACCGGGGCCGCGACGCTCAGGACGACCGCGCCGGCGATCCCGAGGCCGAGCACCTTGTTGGGCAGCCGGTCGTAGCGTATTCGGCTCCTGCGGTGGCGGTTCTGGGTGTTCGCGGACATGGCGGAGTACCTCCGGGGAAGGGGTGGGGAGTCGGCGCCGCACCTCGGGGCGCTCTTCGAGACTGCGCGACCCCCACCCGCCCGGGCAAGCCCCGCCGCCCCGCGTGACCCACTCCACAGCGGGCCCCAACTCCCACCCCCACACCCAGAGGTGACGGCACGTCAGCCAACAGGAGGGTCTGGCTGTGAATGACGTCACCCGCGCCGAGGGCCCCCTTCCGCCGT
Source organism: Kitasatospora sp. NPDC088742 (assembly GCF_055584905.1). Taxonomy (NCBI): domain Bacteria; kingdom Bacillati; phylum Actinomycetota; class Actinomycetes; order Kitasatosporales; family Streptomycetaceae; genus Kitasatospora; species Kitasatospora sp. NPDC088742. The sequence goes on along the minus strand of NZ_JBVJLD010000003.1, from coordinate 42,523 downwards.
GACCTTCGCCTCTCGACCCGTCATTTCGTCACCCTCCGGTGAAGCGGCCACCACACCGCGTCCCCCAGGTCGCGGACCAGCGCCGGCACCAGCAGCGAGCGGACCAGCAGGGTGTCCAGCAGCACGCCGAAGGCCACGATGAAGGCGATCTGGGCCAGGAAGGCGAGCGGGATCACGCCGAGCGCGGCGAAGGTGGCTGCCAGCACCACCCCGGCCGAGGTGATCACCCCGCCGGTCGCGGTCAGCCCGCGCAGCACGCCCTCGCGGGTGCCGTGCCGCAGCGACTCCTCCCGGACCCGGGTCATCAGGAAGATGTTGTAGTCCACACCGAGCGCGACCAGGAAGACGTAGCCGTAGAGGGGGACGGAGGGGTCGGTGGCCTGGAAACCGAAGACGTGCGGGAACACCAGGGCGCTGACGCCCAGCGTGGCCAGGTAGGAGAGGAGGACGGTGGCGGCCAGCAGGAGCGGGGCGAGCAGCGAGCGCAGCAGCAGGACGAGCACGGCCAGGATGCAGAGCAGCACGGCCGGGACGATCACCTTGCGGTCGTGGGCGGCGGTGGTGCGGGTGTCGTACTGCTGGGCGGTGTAGCCGCCGACCCGCGCGGAGGCCTCGGGGACGGCGTGCACGGCGTCCCGCAGCTGCCGGACGGCGCGGACGGCGGCATCGCTGTCGGCCGGGTCGGCGAGGGTGGCGTCCAGCCGGACCAGGTCGTCGACCTCTCTGACCGGGCCGCCTGGGGCACCGCCCTGGTACGGGCGGACGGCGGCGATGCCCGGTACGTTGCGGGCGGCGGCGGTGACCTGGTCCGCGCGGTCGGCGCGGGTGGTGATCACGGCCGGGTTGCCGGTGCCGCCGGGGAAGTGGGCGGAGAGCAGGCGCTGCGCGGCGACCGAGGGCTGTTCCTTGACGAAGAGTTCGGTCTGCGGGACGCCGCCGGAGTCGAGCAGCGGGGCGAACGCGGCGCAGGCGGCGAGCGCCACGAGCGAGGCGGCCCAGACCGGGCGGGGGCGGCGGCCGACCAGGGCGGCCACCCGGTGCCAGACGGGGTGGGCGGCGTCCCCGGTGCGGGTGGGGCGGGCCGGCCAGTAGGCGGCGCGGCCGAGCAGCACCAGGGCGGCGGGCAGGACGGTGAGCGCGGCGAGCACGGCGCAGACGATGCCGATCGCGCCGACGGGGCCGAGTGCCTGGTTGTTCGTCAGGTCCGAGAGCAGCAGCACCAGCAGGCCGAGCGCGACGGTGGCGCCGGAGGCCAGGACGGGTTCCAGCGAGCGCCGCCAGGCGGTCCGCATCGCGGCGAACCGGTCGGCGTGCAGCGGGAGTTCCTCGCGGTAGCGGGCGGCGAGCAGCAGCGCGTAGTCGGTGGCGGCGCCGATCACCAGGATCGACAGCAGGCCCTGGACCTGGCCGTCCACCCGGACCACCCCGTGGTCGGCCAGCAGGTAGACCAGGGCGCAGGCCACCGCCAGGGCGAACACCGCCGAGAGGATCACCAGCAGCGGCAGCACCACGCTGCGGTAGACGAGCAGCAGGATGACCAGCACCACGCCGAGGGCCACCAGCAGGAGCAGCCCGTCGATCCCTGCGAAGGCGCCGGAGAGGTCGGCCAGCACCGCGGCCGGTCCGGCCACTCCGGCGGTGGTGCCGGGTACGGCGTCGGCGAGTTCGCGGATCCGGCGGATGCTCTCCTTGGTCTCCTTGCCGAGGTCGGCGCGGAGTTGGACCACGCCCTGCACGGCCCGGCCGTCGGCCGAGTCCAGCAGCGGGGAGGCCTGCCCGGTGGCGCCGGGGACGGTGGCCGCCGCCGCGAGCGCGGCCGTGGCGGCGTCCCGGACGGATCCGTCGGGGCTGGAATCGGAGCGGGAGTCGGAGCGGGTCTCCCAGACCAGCACCACGGGGAGCGTGGTGCCGGTCTGGAAGCGGGAGGCCAGCCGGGCCACTTCGGTGGATTCGGCGGAGCGGGGCAGGAAGGCCGCGCCGTCGTTGGTGGAGACCTCGGAGAGGCGGCCTGCGTAGGAGCCGAAGGCCCCGCCGAGGCCGAGCCAGCAGACCAGTAGCAGGACGGGGACCAGGAGTCGTCGGTAGCGCACAGGCGGAGGATATCTCAATCATTGAGAGATCTCACGAGGGGGCCGGGAGGGCCGGCCGCACTAGGGTGGAAACCCCCGATCACGGAAGGCCGTCTTGTCCGAGCACTCCCCCACCCCCGACAGCCGGGCCTTCGCCCTGCAACTCCAGGCGCTGGCCGCCGAGATGAACCTGCTGAGCCATGACTTCGCCGCCGAGCAGGGCCTGCACACCACCGATGTGCAGGCCCTGCTCGCCGTCGTCCGGGCCGCCGGCGCCGAGGGGGACGCCGGGATGACGCCCGGGCGGCTGCGGTCCGAACTGGCCCTCACCTCCGGCGCGGTAAGCGCTTGCCTGGACCGCCTGGAGCGCGCCGGGCACGTCGAACGGAGCCGGGACGAGGCGGACGGCCGCCAGGTGAGGGTCCGTCACCGGCCGGGCGCCGCCGAGCTGGCGGGCAGCTGGTTCCGGCCGGTGGCGGAGCGCACCGAGCGGGTGCGGTCCGAGTTCGGGCCCGAGGAGCAGGCCGTGGTCTCCCGCTTCCTGGCCCGGATCACCGAGGAGCTGGAGGAGCTGCGGACCGAACGGCGCACCCCCGGGCCGCGCTGAGCGGAGCGGGCCGGGGGCACGCCGAGGGTCCGTCAGGAGGCGGGCATCAGCACGGTGTCCACGATGTAGACGGTGGCGTTGGCGGTCTGCACGTTGCCGCAGAGCACCTTGGCGTTGCCGTTGACGGTGAAGTCCTGGCCGCCGCCGCTGACCATGAGGTCGCTTCCCTGGAGGGTCTTGTGCGTCCCGGCCAGCGCGGTCGGGGCCAGGCGGTCCGGGGTGACGTGGTAGGTCAGGATCGAGGTGAGCTTGGCCTTGTCGGCCAGCACCGCGTCCAGGGTGGCCTTCGGGATCTTGGCGAAGGCGTCGTTGGTGGGCGCGAACACGGTGATGTTGCTCGCCGAGTTCAGGGTGTCCACCAGCCCGGCCTGCTTGACCGCCGTCACCAGGGTGGAGAGCAGCGGGTTGTTGGAGGCGGCGGTGGCCACCGGGTCCTTGGCCATGCCGGTGAAGCTGCCCGCCCCGTCCTTCGGGACCGCCGCGCAGGCGGTCCCGAACGGCGCGTCGGCCGCCATCGCCGTACCGGAGGAGGTGGATGAGGCCGAACTGGACGGTGTGGACGAGGACTTGACCGCCGAGTCGGAGTCGCTCCCGCAGGCGGTCAGACCGAACACCAGGGTGCCGGCGGCCAGCAGGGCAGCGAGGGAGGTACGGCGGGAAGTGGCGCGGATGGACATGGTCCTTGCTCCTTGGATCATCGTGACGATTCGGTTCGTGACATCGGTTCGTGACATGGGGGTGCCGTCCGGCCGGCCCGCCCCTCGGGCGGGCGGCCGCTGCGGCGGGGGTTCTCAGGTGACCCGGACCACCGTGCTGTGCCAGCCGGTGGCGCCGGACGGATAGGGGGTGGCGCGGTCCTCCGGCTGGGTGCTGCCGGTGCCGTCGGTGGCCCGGACCTCCAGCCGGTGGGTACCCGGGCGGGCGTCGCGCCAGGTGTGGCTCCACTGCCGCCACAGGTCGGGCCCGCCGTCGGCGGCGAGCGCGGCCTCGGCCCACGGGCCGCCGTCCACTCTCAACTCGACGGCGGCGACGCCCCGGTGGGTGGCCCAGGCGGTGCCGGCCACGGTGACGTCCCCGGCCGGGACCTTGGCGAACGGGGCCGGGACCTCGATCCGGGAGGCGGTCCGGACCTCGCCGGTCCGGTCCCAGCCGCGCCTGACCCAGTACGGGTCGCGGGCGGCGAAGGTGGTGACCTCCAAGTCCACCAGCCACTTGGTGGCCGAGGTGTAGCCGTAGAAGCCGGGCACCACCGTCCGGCACGGGAAGCCGTGCGCGAGCGGCAGCGGTTGGCCGTCCATCGCCACCGCGAGCAGCGCCGGCCGGCCGTCCAGCACCGAGGCGAGCGGGGTGCCGATGGTCATGCCCTCCTGCGAGCGGCCGACCAACTGGTCGGCGCCGGGGCGCACTCCGGCCCGGCGGAGCAGGGCGGGGAGCGAGGCGCCGAGCCAGCGGGTGGTGGAGACGTACGGGCCGCCGACCTCGTTGGATACGCAGGAGAGGGTGTGGTCGAGCTCCTCCAGCGGCAGCCGGAGCAGCTCCTCGTAGTTCAGCACCACCGGGCGGTCCACCAGGCCGTGCAGCCGCAGGCTCCAGCGGCGCGGGTCGATCCGGGGCACGGTGAGGGCCGTGTCGACCCGGTAGAAGTCCTGATTGGGGGTCAGGAACGGGGCGAGCCCGGGGACATCGGGATGCACCCCGGCGGGCAGCGGGCGGGCCGGCAGCGCGGGAGCGGGGAGCCGGACGGCATCCCTCAGCGCGGACACGTCGCCCCGCCGCTCCCCGAGCGTCCGGCCGCCGTAGCCGGCGGTCAGACCGACCAGCGCGGTCCCGGCGGTCGCCAGCAGCACCGTCCGACGCGACGGCCCGGTGAGCCGTGGCGTGGCGGGCCGGGGAGCCACCCCGGCCCCGGACGGACCGTCAGCACCGGCGGGGGCCGACGGAGCGGGAGCCGATGCGGCAACCGTGGCAGAAGCCGCATCGACACCCTCCCCACCGGTCGGACCGCCGGCATCCGCAGCCGGCTGCCCGTACCCCTCCTCCTCCGCCACCGCCCCGTCCCGGGCGGTGGCGGCCTCGGCGGTGGCGGCTCGGCGGGCGCGCAGCAGTGTGCCCAACCAGTACACGGCCGCCGCGCCCGCGGCACCCGCCGCGAGAGCGGGCAGGACGTCCGCCCCACCGCTCTCCGGACGGGACAGGGCGGCCCAGGCGCCGACACCGCCGAAGGCCGCGAACACCGCCGCGCCCGCCGCCGGGCGGCGCGCGGCGAGCAGGCCCGCCAGCACCGCGAGGGCCGCCACCGTGAGCAGGATCCCGCCGATCAGCACCGGTTTGTCGTTGGTGCCGAAGGTCCGCACGGCGTACTCCTTGAGCGGAGTCGGCGTCAGGTCGATCGCCGCCGACCCGACCGCCAGCACCGGCGCACCGGCCGGGCCGGTGAACGCGGCCACCAGCTCGCCCGCTCCCACCGCCGTACAGGCGGCGGCCAGCCCCACCGCGCCGGCCGGAACGGCGTACCGCACCGCGGCCGCCGTCCGCGCCGGAAGGGCGCTGCCGTGTCCTGCTGCTTCTCTGCTCACACCGGGCATTCGGGGCCCTCCCCGCCCCGGATGGGTCAGCGTGAGGGGGATTCCCTCTCCCGAGTGAAACCCGTCCCGTCGCCGCAGGTCAGGAGCAGCCCCAGCCGCAGGCCAGGAACAACCCCAGCGACGGCTCAGAACGCGTACCGGATGCGCAGCCAGGGCGCGTGACGCTCGATCAGCCCGCGCAGTTCGGCCAGCGCGAGCGCCTTGGTCTCCACCCGGTAGCGGACGTTCCAGCTGCCGTTCTGCGAGAGCTTGGGCTCCTGGAGGCCGGGCCGCCAGAGCAGCTCCTCGGCCTTCGGGTGCCAGCCCAGGTTCACCCGGTGCAGGGTCTCGTTGTGGGTGAGCATGACGATCTCGGCGGCGGCCTGCCGTTTCACCGCCATCGGGAGCAAGTCGTCCATCCGGTGCAGGAGTTCGGCCCAGTCGGCCTGCCAGCCCGGCCGCAGCACCACCGGCGAGAGGTTGAAGTGCACCTCGTAGCCGGCCGCCAGGAAGTCCCCGGCCGCCGCGATCCGGTCGGGGACCGGGGTGGTGCGGACGTCCAGCAGCCGGGCGTCGGCCGGCGGCATCAGCGAGAACCGCACCCGGGTCCGCCCGCGCGGGTCGAGCCCCAGTAGTTCGCGGTTGACCCACTTGGTGGCGAAACTCGCCTTGGCGGTCGGCCAGTTGCGGAAGGCCCGGATCAGGTCGGCGGTGTTCTCGCTGACCAGGGCGTCCACCGAGCAGTCGCTGTTCTCGCCGATGTCGTAGACCCAGGACGCCGGGTCGCACTGGTCGGGCTGTGCCTTGGTGCCCTGCTTCGCGACGTGGCGGCCGAGGTAGCCGATGATCCGGTCGATGTTGGTGAAGACCGTGACGGGGTTGGCGTAGCCCTTGCGGCGCGGCACGTAGCAGTAGGCGCAGGCCAGCGCGCAGCCGTTGGCGGAGCTGGGCGCGATCCAGTCGGCGGAGCGGCCGTTGGGGCGGGCGGAAAGCGCTTTCTTCACCCCGAGCACCAGGTCCTCGCGCTTGATCCGGGCCCACCGCTCGACGTTGCCGGCGTTGCCGTGCAGGTGCGGGATGTTCCAGTGCGAGGGCACCTCGATGACCTCGGCTGCGGGGAAGCGGGCCAGCACCTGGCGGCCACGCTCGGAGGCCAGCGCCTCGGGCTCGGCGTGGATGCGGCGGATGTCCAGCGGCTGGAACGGCCGGGGCTGGCGCGGGACGACGGCTGACACGAGGGAACCTCCGGACGGCGGGGACGACACCGCACGTTCGGAGCAGCGGGCCGTCCGGATCGCCACCGTGGCGGATTTCGTTGCCAGGACCAATCCGGCGGGCCCTCCGCACCGAAGTCAGGATGTCGAGTACGTCCGCGTCCGGCCGGCGGTCCGAACCACCGGCCCGCCGATCGCCCAGGAGGTCAGTCCGCATGCACCACCCCGCCCGGTACCCCGACCGGCACCTCACCCGGTGCCACGCCCCGGAGGCGACCGGATGAGCACCGTCGTCCACCTCAGCGGCCCGCAGCGGCGCGGCCCCGACCTGCGCGAGCTGGTCGCCAAGGTCGCGTTCGGCGACCAGGACGCCTTCGGCCGGCTCTACGACGCCGTCGCCGGGCCGGTGTTCGGGCTGGTCCGGCGGGTGCTGCGGGATCCGGCACAGTCGGAGGAGGTCACCCAGGAGGTGATGCTGGAGCTGTGGCGGTTCGCCGCCCGGTACCAGCCGGAGCGCGGCGAGGTGCTGACCTGGGTGCTGACCATCGCGCACCGCCGCGCCGTCGACCGGGTGCGCTCCGTCCAGGCGGCCGCCGATCGGGAACAGGCGGTGGCCGCCCGGGACCACGCCCCCGGCTACGACGAGGTGGCCGAACAGGTGGAGGGCCGGCTGGAGCGTGAGCAGGTCCGCCGCTGCCTCAGCTCACTGACCGAACTCCAGCGCGAGTCGGTCACCCTGGCCTACTACCGGGGGTACAGCTACCCGCAGGTGGCCGAACTGCTGGCGGTGCCGCTCGGCACCGTGAAGACCCGGATGCGGGACGGTCTGATCCGCCTGCGCGACTGCCTGGGGGTGGGAGCATGACCAGCGCACCCGAGCTGCACACGCTCTCCGGGGCGTACGCGGCGCACGCCTTGGACGATCCCGAGCGGGACGCCTTCGAACGCCATCTGACGGACTGCCACGCCTGCGCCCGCGAGGTGGACGAGTTCCTCGCCACCCTGGCCCGCCTGGGCGCCGCCGAGGCGGCCACGCCGCCCCCCGAGCTCAGGGACCGGGTGCTGGCGCAGATCCCCGCGGTCCGTCAGCTCCCGCCGCTCACCACCGAGCCCGACGGCCGCTCCTCCAGCGCCCGCGGACGCCTGCCCCGGCTGGCGCTGGCCGCCTCGGTCGCGCTGGCCGCGCTCTTCGGCGGCCTCGCCGTCCAGCAGCACCAGCAGGCCGACCGGGCCCGGACCGAGACGGCCCGGCTGGCGGAGCGTCAGGCCTCGTTCGCGGCCCTGCTCACCGCCCCCGACACCAGGGTCAGCAGCTCCTCCTCGGGCGGGGCGACCGGCACCGTGGTCTGGTCGCAGAGCCGTGGGCAGGCCGGGTTCATCGCCTCCGGGATGCCCCAGCCGGCGCCGGACCGGACCTACGAGCTGTGGTTCAACGACTCGGGCACCATGCGTCCGGCCGGCCTGCTGCCCACCGGCAGCGGCACGCTGCTGCTCAGCGGCGCGATCCAGGGCGCGAGCGGCATCGGCGTCACCGTCGAACCGTCGGGCGGCTCGCAACACCCCAGCGGCGCCCCGGTGATGCTGCTCTCCTTCACCTGACGCCACTCCTCCCCCACCCGCCCCGGCAGGGGCCATCCGTCCCCCGATCGGAGCAATCCGGCCGGGGGACGGCTCCGAACCACCGGTGAACGCCCGCCCCCGCCCTGCCCCGCAGCGCGGCGACCCACCGGAGACCACTCGTGACCGACACCCTTCCCACCCCCGAGGGCACCCGCTCCTCGCCCGGCCGCCGGGTGGCGGTGGTCGGCGCCGGGGTGGCCGGGCTGACCGCCGCGCACGAACTGGGCCGGGCCGGTGTCCTGGTCCAGCTCTTCGAGGCCGCGCCCCGGCTCGGCGGCCACGCCCACACCCAGACCGCCACCACCGCGGGCGGGCACCGGATCCCGCTCGACACCGGCTTCCTGGTGCACAACCGGCGCACCTACCCGGAGCTCACCCGGCTCTTCGGCGAACTGGGCGTGCGCACCCGGGAGAGCGAGATGAGCATGTCCGTCCGGTGCGACGGCTGCGGCCTCGAGTACGCCGGGGCACGCGGCCCGGCCGGGCTGCTGGCCCGCCCCGCACTGGCGCTGCGCGGCCAGTACCTGCGGATGCTGGCCGAGGTGCCGCGCTTCCACCGGCTGGCCCGCCGGCTGCTGGCCGACGAGCGAGCGGGCGACCCGCCGCTGCGCAGCTTCCTCGACCGGGCGGGCTTCTCGCCGTACTTCGTCCACCACTTCATGACCCCGCTGGTCTCCGCCGTCTGGTCCTGCGCCCCCGACCTGGCGGGCGACTACCCGGCCCGCTACCTGTTCACCTTCCTGGACAACCACGGCCTGCTCTCGGTGACCGGCTCGCCGACCTGGCGGACCGTCATCGGCGGCTCCCGCACCTACGTGGAGAAGATCGCCGACCGGATCCCCGCCGTGCACCGCTCCGCCCCGGTCCGGGCGGTGCGCCGCCACCCCGGCGGTGTCACCGTGACCACCGAGGACGGCCGCGAGCACGCCGCCGACGCGGTGGTGATCGCCACCCACGCCGACCAGGCACTGCGGCTGCTCGCCGACCCGAGCCCGCAGGAGTCCGAGGTGCTCGGCGCCTTCCGCTACTCCCGCAATCCCACCGTGCTGCACCGCGACGTCTCCCGGCTGCCCCGGTCGGCCTGGGCCCGAGGCTCCTGGAACTACGCGATGGCGAACTGCCGGGACGGCGCGGACCAGGTCCAGGTCAGCTACCACCTCAACCGGCTGCTCGGCCTGGACACCGCCGAGGACTTCCTGGTCACCCTGAACGACGACCGGCACCGCCCGGTGCCCGAGGCCCTGGTGATCTCCCGGACGGTCTACGAGCACCCCGTCTACACCGCCGCCACCGTCGCCGCCCAGGGCCGGCTGCCCGCGCTGTCCCAGGGCCGCACGGCCTACGCCGGGGCGTACCACGGCTGGGGCTTCCACGAGGACGGCTGCCGCTCCGGGGTGGTGGCCGCCCGGCGGCTGCTGGCGACGGGGGTCCGGTCATGACGGGGCGTCAGTCCGGACCGGCGCTCCCCGGGCCCTGGGGCGCCGCCCTCTACGAGTGCCGGATCGCCCACGTCCGCACCACCCCGCTCCAGCACGCCTTCACCCACCGGACCCACCTCTGGCTGGTCGACCTCGACCGACTCCCGCCCGTCCCAGCGCTGTTGCGCCCGCTCGCCGCCTTCCGGGCCGCCGACCACCCGGGCACCCCCGGGCTGACCCTGCGTCAGAACCTGGACGCCTACCTGGCCGGTCACGACGTCCGGCTCGACGGCGGCCGGGTGCTGATGCTCACCCAGGCCCGGGCGCTCGGCCACGTCTTCAACCCGCTCACCCTCTACTGGTGCCACGACCGTGAGGGCACGCTGGTCTGCACCGTGGCCGAGGTGCACAACACCTATGGGGAACACCACCGTTACCTCCTTCCGGCCACCCCGGCGACGGTGCCGAAGGAGTTCTACGTCTCGCCGTTCTTCCCCGTCGACGGCGCCTACCGGATGCGGCTGCCGCTGCCGGACGGGCGGCTGGACCTGACCATCCATCTGGACCGGCCCGGCGGACGGGCGTTCACCGCCACGGTGCGCGGCGTGCGCCGCCCGGCCGACGCCCGGGAGCTGCTGCGCGCCACGCTGCGGCACCCGTTCGCCACCTTCGCCGTCAGCCTGCACATCCGCTACCAGGGCATCCGCCTGCTGCTGCGCGGCCTGCCCGTCCAGCCCCGCCGAGACCGTAGCCCCCGCAGAGAGGCACCGACACCGTGACGTCCCTGGCCGACCTCCCCCTGACCCACCCCACCGACGCGGTGGACACGCTCCGCTGGCCCGACGTGGCCCGGGTGCCGCGCGCCCCGCTGCGCGCCGCCGTGGCGGGGCAGGTGCTGCGCCGGGCGGCCCGCCACCGCGGCCTGCGGGTCGAACTCCCGGACGGACAGCCGCTGGTACCGGCCCCGGACGGCGCCCCGGTGCTGCGACTGCACCGGCCAGGGCCGTTCCTCCGCCGGATCGGCGCCACCGGCCTGATCGGCTTCGGCGAGTCCTACCAGGCGGGCGAGTGGAGCTCCCCTGACCTGGTCGCCCTGCTCTCCGCCCTGGCAGCCGACCCGGCCCGCCTGGTGCCGCGCGGCACCGCGTGGGTCCGCCCGCTCTGGGCCGTCCGCCCGCCCGCCGCCGAACGGCCCGACGAGCAGCGGAGCCGGGAGAACGTCCGGCGCCACTACGACCTCTCCAACGAGCTCTTCGCCCTCTTCCTCGACCCGACCATGAGCTACTCCTCCGCTCTCTTCCCCACCATCCCCGACGGCGCCCCGGACGCCTCCTGGTCCGCCCTCCCCGGCGCCCAACACCGCAAGATCGACCGCCTGTTGGACCTGGCCGGAGTCGGCCCCGGCCGCACCGTGCTCGAAATCGGCACCGGCTGGGGCGAGTTGGCCATCCGGGCGGCCGCCCGGGGTGCCCGGGTCGAGACCCTCACCCTCTCCACCGAGCAGCTCGACCTGGCCCGCCGCCGGATCGCCGCCGCCGGCCTGGCCGACCGGGTCACCGCCAGACTCCTCGACTACCGCTCCGCGCAGGGCAGTTACGACGCCGTGCTCAGCGTGGAGATGGTCGAGGCGGTCGGCCGCCGGTACTGGCCCGCCTACTTCTCCACCATCGACCGGGTGCTCGCCCCGGGCGGCCGGGCCGCCGTCCAGGCCATCACCATGCCGCACCAGCGGATGCTCGCCACCGGCGAGACGTACACCTGGATCCTCAAGTACGTCTTCCCCGGCGGCCAGATCCCCTCCCGCGAGGGCCTCGCCGAGGCCGCCGCCCGCCACACCTCCCTGCGGGTCACCGCCGACGAGGGCTTCGGCCCGCACTACGCCGAGACCCTGCGGCTGTGGCGGGAACGTTTCACCACCCGTGCCGAGGAGGTCGCGGCGCTCGGCTTCGACGCCGTCTTCCGGCGGATGTGGGAGCTCTACCTCGCCTACTCCGAGGCCGGGTTCCGCACCGGCTACCTGGACGTCCGGCACCTGGTCCTCACCCGCGAGGGCCTCCGATGAGCCTGCCGCTCTCCCTACTCGCCACCTTCGGCGCGGCGCTCGCCGTCATGCTGGCCGCCTTCGCGGTCGGCGTCCGGACCGGCCGCCACCGGGGCGTCGACGCGGCCTGGGGCCTCGGTTTCACCGCCGTCGCGCTCACCGGCTTCCTGCTCTCGGACGGTCAAGGGGACCTCGGACGGCGGGTGTCGGCCACCGCCCTGACCGCCGTCTGGGGCCTGCGCCTGTCCGCCCACCTCTGGTGGCACGCCCGGGGCAAGGACGAGGACCCGCGCTACGCCGCCATGCTCTCCCGCGCCCCGGCCGGCCCGGCCCGTACCCGGCTCGCCCTGCGCAAGGTCTACCTGCTCCAGGCCGCGATCCTCTGGTTCGTCTCGCTCCCCGTCCAGATCACCCAACGGCTCCCCGACCCGCCCGGCCCGCTCACCCTGCTCGCCCTGGCCCTCTGGCTGCTCGGCCTCACCTTCGAGACCGTCGGCGACCACCAGCTCGCCCGCTTCCGCGCCGACCCCGCCAACCGCGGCCGCGTCCTCACCACCGGTCTCTGGTCCTGGACCCGGCACCCCAACTACTTCGGTGACGCCTGCGTCTGGTGGGGCCTCTTCCTGCTCGCCGCCGACCACCCGGCCGGCTGGGCCACCCTCGCGAGCCCGCTGCTGATGACCTATCTGCTGGCCTTCGGCAGCGGCCGCCCGATGGCCGAACGCGGCAGCACCGCCCGCAGCCCCGAGTGGCGGGCCTACGCCGCCCGCACCAGCTCCTTCGTCCCGCGCCCGCCACACTCCGTCCCCCACTCCCCTCGTGGTGGGGGTCGGAGCGGGCCTCGGTCGCGCTGACGAGAGAGAGCATGCCAACGGGGAAGGGCCGAGGGCGATGCATTAGCCTCAGGGCCTAATAGTTGACAGCGCGGCAGGTCAGAGCGGCTGTCGGGGGCGGAAGGACAGGTTCGTGATCGCACTGAAGTTCGGGGTCGCGGACCTCGCGCGGACCCGGTTCGTCATATCCCCGCTCGACCACCTGCTGGCCGGTGCGGCCCGGGCGGGCGTCCACCAGGGCAGCGGGACGCGCAGCGACCGGTGGTGGCGGGACGTCCGCCGCCACGTGCCGCACCGGGCCGCGCGCTACCTCGAGGTGGTCAACGCGAGCCCGATCGGCGTCCCCGACTTCCTGATAGCGGACCTCGACTCCGTCCGCCGGCAGGTGACCGACGAGCTCGACGCGCTGCTCGCCGTCCCGCAGCGGGCCGTGGAGGAGGGCGTCGCGATGTTCGGGGAGGGCACCGGCGGCGAAGTCCCGGCCGCCCTGGCCCGGTTGCGCGAGGACGGCAGCCGGGGCATGCGCGAGGTCAACGACGGTGCCTGGGCGCTGTTCCGGGCCTGCCTCGCCCCGGACTGGCCCGACATCCGCCGCGCCCTGGAGGCCGACATCGCCGCCCGGGCCCGCACCGCGGCCCGCTCCGGGATCGGCGAGATGCTCAACACCCTCCACCCGAAGGCGGTCTGGCGCGACGAGGGCGTCCTGGAGTGCACCCTCGGCGACCTGGAGGGCACCTTCGAGCTCGGCGGCCGGGGCCTGGAGCTGCGGCCCAACTACTTCGTCCAACTGAACATCAGTCTGCTGCCCGGGCCGAACCGCCAGAGCATGCTGCTGCACCCGATCGCCACCCCGGCCACCGAGCCCGCCGCCCGGCCGGCGGCCACCGACGGCCTCTCCGCCGTCCTGGGCCCCGCCCGGGCCCGCGTGCTGCGCGCCGTCGCCGGCGGCCCCTGCTCCACCACCGAACTCGCCCGACGGCTCGGCGTCACCCCGCCCTCCGCCTCCGCCCACGCCGCGGCCCTGCGCACGGCCGGCCTGATCGCCACCCGGCGCGAGGGCAAGCAGGTCCGCCACACCGTCTCCGAGGTCGGCCACGACCTGCTCACCGACAACCCGCCGCCACTGCCCGTGAGTTGAGAGCTGGTCCGGTCACATCCCCACGGCCGTGCGGACCAGCGCCGCCAGGGTGGGCGAGCGGCTGTGCGCGGGCCAGACGACGTGGGTCACCACGGGAGGCGCGTCGGCCAGGGGGACAGCCGCGTGCTCGGGCCACAGCCAGGTGCGGGCGGAGTCGGGGACGACCGCGACCGTGCGGCCGAGGGCGACCAGCTGGGCCAGTTGCGTCTGGTTCTGGATCTCGGGGCCCGGGCCGGGCGCATAGGAACCGTGGCTGGGCCAGCGGGCGAGCGGCAGCCCGGGGACGTCCCGGACCTCGGCCAGGGAGAGGGTCGCGCGGGCCGCGAGCGGATGCCCGGCCGGCAGCAGGGCGACCTGACCCTCGGTCAGCAGCGCCTCGCTGTCGAACCCGGCGAGGGAGTTCCACGGCGTGTGCATCAGCGCGACGTCGGCGCGCCCGTCGCGCAGCAGCTCCTCCTGCTCGCAGATGCCGCACGCCAGCACCTCGATCTCGGCGCTGTCCGGCTCGGCCGCGTAGGCGTCGAGCAGCTTGCGCAGCAGTTCGTGGGAGGCGGCGGCCTTCACCGCGAGGACCAGCCGCTGCCGGGTGGTACCGTCGGCGCCCCCGGCACCACCCGCGCGCCGGGCCCGGCGCACCGCGGCAGCTGTCGCGTCGAGGGCCGCACGCCCCTCCTGCAGCAGCACCTCCCCGGCACCCGTCAGCCGGACGCCGCGGCGGTTACGCTCCAACAGCCGTACCCCCAGCCGCCGTTCGAGCTGCTGGATCGCCCGCGACAGCGGCGGCTGGGCCATCCCGAGGCGCTCGGCGGCGCGCCCGAAGTGCAACTCCTCGGCCACGGCCACGAAGTACCTCAGCTCACGGGTCTCCAGGGTGTCCACGGCCGGCAGCTTACGCGGTGATACCCGGTGGGTATGACAGGGCACCGTACCGGTGTTGGCCGCACCGTCCGCCCGCGGGCCACCATCATCGGCATGAGCGAGAAGAACACCGCGCTGGTGACCGGCGCGAACAAGGGAATCGGCTACGAGATCGCGGCCGGACTGGGCCGCCTCGGCTACCGCGTAGGGGTGGCCGCCCGCGACGACACCCGCCGCGAAGCCGCCGTCGAGAAGCTGCGCGCCGCCGGCGTGGACGCGTTCGGGGTACCGCTGGACGTGACCGACGAGCGCAGCGTCACCGCCGCCGCCGAGCTGGTCGACCGGCTGGCCGGGCGCCTGGACGCCCTGGTCAACAACGCCGGGATCCCCGGCGAGATGGGCCCGGGCTGGTTCCAGGACCCGACCACGCTCGACCTTGACGTGGTCCGCACCGTCGTGGACACCAACGTCCTGGGCGTCGTCCGGGTCACCAACGCGATGCTGCCCCTGCTGCGGCGCTCCGCCTCCCCGCGCATCGTCAACGTCTCCAGCAGCGTCGGCTCCCTGACCCGCCAGGCCGACCCGGAAACCGAGATCGGCCCCGTGATGGCGGCCTACGCACCGTCGAAGTCCTTCCTCAACGCCCTCACCCTCCAGTACGCCCGGCAGTTCGCCGGCACCGGCATCCTGGTCAACGCCGCCTGCCCGGGCCTGGTCGCCACCGACTTCACCGGCTTCCACGGCTCCCGCACCCCCGCCGAGGGCGCCGCCACCCCGATCCGCCTCGCCACCCTCCCCGACGACGGCCCGACCGGCTCCTTCTTCGAGGACGACGGCGTCGTCCCCTGGTGACCACCACCCCACTACGGGCGCCGATGGCCTGACGGGTGGTCGGATTGCCGGTCGGTCTAAGGTGACGGGCGGAGGACGACCGCAACCGCCCGGAGGAACCGATGAGCTCCCGCCCCGTGCCGGCCGGTGGCCGGGAGACCGGACCGGGACCGGCGCCGTGGCCCGGCGGCGCGCAGCCGTGGAGCCGGCAGCGCATGCGCAGCAACAACGAGTGGCTGCTGCTGGAGCGGCTGCGCACCGGCGGACCGTCGTCCCGGGCCCAACTGGCGCGCGACACCGGCCTGTCCAAGCCCACGGTCTCGGCCGCGCTGGCGACCCTGGAGCGGGTGGGGCTGGCCCGCGAGGCCGGTCTGCTGGCCCCCGAGCGCGGCCGGACGGCGGTGCTCTACGAGCCGGACCCGGAGGCCGGTCACGTCCTCGGCATCGACATCGGCAGGGCCCGGCTGCGGATCGCCCTCGCCGACCTGAGCGGACGGATCGTCAGCCGGCAGGACGTCCCCAACCGGGGGAGCACCGCCGACGCGGTCGCCGACGCGGTGGTGGCCGCCGCCCGCGCCACCACCGCGGCCGCCGGGCTGGGGACCGCCGAGGTGGTGCACGCCGTGATCGGCAGTCCCGGGGTCTGGGACGAGGCCGAACAGCGCGTCCAGTACGCCCCGAACCTGCCGGACTGGGGTCAACGAGGACTGTTCGAACGGATCGAGGCCGATCTCGGCACCCGGATCAGCGTGCACAACGACGCCAACCTCGCCGCGCTCGGCGAGTACGCGGACGGCGCCGGGGCTGGGGCCGGCAGCCGGCTCTTCGTCTACCTGCTGATCGGCACCGGCCTCGGCATGGGCGTGGTCGCGGACGGTGTGCTCCAGCGCGGCGGGCACGGCGCGGCGGGTGAGATCGGACTGCTCCCGCTGCCCGGCGGCGGCAACCTGGAGGAGTCCGTCGCGGCCGGGTCCGTGGTGCGCACCGCCGGTGAGCTCGGCATGACCGGTCCCCTGACGGCCAAACAGGTCTTCGACGCCGCCCGGGACGGGGACCGGCGGGCGGCCGCGGCGGTGCGGCAGGAGGCCGAGCGGCTCGGCTACGCGCTGGCGGTCCTGGCCGCGGTGCTCGACCCCGACCTGGTGGTGCTCGGCGGCGGCCTCGGGCACGGCGCCGACCTGCTGCTCGGCCCCGTCGAGCAGGCCATGCACCGGCTCACCCCGCTGCGGCCCCGGCTGGCCGCGAGCCTGCTCGGCGACGAGGCGGTCCTGCGGGGCGCCCTGGCCACCGCCCTCACCGCCGCCCGGCCCGAGGTCTTCGAACGCCGTACGGCGGGCCCGGCCGGACCAACGACGGCGGCCCGGCCGGACTCGTGACGGTGGGTCAGGCCTGCGCTCCGGCCTCGGCCCCGGTCGGCTCCGTGGAGAGGTACTCCTCCCGGATCTCGGCGGGGCCGAACGGCCAGGCCCGCTCGGCCCTGGACCAGATCAGGAAGGCCACCACACCCACCAGCACCCACACCAGCGACCATTCGATCGGGTGCAGGCCCGGCGCGTTGCGGTCGGCGTAGCCGTAGATGACCAGCCAGCCGACGGCGGCCAGGATGCTCGGCGCGGGGTAGAGCCACATCCGGTACGGCCGCGGCAGCGCGGGCTGACGACGCCTCAGCACGGTGACGGCCAGGATCTGGGCGAGTGCCTGGACGATCACCATGACGGTGGTGAGCAGGCCGATCAGGGTGGCCAGGTTGGTGTGCCGGCCGATCAGGAACCCGACCGCGGTCATCGCACCCATGGCGAGCAGGCCGAGCACCGGGAACCGGTGGCGGCTGTGCAGCCTGCCGAAGGAGCGGAAGAAGACCCGGTCGCGGGCGGCGTCGTAGGGCACCCGGGAGCCGCCGAGCAGGCCGGCGAAGACCGAGGCGAAGGCGGTGACCAGGATCAGCACCGTCACCACGTCGGCCGCCGCGTGGCCCCAGACCCGTTCCAGCACCGCGGAGGCGACGGACTTGGAGGCCACCGAGTCGGGGTCGAGCATCTCGTGCCAGTCGATCACGCCGAGCACGCCGATCTGCAGCAGCAGGTAGATCGCCATGATGCCGACGATCGACAGGACGATGGCCCGCGGCAGCACCCGGCCGGGCTCCTTGACCTCCGCCCCCAGGTAGGCGGCGGTGTTGTAGCCGAGGTAGTCGTAGATGCCGATGGTCAGACCCGCGGCGAAGCCGAGCCAGAACTGACCGTGGGTCAGGTCGATCGCGTGGGCGGGCCAGGTGAAGGCCATCGAGAGCGAGAAGTCCCCGTAGGCGGCGACGATCACCGCGCCGACCGCGACGATCATGACTCCCCACATCACGGTGGTGAGCCGGGCGATGTTCTCGACCTTGCGCCAGAGCAGCAGGACCACCAGGCCCACCACGGCCAGGCCGACCAGGTCGCCCTGGCCCTGGCCCATCGAGGGCCAGAGGTAGCCGAGGTACTGCACGAAGCCGACCACGCCCGTGGACATGATCAGCGGGATGAAGAGCATCGCCGTCCAGACGAACAGGAACGGCATCAGCCGGCCGGTGCGGTACTGGAAGGCCTCGCGGAGGTAGACGTAGGAGCCACCGGAGCCGGGGAGGGAGGCGCCGAGTTCGGCCCAGACCAGCCCGTCGACCAGGGCGAGCACCGCACCGGCGATCCAGCCGATCACGGCCTGCGGGCCGCCGAACGCCGCGACCATCAGCGGGATGGTGACGAAGGGGCCGATGCCGCACATCTGACTCATGTTGATGGCGGTGGCCTGGAACAGGCCGATCCGTCTGCTGAGCGTCCCGGACATGGGAACTCCGTTGGGGTGTGAGGAAGCGGGAGGACGAGAGGGTCCATAAGTTAA
Organism: Kitasatospora sp. NPDC088742; assembly: GCF_055584905.1. Classification (NCBI taxonomy): domain Bacteria; kingdom Bacillati; phylum Actinomycetota; class Actinomycetes; order Kitasatosporales; family Streptomycetaceae; genus Kitasatospora; species Kitasatospora sp. NPDC088742. The sequence goes on along the minus strand of NZ_JBVJLD010000003.1, from coordinate 24,453 downwards.
GTTTCCTAACTTGACGCGTCAAGAGGTCGGACCGACCGGACACGGAGCGGCCCCCGCACCACCCGGGACGGGGTGCTGCGGGGGCCGAGCGCTCCGGAGGTCCGGGCGCTGAGTGATCGTCAGAGGACTGCCGCGACCAAGGAGTCGTCGACGGAGCGCCACGGGATGCCGGCCTCGCGGAAGCCGGCGGCGACGAGCGAGGCGGTGTGCCAGGCGGCCGGGTGGACCTCGCCGTCCCGGTGGTCGCGGTAGAGCTCGGAGCGGGCGGCGACGTGTTCGGCCAGCAGCGGGTCGGCTCCGGCGGTGGCCCACCACTCCTTCCAGTCGAGCACGCCGTCCGCCTTCTCCCGGGCCTGGCGGCCCTCCTGGAACGCGGCGTCGGCGGCCCGCAGCAGCGGGATGTCCTCCTCCGGGGTGTGGTCGGCGTTGAGGAAGATCCCGCCGGGCCGGAGCACCTTCGCCAGGTCGCCGTACAGCCGCAGCAGGTCGTCCGTGGCCAGCCAGTGCAGCGCGGTCGCGGTGACGACCGCGTCGAACGGCCCGGCGGGCAGGCGGGAGGCCCAGTCCGCTTCGCGCAGGTCGGCGGTGACCAGGGTGAGGCGGGGCTCGTCCGCGAAGTGGCCCCGCGCGATGGCCAGCAGGGCCGGGTCGAGGTCCACGCCCACACTGGTGGCCCCGGGGAGGCGGGCGAGCAGCCGTTCGCTGATGCTGCCGGTGCCGCAGGCCAGGTCGAGCACGCGCGGGGCCGGCCCGGCCACCGCCTCGACCAGGTCGAGCATCACCCGGAACCGCTCCTCGCGGTCCGGCAGGTACCACTCCTGCTGACGGTCCCAGCTGCGCTGCCAGTCGTCCCAGGCGTTCATGTCCGCTCCCTCGGTAATGGCTACTGCCTGCCTTCAGCTGTTACTCACCCTAGGGTCAACCAGTAATGGATGCAAGGCCATTCAGCCACTTACACTCATTCGGAGGTTTGGCCCTCCGCCCGCCACTCCGTAGAGTTCACCGGGTATCCAGGTAGGGCAGCGAAGGAAGCAGTGCGGGCAATGGCGGGCGACACCACCCAGGGCATCGGCCCGGACACCATCCAGGACTCGGCCGAGGACCAGATCGAGTACGGCCCGGGCATCGACCCCGAGCGCCTCGCGCTCTGCCTCGACGTCCTGGCGGAGCTGGACCAGCTCGACGTGGACCACCCGGACGCGATCACCGTCCGGCAGGCCGTCGGCGGGGTCTTCCGGACCCTCAAGCAGCGCCGCCGCCAGGAGACCCGGGCCCGCAAGACCGCCAACGACCGCGCCGTGACGGCCGCCACCGCGACCGGCGCGCCGACCCGGATCGACGACGAGACCGCCGGGGCGTTCGGGCTCACCACGACCACCACCACCGAGATCGCCGGGATACTCGAGCGCCCGCGCTCCTGCTACATCTGCAAGCAGCGCTACGTCGAGGTGGACGCCTTCTACCACCAGCTCTGCCCGTCCTGCGCCAAGGACAGCCACGCCCGCCGGGACGCCCGCACCGACCTGACGGGCCGTCGGGCGCTGCTCACCGGCGGCCGGGCCAAGATCGGGATGTACATCGCGCTGCGCCTGCTCCGGGACGGCGCGCACACCACCATCACCACCCGCTTCCCGAACGACGCGATCCGCCGCTTCAAGGCGATGCCGGACAGCGCCGAGTGGATCCACCGCCTGAAGATCGTCGGGATCGACCTGCGCGACCCGGGTCAGGTCGTCGCGCTGGCCGAGGAGGTCGCGGCCGACGGCCCGCTGGACATCCTGATCAACAACGCCGCGCAGACCGTGCGCCGCTCCCCCGCCGCCTACCGCGAGCTGGTGCTGGCCGAGAACGCGCCGCTGCCCGCCGGCGAGCTGCCCGCCGCCACCGTGATCGGCAGCTTCGGCAGCGGCAGCGTGGACCGCCCGGCGCTGCCCGGCCAGGCCCGCGAGCTGATCAGCGCCGAGGACGTCACCGCGCTGGCCCTGGTCTCCGGCTCGGCCACGCCGGACCGGATCGCGGCCGGGACGGCGATCGACGCGGGCGGCCTGGTGCCGGACCTGCACCACACCAACAGCTGGGTGCAGACCGTCAGCGAGGTGGACCCGATCGAGCTGCTGGAGGTCCAACTCTGCAACTCCACCGCGCCGTTCATCCTGATCAGCAAGCTGCGCCCGGCGATGGCGGCCGCCGCCGCCCACCGCAAGTACGTGGTGAACGTCTCCGCGATGGAGGGCCAGTTCAGCCGCGGCTACAAGGGCGCCGGCCACCCGCACACCAACATGGCCAAGGCCGCGCTCAACATGCTCACCCGCACCAGCGCCAAGGAGATGCTGGAGACGGACGGCATCCTGATGACCGCCGTGGACACCGGCTGGATCACCGACGAGCGCCCGCACCCGGACAAGATGCGCCTGGCCGAGGAGGGCTTCCACGCCCCGCTCGACCTGGTGGACGGCGCGGCCCGGGTCTACGACCCGATCGTCCGCGGCGAGGCCGGCGAGGACCTGTACGGCTGCTTCCTGAAGGACTACGCCCCGTCCCCGTGGTAGTCCGCACGGTGATCCGCTTTCGCTGAACGGGAGTTGAGCGTGACGCACGCTCCGATGCTGGGCGCCGGCGTGATCGTGCCGGGCCCGGACGGCACGGTCCTGATCGGCCGCCGTACCACCGCCGGCGAGCCGCCGACCTGGAGCCTGCCCGGCGGCAAGGTGGACCCGGGCGAGTCCTTCGAGCAGACCGCCGCCCGGGAGCTGGCGGAGGAGACCGGCATCGTGCTGCCCGCCGGGGAGATGCGGGTGCTGGCGGTGCTGCTCGACCACGAGCTGGGACGCCCCCGGCTGACCGCCGCCGTGCTGGCGCCGCCGAGCGCCGCGCCCGCCGTGGTGCTGGAGCCGCACTCCTGCGCGGGCTGGGAGCGGGTGCCGGTCGGGGAGCTGCCGGAGCCGATGTTCCTCCCCTCCGCGCTGGTGCTCGCCCGCTGGCTGGCGGACTACCGGGCACCCGACACCGGGTTCGTCTACCCGGTGCTGCCCCGGAGTTGACCGGACGTCAGGCGGACGCCGGACGGACCTCGGACGGATCTCGGGCGCACCTCAGGCGGGCGGGCCTGAAAACGGACGGGCGGACCTGACGCCGGGCCAGGGAATCCGACCACATCCGTGAGACGCTCTTGACCCGCGCGCGGCGGACTGGCTTGATATCCCCTGGGAGCGCTCCCACGCCCACCCACGGCTCCCTCCCCCACCCAGGCAGAAGGGCCCCACCCCCCATGTCTTCGTCCCGTCTTCCGCTGCGCGGCGCCGCCCTGCTGGCCGGCCTCGCCCTGCTCACCCCCGGTCTGGCGGCGATCACCGCGCAGGCCGCCGAACCCGCCGCCTCCGTCCGGGTCAACCAGCTCGGCTACCTCCCGGACGGCCCCAAGCGCGCCACCGTGGTCAGCGCCGCCACCGCACCGCTGCCCTGGCAGCTGCGCGACTCGGCCGGTCGCACCGTGGCCACCGGCACCACAACCGTGCGGGGCGCCGACCGCGCCTCCGGCGAGTCGCTGCACACCGCCGACTTCTCCTCCTACACCGGCACGGGCACCGGCTTCACCCTGGTGGTGAACGGGCAGTCCGGCCACCCCTTCGACCTCTCCCCCGCGCTCTACGACGGCCTGCGCTCGGACAGCCTGGCCTTCTTCTACCACCAGCGCAGCGGCATCGCCATCGACGCCGGCCTGGTCGGCTCCGCCTACGCCCGCCCGGCCGGGCACCTCGGGGTGGCGCCGAACAAGGGCGACACCTCGGTGCCCTGCCAGGCCGGGGTCTGCGACTACCGGCAGGACGTGCGCGGCGGCTGGTACGACGCGGGCGACCAGGGCAAGTACGTGGTCAACGGCGGCATCGCCACCTGGCAGCTGGTCAACTCCTTCGAGCGGGCCCGGCGTTCGGGCACCGACGGCGCGCTCGGCGACTCCACGCTGAAGGTGCCCGAGCGGGGCAACAGCGTGCCGGACGTGCTCGACGAGGCGCGCTGGGAGCTGGACTTCCTGCTCCGGATGCAGGTGCCGGAGGGCAAGCCGCAGGCCGGGATGGCCTTCCACAAGGTGCACGACGCGAAGTGGACCGCCATGCCGATGCGGCCCGAACTCGACTCCGAGGACCGCGAGTTGCACCGGCCGTCGACGGCCGCCACGCTCAACCTGGCCGCCACCGCCGCGCAGGCGGCCCGGGTCTACGCCCCGTACGACGCCGCCTTCGCGGCCAAGGCGCTGACCGCCGCCAAGCGTGCCTGGTCCGCCGCCCAGGCCAACCCGGCGGTCTACGCCCCGGCCACCGACTCCACCGGCGGCGGGGCCTACGAGGACGCGTCCGTGTCGGACGAGTTCTACTGGGCCGCCGCCGAACTCCTCGCCACCACCGGGGAGTCCCAGTACCGCGACGCGGTGGTCAACTCCCCGGTGCAGTCGGCTCCGGCCACCCCGTTCTGGTGGGGCGACACCGGCACGCTGGGCCGGATCACCCTGGCGACGGTACCCGGCGTGGCGCTTCCCGCCGCCGAACTCGCCAAGGTGCGGGCCTCGTTGACCACGGTGGCCGACGCCCAGCTGACCACCCAGAACGGCCAGGGCTACGCCGTGCCGCTCGCCTCCGACGGCTACGTCTGGGGCTCCAACAGCGCGGTGGCCGGCAACGGCGCCCTGATGGCCGTCGCCTACGAGCTCACCGGCCAACAGCGGTACCGTGCGGGTGCGTTGGAGTCGCTGGACTACCTGCTCGGCCGCAACGCGCTGGACCTCTCCTACGTCACCGGCTACGGCGAGCGGGCGTCGGAGAACCAGCACCACCGCTTCTGGGCCCACCAGTACGACGCCTCACTGCCGCACCCGCCGGCCGGCTCCTTCGCCGGCGGCCCGAACGCCGGGCTCCAGGACCCGGTGGCGGAGGCCAAGTTGGCCGGGTGCGCGCCCGCCAAGTGCTACATCGACGACATCGGCTCGTACTCCACCAACGAGGTGGCGATCAACTGGAACGCCGCCCTGGCCTGGCTGGTCTCCTTCGCCGCCGACCGCCCGAACACCACCCCCACCACCCCGAAGGTGCTGGCCTCGCCGACCGTGACCGTACCCGAGGGCGGCTCGGCCACGGTCGGCGTCCGGCTCTCGGCCGCTCCCGCGCAGAACGTCACGGTGACCGCCACCCGCACCTCCGGTGACCAGGACCTCAGCGCCGCCGGTCAGTTGGTCTTCACGCCCGCCAACTGGTCCACCGCGCAGAACCTGACCCTGGCCGCCGCCCCGGACGCCGACTCCGCCAACGGCAGCGCCGTCTTCACCCTGACCGGCCCCGGGCTGGAGTCCGCCACCCTGACCGCCACCGAGTCGGACACCACCACCGCACCGCCCACCGCCTCCTGCGCCGTCACCTACCGGGTGGCCAACGACTGGGGCACCGGCTTCACCGCCGACGTCACCCTGAAGAACACCGGCACCACCCCGGTCAACGGCTGGACCCTCACCTGGTCCTTCCCCGGCACCCAGCTCCTCAGCAACGCCTGGAACGCCGCCGCCACCCAGTCCGGCACCACCGTCGCCGCCAAGGACCTGGGCTGGAACTCCACGGTGGCCCCCGGTAGTTCGGTCTCCTTCGGCTTCCAGGCGACCACCACCGGCACCAACCCGTCCCCGACCCAGTTCCGCCTGAACGGAGCCCTCTGCGGCTGACCCACCGGCGGACGAGGCCCCCGACCCACCACGGGCCGGGGGCCTCGTCCGTCGATCGTGCAAGCCCATCGACGAGCTCCGGCGTCCTCGGGGGCTCCGGGCCGGCTGAGGACGGTACCCGTGCTTCCGGCATGATCTCCCGCAGCACCGCGGCGGCCGCCCACAGGCCCGCAGCGCGGCGTCCGGGTCAGTGCCCCTCGCGGACCGCGAAGACGCCGCCGGCCCAGTACACGGACGGCTCCTCGGCACCGCTCGGCCAGTCGCTCTGCAGATGGCGGCGGCCCTCCCCCAGGGCCCCCACCCCGTGCGGGCTCAACCGCCCCGCCACCAGGTCGCCCGCCTCGGCGTCCGTGATCGGCAGCACGGTGCGGTACTGCGCGTCCTGCGAGGCGACCCAGTCGACGTACTCGGTGAACACGCTCACGAAGGCCTGCGAGCACGCGCCGCACCGCTGAACGGAGACGATGAAATGCGAGTCGTCCTGAATCATCGTCTCGAGCCGAACCCTGTCGGCGCCGTGGTGGTGCGCCTGCGCCACCACGGCATCCTCGGCGCAGCACGCCGCGCACCCGAAACCCGCACGGTCACTACCGTCTTGCGAACTCATGGATCCCCCACCCCTTGGCCGTCCTTGATCGACCCTCAACCTAGCAAGCCACGGTGACGCCCGGCCGCTGAACCAACGATCATGCGCCGCCCGACCAGCCGTTCAGCGGCTGCCCGGGGTGCCCGTCGGGGCGGCGGGGGCCGGGCAGTTGACGGTGCCGGGGCGGACGGTGATGCGCAGGCCCGGGGTGGAGAGCAGGCCCGGGAGTTGGAGGTCGTGGACGGTGGCGGTGACGCGGTCGAACTTGGCGTAGCCGGCCTGGATGCCGAAGCGGTGTTCGGGGCTGCCGAGGGGGTTGGGGACCGGGGGGCTGCCCTCCGGGGCGATCACGGTGTCGGGCCCGTTGATGTTGAGGTCGACCAGGCCGTCCATGTCGAGTTCGCCGGTCGCGCTGCGCAGGTCCAGCACGGTGTTCTCGGTGACGATCTCCCAGGTCGCCGGGTCGCTGTCGCCGAGCGAGAACATCAGCGTGTAGGTGGCGCCCATGATCTGCTGCTGCTGGGCCAGGCAGAGTCCGTTGATCACGCCCTTGGCGAAGCCCATCCGCAGCGGGTGGACGGTCGTGGTGGTGCCGTCCGCCTTGACCGAGGTCTGGTCGACGACGGCCGCCGCGTAGCGGGTGCCGTAGAGGCTGCTGGTGGTCAACTTGACGGTGCCGGACTGGATCTGGAGGCCGCCGGCCAGCGCGCCGTCCGCCATCGCGGCACCGGTGGTGCCCGCCGCCACCAGCGCCGGGAGGGCGATCAGCGCGCTGCGCCGCCAGTGGGTGCGCCCCGTCCCGCCGTTCACGGGCCGGTCACCGAGATCGTGCCGGGCAGGTGCACCGGGTTGTTGGTGTTGCTCAGGTCGGAGTGGTCGTCGACGGTCCTGATGCCGTACACGTCGGCGTCGAAGTTGGTTGCCCCGGCGGTGAGTTGGATGAAGGAGCCGAAGAAGTTCAGCAGGCCCTGGATGCCGCAGATCGGGATCAGCAGGATCGGGACGCAGATCTGCCGGATGTCGCCCCACATGATCGTGGTCTCCGGCTGGCCGGCCCTGTCGATGCCGCCGAGCGAGCCGGTGTCGGGCACCGAGATGGAGATCGCGGTGCCGTCCGGCGCGGTGTGCCGCACCTGCATGTCGTCCCGGATCCGGAGCTGGGTGAAGGTGTACTGGGTGGTCACCCGGGTGGTGCCGTCGGAGAGCCGGATGGTGACGTTGTTCTTCACCGTCAGGCCGACCGCGACCATGCTGTCGATGGTCACCCGCATCGGGGTGGGCGTGGGCAGGAACGGCATCCCGAGCGGCTGCGGCTCGCCCGGCAGGACGGCGGCGGGCGCCGCGAGCCGGGGCGGCGCGGCGCCCGCCGAGCGGTCGGGCACGAGGGCCGCGCCGACCAGGGCCGCGAACGCGGCGGTGACGGCGGCGGCCCGCCGCACCCGCCTCACTCGGCGCCCCCGGAGGCCGCGGCGGCGCGGCTGCGGCGCGGCCCCCAGCCCGCCGTCATCGCCCCGCCGAGCACCCCGAGCAGCATGCCGAGCAGGAACCCGCCCAGGTTGGACACCACCAGCGACACCACCGCCAGCACGGTGCCGATCAGCCCGAAGGTGACCCGCTGGCGCGGTGCGGCGATCGGGATCAGCCCGCACAGCATCATCCCGCCGCCGACCAGGTACCCGGCCACCGCGTTGAAGCCGACGGCGGTGACCAGTTGGATCGCGCCGAGCGAGAACTTCAGCACCGTCCAGCCGCCGAGGACCAGCCAGAGCCCGCCCCAGAACGGCCTGGTGCGGCGGAACGCGGTGAACCACCGCCACCCGGCCCCGACGGCGGCCCGCGTACCGGTCCGCCTACCGGTCCCCGTCCCGCCCCGCGTCCCGGTCAGCACGTGCTCGCCGATCCGGTCACGACCCGGATGTTCAGGGCGGGGAGGGTGAGCGAGCCGGCGATCTCCGCCGTGTACGCGTTGGCGTTCAGCCCGGCCAGGTTGACGGTCGAGCCGCTCGGCCCGGACCCGGCCGAGCCCAGGCCGAACCCGCCCGCCTGAGCTCCCGTCAGCGGCTGTCCGGCGACCATGACCTGGTCGGCGGACATGCCGAGCACCGCGTTCTGCAGCGTGGTGTTGCCCGAGGCGGTGAGCGTCGGCGCCTCGATGTAGAGGTTGGAGGCGTTGATGTCGGTGGTGACGGTGGCCGGCGGCGTCGCGGTCACCGTCTGACCGGCCGTCAGGAGCAGCGAGTACGGCACGCCCGCGATCGACTGGTGGACGATGCCGCACAGTCCGGCCAGCCCGGCGCTGGCGAACCCGACCCGGGCCATCGCGGTGCTGGTGGAGGTGGAGCCGTTGGCGGCCTCGATGGTGGGGGTGTTGAGGATCGCGCCGAAGCCGGTGCCCGAGACGCCGTTGGAGGTGAGGGTGAACGGGGTGTTGGTGACGTTGAAGCTCGCCGCCAGCGCGCCCTGGGCGAGGGCGGCGCCGAGCGCGCCCACCGTCAGGGTGGCGGGCAGCAGGACGGCGGCGGAGCGGGCCCAGCGGGTGCCGCGCGCCGTACCGTCGGCCGCCTCGTCGCGCATCGTCCGGTTCCAGGCGGCGGCCGAGGCCCGTAGCCGGCGCGGGTACTGACGCAGGTTCAGGAGAGGGTGCGCCATCTCAGGCCTCCGTAGTCTCGGGCCCGGCCGGTGCGAGCGTCGGGGAGGGACGGCGGCCGAGGCGGCGGGCGGGCCGCTCCGGGAGCCAGCCGACCGCCATCGATCCGCCCAGCACCGAGAGGAACATGCCGACGAAGAACCCGCCCAGGTTGCTCAGCGGGAACGAGGCGACGCCGACGATCACCGCCACCACGCCCGCGGTGTGCCGCTGGCCCGGGAGCAGCAGCATCAGCCCGGCCAGGGCGATCAGGATGGCGCCGCCCGCCATGCCGGTGATCCCGCCGACGCCGACGTGCAGGATCTGGCCGATCGGCGCGAGCGGCAGGTAGAGGATCACGAAGCCGCCGAGCGCGGTCCACACCGCGGCCCAGAACGGGCGGGTGCGGCGCCAGCGGCACAGCGAGAGCCGTGCGCGGGTGAACGCGGCGGGCCGGGCCGGAGCCTGGGCCTGGGCCTGGGCGGCGGAAGTGTCGGGGGTGGTTTCCATCGGGATCCTCGCTGGGGCGTCGGAGGTGCGGGGGTGGGTGGGGCGCCGTCCGTGCACGGCGCCCCACCCC
>NZ_JBVJLD010000003.1:0-14859 GCF_055584905.1 Kitasatospora sp. NPDC088742 | reverse complement strand
GGCGGAAGTGTCGGGGGTGGTTTCCATCGGGATCCTCGCTGGGGCGTCGGAGGTGCGGGGGTGGGTGGGGCGCCGTCCGTGCACGGCGCCCCACCCCGGGTGCGGGCGGTGCTTCGGGACCCGAGGGTCCGTCAGCAGTCGCCGCCGCCCGCGCCCTTCCCGGCGGTGTCCCCGTTGGCCAGGTTGATCGCCAGGTTCGGCAGGGTGATGGCGCCGCCGATGGTGGCGCCGTTGGCGTTGGCCTTGAGGCCGAGGATGTCGGTCTGGCCGCCGGTGGCGTCCAGGCCGAACTGGCCCGCGGTGCCGTCGGTGATGCCGGTGCCCTTGATGTTGGCGCTGTCGGCCGCCGCACCGATCTGGTTCGGGGTGGTGGCGGTCGCGTTCAGGGTCGCGGTGGCGCCCTTCACCGACTGGGCGTCCAGGATCAGGTTGTTCGCCTGGATGCCCTGCCCGGCGGCGAGTTGGGCGGTGGTGAGGGGGGTGGCCGCGGCCGGTGAGGAGATGTTCATCGACCAGGTGCCGACCGTGCCGACGACCGGCAGGTTGACCGTCTGGACGGCGTGGATGCAGATCCCGTCCAGGCCCGCCTTGGGCAGACCGACCTCGGCCGCGGCGGTGGGGCTGCCGGCGGTCACGGTGGTCAGGACCGCACCGAGACCCTTGGAGGCCGCGACGGTGTTCGAGGACAGGGTGAACGGAACGCTGGTGAGCGAGAGGTTCGCGGCGAGCACGCCCTGGACCATCGCCAGCGTCATCGCGCCGATGACGGCCGTGGCCGGCACCGCGACCAGCGCGGACCTGCGCCAGCGCGTGACACCTCTGGATTCTTCCTGCATGGGGTCTCCATCCGTCGTCCCGCGCGGCTGAGGGGGTGCGCGGGTACCTGAAGGCGCGGCCGGCTCCGGGAGCGCCCATCCCGACACCCCCGGAGCGCTTTACATATTTCGGCTGCGTGTCCAGAAAGTAAGCAGGAGGTGAGTAGGTGTCAATAGCGTTGGCACAAGCCGGTACAGGCGTCTGCTCAGCTGACCTGCGGCGTGGCTATAGTCGGCGGATGGCATGGATCAGGGAGACCGTCAGGTCACTGCTGCGGGACCGGCTGCTCGACACCGCCCGGGACCTGGTCACCGCCGACGGCTTCGACCGGCTGCGGATGACCCAGGTCGCCGCCGTCGCGGGAGTCAGCCGGCAGACCGTCTACAACGAGTTCGGCTCCAAGGACGCGCTCGGCGAGGCGCTCTTCGGCCGCGAACTCGAGCTCTGCCTCCGCGGCATCGAGCAGCAGCTCCACGAGCACCCCGAGGACCCGCGGGCCGCCGCCGAGGCCGCCGCCCTCTTCACCCTCCGGCTCGCCGGGCGCAACCCCCTGGTCAAGGCGATGCTCACCACCACCCGGGACGGCGAGGACGGCCTGCTGTCCTACCTCACCACCCGCGCCGAGTCGGCCTTCACCATCGCCACCGCGATGCTCGACGGCTACGCCGCCACCGCGTGGCCCACGATCGACCCCGACTCGCGGGAGCTCGCCGTCGACTCCGCCGTCCGGCTGACCGCCAGTCACATCGTCCAGGGCGCGGGCGACCCCGCCGCCTCCGCGCGCCGGATCGCCGAGGTCTTCGTCCGCGTCGCGCAGGCCTGAGGACCTTCCCGGGCGTCAGTCCGTCGGCGCCGGGACCTCGGTGAGGGTCGGCGCGGTGTCCAGGGTGCCGAACGCGGCCGGGGGCCAGACCCGCAGGCCGACCCGGCCCGCGACGGTCGCGAGGTCTCCCCAGCCGAAGGTGCGCGAGTCCTCCGAGCCGTCCGGGTTGTCGCCGAGGAAGAACACCCGGCCCGGCGGGACCGTCCGCACGCTCGGAGCCGCCGTCCGGGAGCCGTCCGGCGTGCAGCAGCTGACGGTCCGGTGGGCCTGGGCCTGCCACGCGGGCAGGGCGACGCGGAACCACGGGCCGCCGCCGCCCGGCTGCACCAGCACGGCGAACGGGTCCTGCGGCGTCGAGGAGATCTCCACCCGGTCACCGGGCAGGCCAATCACCCGCTTGACGATCACCTCGTCCCGGCCCGGACGCTTCAGCAGCACCACGTCCAGCCGGCGCACCGACGCCCCGTCACTGCCGGGCACCGTCAGCAAACGCTGGCCGTCGGCGAGCGTGGGCCGCATGCTCGAACCGTCCACCCGCACGGCGAGCGCGGCCACCGCCACCGCGGCGAGCACGGCCACCACGGCCACGCCGGTCAGCCCGCCGAGCAGCACCCGGGCGGTCCGCCGCCGGGGCCGGTCGGCGGCCACGTCGAGGTCAACGTCCGTGACGGGCTGGGCAGTCGGCATCGGGCACTCCTGACCGGGAGGGGGCCGGTGCACGGTGTGGATGCGATCCGGTGCGACGGGACGGTAGCGGTGCGACCGCCCGTTCCGGAAGACCCGGGCCGTTCCCCGCTCAGGGGCGGCGGTCGAGGGCCGCCCGGATCGCCCGCCAGCGTTCGGGGTCGTCGAGCGCCACCGCGACCAGCTGGTACGCGCTGCGCTCGCACAGCTCGGCGAGCTGATCGGCGGTCAGCTCCGCGCCGTCCAGCCAGCCGACCAACAGCTCCTCCATGTACGCCAGCCAGCCGTGGACGGTGGCGGTGACGGCGGGGGTACGGGGCGTCCCCGCCGCCACCAGCGCCGCCGTGATCCACTCCGCGAACCGCGCCCGGAGGTCGCGGTGGAGGGTCGCCATGGTGCCGGTGCCGCCCCGCTCCACCTGCCGGACCACCGCCAGGTAGAGCGAGGGGTGACGGCCCACGAAGGCGATGAACGTCTCGATGCCGCCGCGCAGTTGCTGCGCGCCACTGAGCGTCGGATCGGGTGCGACCTGGCCGAGCAGCTCCTCCGCCACCAACTGCACCACGGCCGACCGGAATCCGCGCTGGGAGCCGAAGTAGTGGAACAGCAGGCCCGGCGACACCCCCGCCGAGCGGGCCGCCGACTCCACCGACAGCGTCTCCAGGCCGTCGGAGTGCACCAACTCCCGGGCGGAGTCCAGGATCTGGCGGCGGCGCTGGTCCGCCGAGAGCCGCCGTCCGGCGCGGGGTGGGGGAAGCATCTGCGCATCCTATTGACTTCACCGCGCGCGTGGCTACTTTTGAGTACTACTCAACAAGCTCCGTCCGGCCGACCCGCGAGGCGAGGTACCGCCATGCCCAGCAGCCCCCTCCGGTCGCCCGGCACGGCCCCGGGCCGCCTGCGACGGCCGGCCCTCCCGTACGAGGAGTCCGACCTCGACCGCTACCGCGACCTCCAGCAACTCGCCTACCGGGTGGCCGAACGGGCCGCCGGGCAGCTGCGGGCCGGCATGCGGGAGGGCGACGCGGCCGAGTGGCTGCGGCAGTCCCTGCGGGCGGCCGGCCTCGGCGCCTTCGCCCGGCGGCCGGGTGCCCGCTTCGGCCGGCGGACGGCTACGGCGGGCGGCCGGCTGCTGGCCCGGCTACGCGAGCCCGAACGCCTCCGGGACGGCATGCCCTACCTGCTGGACGCGGCCGTCACCGCGCACGGCTGCACCGTCGGCATCGCCCTGGCCGGGCGGCTCGGCCGCAATCCCGTCTGGGACACCCTCCGCGCCGACCTCCCCGCCTACCGTGACCTGGTGCTCCGTGAAGTCCGGCTCGGCAGCCCGCTGTTCCGGCTCGGCCGGGCCGTCGACGCGCTCGCCTCCCGGCACGGCTACGCCACCCCCGACCGGGCCCTGCCCGGCGGCGTGATCGCGCACCCGGCGCAGCCCCTCCCCGACGCGCGCTCCCTGCCGCCCGGCCTGTGGTCCGTCGCTCCCAGGGTCGCCTTCCGCGGCGTCGGCGTCGCCTTCGAGGAACTGCTGGTGGTCACCGAGGACGCCGCCTGCTGGCTCGACGACGACCTCCCGCACGTCCTCCCGCGGCTCTGCCCCCCATCCTGACGGAGCGCCAACCACAGGGCACGGAACCGGGGTTACCCGAACGAAACGGTGCGGGCACCACGGACTTCACACGGCGTCCCTAGCCTCACCGGTCATCTGCCACCGACGTCGAGGAGCGGCGATGACCGAGCTCAGCAGCCCACCCGTTCACCCCCCGACCCCGCCGGCGGCGAGTGCGCCGACGCCGGGCCCTCGGCGCTCGTACGCCAAGTCGGCCGCGAACGAGAGCCTTGAGGACTACTCGCTCCGCTACGCCCCGCACTCCTTCCGCCGCTGGTCCCCCGCATCGGTCGCCTCCACCGCCCTGGGCGGGATCGCCTACCTCGCGGACTACGCGATCGGCGCGGGCATCGTCATGTCCTACGGCTTCACCAACGCGCTGGCCTCGATCCTCACCGCCGCGGTGGTGATCTTCCTGACCGCCATCCCGATCGCCCGGGCCTGCGCGGCCAACGGCGTCGACATGGATCTGCTCACCCGGGGTTCCGGCTTCGGCTACTTCGGCTCGACCCTGACCTCACTGGTGTACGCGAGCTTCACCTTCATCTTCTTCGCCCTCGAAGGCTCGATCATGGCGCAGGCCTTCCACGAGGTGCTGCACCTGCCGCTGCCCCTGGGCTACCTGCTGACCACCGTGATCGTCGTCCCGATCGTCTTCAAGGGGATGGCGTGGATCGCCCGGATGCAGTCCTGGACGCAGCCGGTCTGGATCCTCGGCCTGATCGCCCCGTTCGTCGTCCTCGCCGTCGAATCACCGTCCACCTTCCGGGAGTTCACCTCCTTCGGCGGCACCCACGGAGTCGGCTCGGGCTTCACCCTGCTGGGCTTCGGCCTCGGCACCGGAGTCGCCCTGTCGCTGATCGCGCAGATCGGCGAGCAGGCCGACTACCTCCGCTTCATGCCGGCCCGGACGCCCGCCAACGCCCGGCGCTGGGACCTGGCCGTGCTCGCCGCCGGGCCGGGCTGGGTGGTGATCGGCGCCCTGAAGCAACTCGGCGGCGCGCTGCTGGCGTTCGCGGCGCTCGGGGTGGTCGGCGAGGCAAAGGCGCTGGAGCCGATCGCCCCGTACGTGGAGTCGCTGCGGCCGTGGCTGGGCGCCGCCGCGCTACCCGTGGCCGGGCTCTTCGTGGTGATCTCCCAGATCAAGATCAACTCGACCAACGCCTACTCGGGCTCGCTCTCCTGGTCGAACTTCTTCTCCCGGATCACCCACCGCCACCCCGGCCGGGTCTGGTACATCTTCCTCAACTGCGGTGTCGCGCTGCTGCTGATGGAGCTCGACATGTTCAGCGCGCTCGGCTCCCTGCTCGGCTTCTACTCCAACGTCGCCATCGCCTGGATCGGCGCCGTCACCGCCGACCTGGTGATCAACAAGCCGCTGGGCCTGAGCCCGAAGCACATCGAGTTCAAGCGCGCCCATCTGCACCCCGTCAACCCGGCCGGCTTCGGCGCCATGTGCGTGGCCGCCGCCGTCTCCATCGCCGCCTTCTTCGGCCTGTTCGGCGCCTACGCCAAGGCCTTCAGCCCGTTCATCGCACTCGCGCTCGCCATGCTGCTCTGCCCGCTGATCGCCTGGGCCACCAAGGGGCGCTACTACCTCGCCCGCCCCAACCCCGAAGCGGAGATGCTCGATTCGACCGAGACCCGGCAGTGCGTGGTCTGCGAGGGCCACTACGAGATCCCCGACACCGCCTCCTGTCCCTTCCACAGCGGGACCATCTGCTCCCTCTGCTGCAGCCTCGACGCTGACTGCCACGACGTCTGCACCCGCCCCACCACCGGCCCGGTCCTCCTCGGCCTTCCGACCCTGCGGGGCTCCGACAACTCCTAGCGGTGCGGCAGAAGTTCTGACTGCTCCCGACCACACCGTCCGAACCCGCAGACCAGCCGCAGCACCCGGCCCACTCTCGGACCATGACGAACCGCGCCCACCGGCAGGTGGTCAACGGGATCCTGTTCCGGGTCCGCACCGGCGTGCCCTGGCGGGACCTGCCGGAGCGCTACGTTCTTCATCGGGCCTGGTCACCAGGTCACGGGCAGTGACCGCATCCCGTAGATGAACGACTCGGTACGGAACTCGCGCTCGCCGGCCAGCCGCAGCCCCGGCAGCCGGCGGAACAGCGTCTCCAGGGCGATCTGGAGTTCGGCGCGGGCCAGCGGCTGCCCCAGGCACTGGTGCACGCCGAAGCCGAACGCCAGCTGCCGCCGGGCGTCCCTGCCGAGGTCCAGCTCGTCCGTCGCCCGACGGCCGGCACCACCGAACACCGCCTCGTCCCGGTTGGCGGTGGAGAGCAGCGCCATCACGCCCTCCCCGGCCCGGACGGTGACGCCGCCCAGCTCCACGTCCTCCAGCGCCACCCGGGGCAGGCCGGTGTGCACGATGGTCAGCAGCCGCAACAGCTCCTCCACCGCACCCGGCAGGGTGGCCGGATCGGCCAGGGCGGGGATCTGCTCGGGCTGCTCCAGCAGCAGCGCCGTCGACAGCGAGATCATGCTCGCGGTCGTGTCGTGCCCGGCGATCAGCAGCAGCACGCCCATGCCGGCCACGTCGTCCGGGGTCAGGTCGTCCCGCGCCGCGAGTCGGCTGAGGGCATCGTCCTCCGGGTGCGCGCGCTTGCGGTCCGTCAGACCGCGAAGGTAGTCCCGGACCTCTTCCTGGGCCTCCCGGAGCTGCTCCACGGTGACCTCCCGGCTGACCATCGTGCGGCTCAGGCCCTGGAAGCGGCCGTGGTCCTCGTACGGCACGCCGAGCAGCAGGCAGATCGCCAGCGAGGGCACCGGCAGCGCGAAGTCGGTGACCAGGTCGGCCGTGGTTCGGCCCGCGGTCATCCGGTCCAGCACCCCGTCCACGATCCGCTGGATCTCCGGGCGCAGCGCCTCCACCCGCTTGACCAGGAACTCCCCGGTGATCATGCGGCGCTGGCGGGCGTGCTCGGGGTCGTCCAACCGCAGGAAGTCCGGATTGTCGGTGATCAGCTCGCGAGCGCCGGCGATCAGCAGTGGGAAGGTGGGGTGGCGTATGTCGGCACTGAACCGGCGGTCGGACAGCACGGTGCGGACCTCGTCGAAGCCGGTGACCAACCAGCAGAGGTCGCCGTCGGGCAGCTTTGCCCTGGTCACCGGCCCGGTGGCGGCGGCCTCGGGGTACGCGGGCGGCGGGCCGAACGGGCAGGAGCCGGAGTGCGGGGCCGGCAGAGGGAGGACGGGGGTGGTCGGTGCGGTGGTCAAGGCGGGACACTCCTCGCGTCGCGGGTGTTCTCGTGGGGTTCGGGGCCGGGGAAGGTTCCCGGCGCGGCCTGCGGCGGGGGTCCGTCAGGCCCCGGTCCGTGCGGGCTCGTACCCGGTGACGGTGATCGCCCCGCCCGGGCAGAGCTCGGAGGCAAGCCTGACGGCGTCGAACTGCTGTGGCATCAGGACGGTCTGACGGAGCCTCACCAGACCGTCCCGGTCGTCCTGCTCGAAGACCGCGGAGGCGTTCGTCACGCACAGGCCGGAGCTGCAGCAACGGTCCCGGTCGACGCTCACCTTCATGTCGGGCACCTTTCGCCAGGGTGGCGCCGGCTGTCCGGCGGCCACCTCTCGTCGTCACGGTCAACCTAGCCGTCACCGGTCCGTCCACGGCGGCCGGATCGGGAATGGCTGATTCGGCCCCTGTGTGCGAACCCCCCTTGCGGCGCACGGCATTTCAACCCGTGGCACCTCGCCGGACGGGTCGGCGGACCCGGCCGCGCGGACGGCCTCACAAGCCTTCGGCCGTTGCCAACTCCCGTACTACGCCGACTGTTTCGGCCTCGGCGACGCTCTTGTCCGGTCGGTGGCGCACCATCCGGGCGAACCGCAGGGCCACCCGGCGGGGTGGAGGGGAACTGGCCCGCGGGGCAGCAGGGAACTGGGCCGTGAGGTAGCAAAAGACTGCCCCGTGGGGTAGCAGGGAACTGGCCTGTGGGGTAGCAGGGACCGCACCGGAGGCCCTCGATGGCGACCTGAACGAACAGTTCCGGCCGGACCGCAGCCTCCGGGCGCCCCGCCCGGTCCCTCGGGCAACCCATGCGGCCACGGCACTGGGCACTGTCCTGACGATCACGAGCGGAGCCAGATCAGCAGTGCCGGGGCGGCGCGGCTCGAGCCGCTCCCACTGAGCATCTGTCAGATATGTCCCACGGTCCTGTCAACCGCTCAACTGATCGCCAGGAAACGGCCTAGTGCCGGGCACGGCACTAGCCCGCTGAGAGTTCGCGCAGCAGCGTGAAGGCCGGTCCGTCGACCGAGTGTTGGGTGTTGGTCAGGACCACGACGCCGGTGCCGCGCTCCGGGGTGAAGGCGACGAGCGACGAGAAGCCTCCCGTCCCGCCGTTGTGCCAGAGCTCCACCGCTCCGCCCTGCTTGGCGTGCAACTGATGTCCCATCCAACCGAGATGGGCCCAGGCGAAGGGGGTCATCGGGTGGCGGACGCTCCGGGTCAGGGCAATCGCCTCGGACAACCCGCTCTTCTCCGGCTCCAGTTGGGCACCGAGGAAGGCGGCCAGCTCCCCGGCGGTGGCGTGCAGCGCACCCGCACCGGCCAGCGCGGCCAGGTGCCACGGGGCGACCGGACGGCGGCGGCGGTCGTGGCCCTGGACCTGGCGGCGCTCGGGGGCCACCCGTATGCCGGGAAGGCCGAGCGGGCCGGTGACGTGGCGGGCCAGCAGGCCCTCGTAGTCGGTGCCGGTGTGCCGGGTCAGGGCCAGGCCGAGCAGTCCGGCGCCGAGGTTGGAGTAGCGGTGGCGCTTGCCCGGCACCGCGCCCAGCCGGGTCTTCGCCAGGGTGCCGAGCAGGACCGGTTCGGTCAGCCCGGCGTACGGGTCCGGCGTGGACGGGCGGAGCAGCGCGCGCAGCAGCATGCCGTGCGGGAGACGGGGCAGGCCGGAGGTGTGCTGGGCCAGTCGACGGAGCGTCACGGCTTCCCCGTCCCGCGTCAAGTGTGCCGCCTCCGGCAGGAGTTCGGCCAACGGCTGGTCGAGCCCGACCTCGCCGTCCACCACCAACGCGGCCAGCGCCAGTGCGGTGAACACCTTGGTCACCGAGCCGATCTCGAAGACGTCCTCGACCCCCACCGCCCCGGCGGCCCGCACCTCCACCTCCCCGTCGGCCAGCGCCGCCACCACCACGCCCACCCGCTCCCGGGCCAGTCCGTCCGCCGTCCGCTGCGCCAGCGCGCCGAGATCATCCGCCATGCCGCCACGATAACCACAGGCCCGGAACTCCCGTGAGGGCTCCCCCGTTGGGGCGGACAGGAGGGGTGCGTACGATGCGGACGAAGCAGCGGGACCGGGACGTACCGGGGCCCGAGCAGCCGTGGAACGAGATCGTTCCCGGCCTCTGGATGGGCGGCCACGTCTGGCACGACCGGGCCGGGGAGTTACAACCGGCCGTGGTCGGCACCGAGTTCGACCTGGTGGTGAGCCTGTACAGCGCTCCGGGACACGGGCCGGCCGCCGGGGTGGAGCACCTGGTCGTACCGATGCCGGACGGCCCGCTGACGGGCGCTCAACTGCGGGCGGCGGAGCGGATGGCGGGGTCGCTGGCCCGGGCCGTCCGGAGCGGCGGCACCGTGCTGGTGCGGTGCCACTCCGGCTACAACCGCTCGGGCCTGGTCACCGCGCAGGCCCTGGTGGAGCTGGGCCATCGGGTGCCCGACGCGGTCGAGCTGATCCGGCGGCGGCGGTCGCCCTGGGCGCTGCACAACGAGGTGTTCGTGCAGTACCTCACGACCGGCCTCGGGGTGTCCGCACTCCTCAGCGAGCTCGATGCCATCGCCTGAACTCCCCACCCCCGTAGGAGAGATCAGCGACGACCCAAGACCTCGGCGAGGCGGCTGATGCCGTCAGCGCCGTGTCCGAGCGCGATGGTGCGGCGGGTCAGCCCCTCGGCCGCACGCATCACCCCGGACTCGATGCCGTGAGCCTCGGCGGTGTGCACCACGTGGGCCATGGTCGAGACGCCTGAGGTGAGCGGGTTGATGGCGCCCGAGTACGTCCCGCTGTCGAAGTCCTCGGCGAACTCCGCGAACAGCGGCGGCAGGATGGCCCCGATGCCCTGGGCGAACGGTGCCAGCTCCCGCCCGCTGATGCCCTCCGCCTTGGCCAGCGCCAGCGCGTGCACGTAGCCGGCCATCGCGGTCCAGAAGACGTCCAGCAGCGCGATGTCGAAGCCGGCCGCCCGGCCGACGTCCTCGCCGAGGTGGGTGTGGCTTCCGCCGAGCACGGCCAGCACCGGTGCGTACCGCTCGTACAGGGCGGCCGGACCGCTGTGGAGGAGGACCGCCTCCGGCCCGCCGATGCTCGGGGCCGGGGTCATGATGGCGCCGTCCAGGTAGTCGATGCCGTGACCGGCCGCCCAGGCGCCGGTGGAGCGGGCCCGGTCCGGCGAGTCGGCGGTGAGGTTGACCAGGGTGCGGCCCTTGAGTGCGGCCTCGACCTCCGGACGGCGCAGCACGGCGTCCGAGGCGTCGTAGTTGACCACGCAGACGACGGTCAACTCGCTCGCCGCCACTGCCTCTTCGGCCGTCGCGGCGCTCACCGCCCCGGCCGCGACCAGCTCGGCGTCCCGGCCCGGGGTGCGGTTCCAGACCGTGGTGCGGACGCCCGCCGCCACGAAGGCAGCGGCCAGCGCGCGGCCCATCGGCCCGAGGCCGAGCACGGTGACGGTGGGGAGGGTGTGGTTGGTGGACATACTTCGGCTCCTGTAGACATGGTGGTGGACAACAAGGACTCTTGGGGGAAGAGATGACGCGCAGTCAGGCCGTGAACCCGAACGTGTGCGGGGTGACCGCCGCGATCGCCGTGATCGACGGCAAGTGGAAGACGGCCCTGCTCTGGCTGCTGGAGGCCGGCCCGCACCGCCCGGCCGAACTCCGCCGACGGCTGCCCGGCCTGAGCGAGAAGGTCCTCACCCAGGCGCTGCGCGACATGGAGTCCGACGGCCTGGTGCACCGTGAGGTGCACGACGTGCTGCCGCTGAAGACGGTCTACTCGCTGACCGACTTCGGCCGCCGCCTCTCGGTGGCCCTCGGCCCCATCTCCGATCTGGGCCACGAACGCCTCGACCAGCTGGCAGCCCGGCAGGCCGAACGCCCGGCCTCCTGACCTGCTGTCATCTCCCCTCTGCCGACAAGTCTGCGCACTCCGCACGACGCTGCCCAGTACCCACAAAAAAGTGGGTACCGGGCAGCTTCCATCCGATGCCCGCCCGCTGCGGCTGCCCGCGCTACCGGCGGCGGGCGACGGTGACGATCTCCCGGCTGTCAGCGGTGAGCGGGCCGCGGTGCCAGTCGCCGTAACGGGCGTCGACCAGGAGGCCGGCGGCGGCGAGGAAGTCGTCGAGGGCGGGGACGTCGAGGAAGCGCAGGCTGGAACGGTCGGTCCGGAGGACCTGGCCGGATTCGGTGGTGGTCTCGGTGAAGGTGACCACGTCGGCGGTGACGGACTCGACGCGGTGCTCGACCCAGAGGGTGCGGCCGGTGGCGTCGGTGACCTCGGAGCCGTTGGCGGGGTTCCAGCGCTCCCAGGCGCGGGCCTGGGGGTGGCGGGTCTCGAAGACGAAGCGGCCGCCCGGGCGCAGCGCGGTCCGGACGGCGGCCAGGGAGGCGGTCAACTCCTCGTCCGTGACCAGGCACTGGAAGGCGTGGCCGGTCATGGTGGCGAGGTCGAACTCGGCGTCCCAGGCGGACTGCGCGGCCGTGCCCCGGACCCACTCGACGTCGGCGCGGCGGCGGGCCCGGTCCAGCGAGGCGTCGTCCGGGTCGATCCCGGCGAGCCGTCCGGCGTGGCCGCGTTCGCGGGCCCGGTGGAGCATCTGGCCCGTGCCGCAGCCCACGTCCAGCACGGAGGGGGCGGCGGCCACCAGGCCGTCGTAGAAGGCGTCGCCCGGCCAGAGGTCCGGGTCCCACGGGTTCAGCTGGTCATAGAGCGCGGCCGCGTCGGCGTCGGAGAACATCGCGCCAGTATCACCGGCGAACCGGCCCGGCCCAAGCGAATTACCTTGCGCAGCAAAGGCGTTGGACCAGCACAAAGGGTCCGCACCGTCCCGGGACGGTGCGGACCCTTCACGAGGCGTCAGGCGACGGTGACCACGATCTTGCCGCGGGTGTGGCCCTCGGCGTTCAGGCGCTGGGCATCGGCCGCCCGCTCCAGCGGGAAGGTGGCGGCCACCTCGACGGTGAGCAGGCCCTTGTCGGCCAGGTCGGCCAGCTCCGCGAGCCCGGCCCGGTCGGGGCGGACGAAGACGTACCGGCCACCGAGGCCGAGCACCGCGCCGTCGGCGATCGAGGCCAGCCGGCCGCCCTCGGCCAGCAGCGACGGGGAGACGGTCAGGGCCTCGCCGCCGACCAGGTCGAGCACCGCGTCCACACCCGCCGGGGCGAGCGCGCGGACCCGCTCGGCCAGACCCTCGCCGTAGGCGACCGGCTCGGCGCCGAGGCCGCGCAGGAAGTCGTGGTTGCGCTCGCTGGCGGTGCCGATCACCCGGGCCCCCAGCGCGACGGCGATCTGCACGGCCAGCACGCCGACCCCACCGGCGGCGGCGTGCACCAGCACGGTGTCACCCGGGCCCACGGCCAGCGCGTCGGTCAGCGCCTGGTGGGCGGTGAGCCCGGCCAGCGGCAGGCCGGAGGCCTGCTCGAAGCTCAGCGCGGCGGGCTTGTGCGCCAGCGTCCGGACCGGGGCGGCCACGTACTCCGCGAAGGTGCCGCGGCCGACCATGTCCTCCCGGACGTACCCCATCACCTCGTCGCCCACGGCGAACTCGGTCACCCCGACCCCGACCTGCTCCACCACACCCGCCACGTCCCACCCCGGGATGACCGGGAAGACCGCGTCCATCATCCCGTCGAGGTAGCCCGCCTGGATCTTCCAGTCCACCGGGTTCACCGAGGCCGCGCGGACCTTCACGAGCACGGCGTCCGGACCCAGCTTCGGCATCGCGACCTCGCCGTACTCGAGGACGTCGGCTCCGCCGTAGACGCGGTAGGTGATGGCCTTCATGGTGACACTCCTGTGCATAAAGATTTGAGGTACTCGATGTTTCAGTTCCTCAAGTACTTCATCGACCGTAGACCT
Organism: Kitasatospora sp. NPDC088742; assembly: GCF_055584905.1. Lineage (NCBI taxonomy): Bacteria > Bacillati > Actinomycetota > Actinomycetes > Kitasatosporales > Streptomycetaceae > Kitasatospora > Kitasatospora sp. NPDC088742. The sequence continues at coordinate 1,835 of NZ_JBVJLD010000003.1, read as the reverse complement.
GAATAGTTGAGCCTGTCAAGTAATCGTCCGGTCGTCAGCGGTAGAGGTCGGGGACGGCCGAGGGGTCGAGGGCGCGGACGGCTGAGCTCCAGGCTTCGGCGAGGGCGGTCTCCAGGGCGCCGTCCCGGTCGGGGTGGAGCGGGGCGCCGAAGTGGACATGGACGCGGGGGCGGCGGAGGGGGGCGGTGGCCCAGCCGGCGAGTTGTTTGGCGGTGCTGCCGGAGGCGACCCGGCGGGCGCCGGCGTGGCCGATCGGGAGCAGGCGGGCGCCGGTGGCCTCGGCGAGGCGGACCGCGCCGGACTTCAGGGGGCGCGGCGGGCGGTCGGCGGAGGCGCGGTAGTGCGGCAGGCCGCCCTCGGGGTAGAGCAGCACGCTGCGGCCGGCCGCGAGCGCGGCTCCGGCGGCGACCAGCGCGTCGGCCGCGCGGGCGGTGCCGCGGTGCACCGGGACGTAGCCCTCCCGGGTGAGGGCCCGGCCCAGCAGGGGGATCTTCCAGAGCCCGGCGGTGGCCAGGACCACCGGCCGGACGCCCAGCCGGCCCAGGACGCCGAGCATCAGCACCGGGTCGGCCAACGAGGTGTGATTGGCCGTCAGGATCAGGCCCCGGCCGCCGCCCGTCTCCAGCTGCTCGGCCCCGCTGACGGTGATCCGCCCCAGCGCCGGGAGCACCGCACCGGCCACCCCCGCCAGCACTCCGCCGCCCTTGGGCCGCGCGGCCCCGTCTTCGCTCATGCGGCCCACGGTAGCGCGGCACGGCCACACCGCCGGACGGTCGCGGAGCTCAGCGGGCGAGCACCGGCCCGGTGCCCGACGGCCCGTACCAGAACCGCGCCAGCGCACCCTCCTTGTACGGAGCCGGGCTGACGCTCAGTTCGCCGGAGAACGGGCGGTCCAGCACCAGGGTGAGCAGCAGGCTGAAGCCGACCAGCGCGGACACCGTGCCGACGAAGAGCAGCTGCATGCGCCGGCTGCGGACCCCGTAGAGGAAGGTCAGCGGGATGATCACCAGCGCTCCGCCGTAGACCAGCACCTGGAGCAGCAGCGGGAGTTGCTGGGTGGCCATGGTGATCCGGGCCCGGCGCTGGGCGACCAGCTCGTTGAGGTTGCCGGCGGCCAGCTCGTAGAAGGTCTGCTGGGTCTCGGTCTGCGGCTCGTAGGCCTGGAGCGCGTCGTAGACCGCGTCCAGGCTCCGGGCGGTGGACTCGTAGTTGGGCACGCCGTCGCGCATCAGCGGCCACTGGACCTCCACCACCGCGTGCAGGTAGCCGCTCATCGCGGCGTTCACCTTGTCCTGCTCCTGCGGCGGCAGGGCTCGGATGTTGCGCACCAGCGAGGCGGCGGCGGTGGACTCGGAGGCGACGATGGTGTTGGTGGTATCCAGCTGGGTCCAGAGGGTGACGATGACGAACGCCAGGATGATGCCGTAGATCGCGCCGAACATGCCGAGCACCACGCCGACCATCTCGTTGTGCTCGCCCTGCACGGTCTGCGGGAACCGACGCCTGGTCAGCAGGGCACCCGCCACGGCCAGCAGGACGATCCCACCGACCATCACCGCGGCGAGCGCCGCCGTGTCCAGCCCGTTCAGCAGCCACAGCTCCACGGCGGCACCCCTCTTCCGGCTCCTCGTCCCCGGGGAGCGTAGGCCATGCACCGAGCGCCCCCGGGCGCCGCTCACCCGCCCGGGTGAACCGTTCACTCCCCCGGGCGGGAAAGCGGCAGTGGGGCGGCCCCCCCCGGGGCGGGGGCGGCCCCCCCGGGGGGGGGGGCGCCCCCCCCCCCCGGGGGGGGGCCCACCAAGAAAATAAAACGGAGGGCGGGGGTAAACAGCCCG
>NZ_JBVJLD010000002.1:454846-463140 GCF_055584905.1 Kitasatospora sp. NPDC088742 | reverse complement strand
GGGGTGGTCGAGCAACGACTCCGCCAACTCGTCGAGGGTCCCGCCCGGGGCGCCGATGGCGGTGAGGGCCTCGGCGACGGTCGCGACGGCGTCCGGGGGCAGGTCGGCGTCGCCGAGCACGGGCAGCAGGAGCAGCAGGCGGGCGTGCGGGTCGGTGACGCCCTCGCCCTCGCCGGGGTGCCGGGCCAGGTGGGCCAGTTCGCGCCAGGCGAGGCCGGGGCCGGCGTAGTGGCCGTCGAGCCGGGCGAGCGTGACGGGGTGGTCCCAGCCGGGGTGGTCGAGGTGGACGTCGATCCCCTCGTCCTCGGGGAAGTTGCGGTAGACGACCAGCGCCCGGTGGCCGCCGGTGAGTGGCATCCGGATGACCGGCCAGTCGGTCGGGGCGGTGAGCCTGGCGAAGGCCTCGTCGGCGTCCGCCTCGTCGGCGCCGAAGAGCCCCGGTTCCGGCCCCAGCTCCTCGCTCTCGGCGAGCAGTAGCAGGTGGGCGGCCCAGAAGCCGGGCAGGCGGAGCAGGTCCTCGCCGGGGGCCAGCGGTTCGTTCTCGTGAGCGGGGATCTTCAGCACGGGAGCATGGTGCCATCCCGACGATCTAAGCTCGACGGGTGACCAGCTCTCCTTTCACCGCGCCCAGTTCGCCCGCCGCCGAGGACCCCCGGGACGCCCAGCCGCAGTACGTGCTGCCCCTGGTGGTCCGGCTGGAGAAGGCCGAGCCGCCGGCCCGTACGGACGCGCTGGAGACCTCGGCGCGGGCGGTGCTGACGCTGCTGGCGGACGAGCGGGTGACCGGGCCGGAGGGGGAGTGGGCCGAGCGGGTCGCGGCCTGGGAGGACGCGCGGATCCGGAAGGTGGTGCGGCGGGCCCGGGGCGGTGAGTGGCGCAAGGCGAACGAGCTGCCGGGGATCACCGTGACGGGGCGTCAGGCCGAGGTGCGGGTCTACCCGCCGATCCCGCTGGACGGCTGGCCCAAGGAGCTGGCCAAGCTCCAGGTCTCCGGCACCGACCTGGAGGACCCGGAGGAGCCGGGCCCGGCCCCGGACGGGGTGCCGGTGCTCTGGCTCAACCCGGAGCTGGAGATGAGCGCCGGCAAGACCATGGCCCAGACCGGCCACGCCGCCCAGCTCGCCTGGTGGCGGCTGGACGACGCCCAGCGCAAGGAGTGGGCCGAGGCCGGCTTCCCGCTGGCCGTCAGGACGGCGCCGAAGGAGCGCTGGGCCGGACTGACGGACGGTCACCTCCCGGTGGTCCGCGACGCCGGCTTCACCGAGATCGCCCCCGGGCTGACGGTTGCACTCGAAGGCGGCACGCGCTACTGCCCCACCCCGCGCCTTCGGCGTTCGTGATGAGCCACCCGGCCCCCAATACGGCAACGTGGCAGGTCGGTGTGCGCGTCCCCGGCGGTCGTTCTCTGTAGGGGCTGGGTGTCATCGGTGAGGGCGATCTCCTGCACCGCGACGCCGGCCAGGGCGGCGACCTGGGCCCGGACGGCCTCCGCTCGCACCCGCATGAGTTCGAGCTGTACTACGACCTATAGGACTCCCTCTGACCTGCGGAAACGCTTGAAGAGTGGTCGGCTGCAGTACCTCTGGGGCTCGCGATGTGAAATGGGTGTGAAATGAGCAGGGGTAGATCGAACTCGCGATGACGCCTTCCTGCCCTTGCCAGCACTGGGCAGTACGCCATCTCGCTACTCTCAGTAGCCATCACTCCGGGCTCCTGACCCAACGGGTTCGATCTCTTACCTGCACTGCACCCTCTAGGGCGAGGTGTCTCCCGTGCTCGCCAAGCAGTGGAGCCCGCAGCCATCGCCGTCTCCGGGCTACGCCGGTCCAGCAGGCGGCTGATCGGGATTCCGGCCAGGCGGACGCCGAGAGCCCCGCAGTGGCCGCCTGGGTGGAAGCGCCCAGTCGACCGGGCAACGGAGGACAGCCACATGGAGGAGACGTAGTAGAGAGCGCTTACCAGCCGGTGGTCTGGGCCAGGGCACAGAAGCGGACAACGCGGCGCGGGGCCGCGACCGGACGAGCAACTCGGTCACGACCCCGCTGGATGGCTTCCCCAACGGTCAGCAGCCGCGTCGGACGAGCAGGAACCGCCAGCCGAAGGAACGCCGAGGGTGATGAGCTGAGGTGCAACGGGGGCTCTGCAGCAGCCGCCGTCCTGCTCCTGGGCGGCGGCGAGCCGGTCGCAGAGGTCGGCACCGCCGCACACGCCGGGTTCGGGGAGGGTGAGTTCGACGCGGGTGGCGGCCTCGTGGTCGCCGGCGAGGGCAGCCACTGAGCGGACCTGCTCGTATCCGGCGAAGGTCAGACGGCGCCCAGCCGACTGTCTGCCACCGCCATCAGGTCATCGGGGTCGGCATCGAGGACGTGATCCGCGGACAGCGCCGCCGCACCACCGTCCCGGAGCCGGCCGCGCCGCGCCCACCCGACCTGGTCAACCGTAGGTTCGCCGCCGAGCGCCCGAACCAGCTCTGGCTGGCCGACCTGACCTACGTCCGCACCTGGTCGGGCTTGATCTACGTGGCGTTCGTCCTGGACGCGTACTCCTGACTGGAGCACCGCCGGACACCCGCCACCGTTGCTGATCGGGCCCGACGGCACCGCCCACTACCTGCACGCCGACCCCGGCCTGCCGCTCGGCGTGGACACCGACGTGCCCCGCCCCGACCACAAGCACCCCCTGCCCGGCAACGCGACCCTGCTGATGTTCACCGACGGACTCGTCGAACACCCCGGCCGTCCGCTCGACGTCGGCCTCGCCGCGCTCGCCCGGATCGCCGCCGCCCACGCGGACCAGCCCCTGGACCAGCTGTGCCGCACGCTGGCCGACGCCCACCTCGGCGACGGCCGTGACGACCTCGCGCTCCTCGCCCTACGCACCCCGTCCGATCCGCACCCGGCCGAGGCCGGCCCGGCAGGCACCTCCCGAGCCGGCTGAGGGGCGCGGCCGGAGCCTGCCCGCGACGGCCGTCGCGGGCCCCGGCGGCCGAGCGCCCCGCCTACGACGGGACGCGATGGACTACGACTTCCACCTCTTCACCGACCTCGCCACCGGAGAGGACAGCGTCCTCTACCGAGCCGCACCGACGGGCTACCGGCTCGCCCGGGCCCGCCCCCGCCCCCGCCCCCGCCCCCGCCCCCGCCCCTGACAGGTCGGCACGACCGCCGTCCGGCTGACCACCAGTTCGGCTCCCACACCCCGGATGAACGTGGCCGACGCAAAACGCCGGATGGACACCAGCGGACAGCTGTTCGTGTTCTTCGTCGACGACGCCACCGGACGCGGCAACGTCCTCTACCACCGCTACGACGGGCACTACAGCCTCATCACCCCGGCCGAGTAGCCCACGGACCACTTCAGAGAGGCAGCCGATCATGACCGACCCGATCGCCGCAGGCACACCTGCGGCAGCCTTCCGCCCTCCGGGCCGCGACCTCGAAAGCACGGCCGAACGCGTGGAACTGCTCGAAGCCCGGGTCCAGCCCCTCGGCCAGGCGATGCGCGCCCTTCTCAAGGGTCTGGAGGACATCCCCGGCCGGGAGCCCGACCCCGACCGGTCAGGTGGCGCCGCCCGGCTGGCCCACGAGCTTCTGCTCGCCCAAGGCCTCTGACCACCTGCGGGACCGACGGCCATGGACCTGACCTTCCTCGGCCCGCTCTACGCACGACCGGACCCGGACGCGCCCTCGCAGCCCTCCTCCGTTCCCCGGGCGCCCCTGCCTGAGTTCGGAGGGGCCAGCACGCGGTGACCGTCGTACAGGAGGTCCTGCACCCCGGTGGGCCGTTCTCCGTGGGAACAGGCCCGTTCGGCCCTGTCCCCTGTCGCGGAGGCGGAGCAGGCTCGTAGTAGGACCACAGACCGGTCCCGCGCGCCTCCCGGTCGCTCCGCTCGCGGCGACGCTCTCCCGGACCTGCCTGTTGATGCGGGTCCGCCATCGAAGGGAGCCGAAATGACCGCTGTGATCGCAGTCCTGGTGGTGCTCGCCGTCCTGGTCCTGATCGGGCTCGCGATGTCGATCCGTATCGTCCGCCAGTACGAGAAGGGCGTCGTCTTCCGGTTCGGCCGGATCACCGGAGCGCGCGACCCGGGCCTGCGCCTGATCATCCCGTTCGCCGACGTCATGCACCACATCTCGCTGCGGATCGTCACCATGCCGATCCAGTCCCAGGGCATCATCACCCGCGACAACGTCAGCGTCGACGTCTCCGCCGTCGCCTACTTCCGCGTCGTGGACGCAGTCAAGTCGGTCATCGCCATCGAGAACGTGGGCTCCGCGATCAACCAGATCGCCCAGACGACCCTGCGCAAGGTCGTCGGCCAGCACACCCTGGACGAGACCCTCTCCGAGACGGACCGCATCAACCTGGACATCCGCCAGATCCTGGACGTCACCACGACCGAATGGGGCGTGGACGTCACCCTGGTCGAGCTGAAGGACATCCAACTGCCGGACACCATGAAGCGGGCGATGGCCAAGCAGGCCGAAGCCGAGCGGGAGAAGCGCGCAAAGATCATCAGCGCACAGGGCGAGGCGCTGGCCGCAGCCGCACTCGGCGAAGCCTCCGACACGATGATGGCCCACCCGCTCGCCCTCCAACTTCGCAACCTGCAGAGCTTGGTGGAGATTGCCGTCGACAAGAACAGCACCGTGGTCTTCCCCGCACCCCTGATGAGCACCATCGGCGAACTCGGCGCGTTCCTCGCCCGCGAGGCCACCGCCGCAGCCGCCCCCGCACCGCAGCCGCCCCTGGACACCCCGCTCCTCACCAAGCCGGTCCGCCTTCCTACGCCCGGCACCGTTGACGTACCGGCACCGAACGGGGCACCTGGGACCGCGTAGACGTCACCGTCCCCTGCCGGCGAAGGCACACCGCATTCGTCGGCAGGGGCGGAGCACCGCACGGAAGGCCCTCCCGAAGATGACACAGCCGTTCCACATACCGCACCACAGGCCGCACCGCCTCGTCGACCGATGGAGAGCCGCAACGGCCGACCGTCGCGCGCGTGCCGCCGCGCGGCGGTGGCGGCACGTCGGCACCGAGCCGCGCTGGGCGCGCAGCGACCTGTCGGCCCGGCGACTGCTCGGACGGATCTTCGCCCCGTTGTTCCTGCTCGGGACCATCGTCTTCACCCTGCTTGCGACCAACGCACTCCGCGCACCGAGCGCCGACCGTGCGTTCTACACGGGACTCGCCGTACTCTGCGCCGTGAGCACCGTCGTCGCCGTGATCGACTTGGTCGTCATCCGGCGGCGGATGGCGGAGCAACGGCGTTGGCGCCGCTGACGGCGCGTCCGTGAGAGTGAAACCGAGCCGACCGGCCGGGGAAGGTCGGTCATGAACCGGCCTGCCGTCTGATCCGCACCGCGGGGTGGAGCGACTCGGCCACCTCTCGATCGAACGGTTCCGTGTCGGGGGTGAGCACCGATGCGGCGGCCACCGCCACAGCGAGGGCACAGGCCTCGACCGGATCGTCGCCCGCAGCCAGCCGAAGGGTGAGGGCAGCCACCATGGCATCTCCGGCCCCGGCGTCGCTGAGCGCCTCCCCGGGCAGCGACGGGGCTCGCAACTCGGTGTGACCACGCCCGGTCGAACAGAGCGCGCCGAGTTCACCGAGGGTGGTGACCGCGATCTCAGTCGCTCCTGCGGCCAGTAGAGACTCGTTGACGGCACGGGCGTCGTCGAAGGTCCGGACCGCCCGGCCGGCGAGGCTCGCGGCCTCGTGATTGTTGCACCTCCTCAGGAAGACGCCCTCGTGCAGCGACTCGCGCAGGGCCCGCCCCGAGGTGTCCAGCACCAGCCTGGCCCCGGCTTCGCTGACCCGGCGGGCGACATGCGCGTAGAAGGCGTCGGGCAGGCCGTCGGGCAGGCTACCGCTCGCCACGACATACTGGCGGCTGCCGATCGTCCGGCCCAGCACGTCCAGGAGAAGCCCTCCCTCCGAGTCCTCCAGTCGCGGGCCCTGAGGCACGATGTGATAGCTGCGGTGTGACGCGGTCTCGAACAGCACGAACGCTTCGCGGGTCTCGCCCGCGATCCCCAGGGCAAGGTGGTCAAGCCCCTCCTCGTCCAGCAGCCGGTTCAGACGTCGGCCGACCTCTCGGCCGGCGGTGTGGACGGCGGTCGCCCGCCCTCCGAGCCGCGACACGTTCCGGGCAACGTTGATCCCTCCGCCGCCGGCGGCCACGAACCTCACCCGGGCGCGGGTCTTGCCGACGTCCACCAAGCGGTCGACCTCGCAGCAGATGTCGACGGTGGGGTTCACCGTCAGGGTGAGGATCGGCGGCACCGTCCCGGGCAGCGGACTCCTCCCGCCCCCACCTGCCGCAGGCGGACCGGAAACGTCAGGGCCGTTCATCGCCGTGACACGCCTGTCGTGATCCCGATCGTCCATGGCTGCCCTCCCGGGCCCTCCCGAGAGATGCGCGACTTCAAGGGAAGGTCCGGGCATGAAGACCACCCGCACCCAGGGTGACGGAGCGGTTCGCCGGCCATCTCGATCTCCTCACTCCGCCGCTCCTTCCATCGTGCGGCGCGAGCGCAGGAGACGCGATCGGGAGCACCGTCGAAGGGGGCCGGGCCCGCGCTCGGCCTACCGGTTCCGGTCCACCGGAGTCACAGACAGCCGCCTACCAACCTTCGGGACGCACCAATCCGTCTCCTGCCGAAGAGCCCCTGGAGACGCCCCCCGGCAGACCCGTCGCCCATCGAACGAAAGCTGCTGGCCATGCGCTGGTCCCAGACGCACATCCCGACCCTTCGCGAGAACGCGGCGGAGGCCGACGCGCCGAGCCACCGGGACCTGGACACCCTCGCCGCACCTTCACGGCCGGTGCCGCTGCGTAGCGACCGGGTGCGACTGCCCGTACCGTGCTCGCCATCGCTCGGCACTTCTCAACACATCTCATCCGTTGAGGCCGCCGCGTGTGCACTGGTTGTGAAACGATCTTCTGCGCGGCCCCTATTTTCGCAGGTCAGAGGCATGTTCGATCAGTACTACGACCTGTAGGACCCCATCTGACCTGCGGAAACGCCGGCCGGCCGACCCGCTTCGGGCACTCTCGGGCTCGCGATGTGAAATGAGAGTGCACTGAGTTCGATCTCGGCATGAGTTCTGTGCAGTGCCTGACTGCGGACTCCTGTCGGCCCACCCCGACACCGGCCCTGCTCCGTGGCGGTTGGGGGTCAGTTCGAAGACGCAGGGCCGGTGTCGGGGCGGAGGTCGTCGAGGAGTTCGGCGCGGTTGGCCAGCAGGGTGCTGAGGATGGAGCGGGCGACCTTGAGGAGGTCGGCGACTTCGGGGCTGGCGAGCCGGTAGAGGACGCTGGCGCCGTCACGGCGGGAGGTGACGACTCCGGTGCGGCGGAGGATGGCGAGCTGCTGGGAGAGGTGGGCGGCTTCGACGCCGACCTCGGGGAGCATGTCGGCGACGGCGTACTCGCGTTCGCTCAGCAGCTCCAGGACGCGGATGCGGACCGGGTGGCCGAGGGTCTTGAAGAACTCGGCCTTGTGCTGGTAGAGCGGCACCGTGACGACGGAGGGCTGTCGCGGGGTGTCGGCGTTCAAGGGTTCACCGCCCCCGTCGGGTGCTGGCTGGATCGGACTTCATTGTTCGAGACTTTAGCAATTGGGCGAAACGTCGTGCTCAGTCCGAGGTGAGAGCGGTGCGGGCGGTGGCGCTGTCAAAGTAGATGCGTAGCAGGCCCAGGCCGTGGGCGGTGGCGAGCAGGGGCGCGATGCGCTGTCCGAGGCCGCAGACCGCCAGTGGGCCGTGGTCGGGGCCGAGGCGGCCGGCGGCGTTGACGATCGCCGCCTCGCCCTCGGCGCCCAAGCCCGCGAGAGCGGACAGGTCGATGACGATTGGCCCGGTGCTGCGCGCGCGGGTCCAGTCCAGGGCTCCGGTGAAGCGGTGCATCGCGTCCTGGCCGAGGAAGCCGGACAGGTGCAGCAGGGTGATGCCGTCGCTGTGTTCGAGGTCCCATCGGATGCTCACCGCCGCCTCCTGGCCGCACGCCGGAGGCGGCGGTGAGCGTTCACGAGGTCCCGGCCACCCACCGGGGAGGGCGGGACGTGCCCACAGTGCGGGCACGGGCGCCGCCGGCCGGCCGCCGGGCGCCACAAGTCGCCCGCGGCCAGGAGCGGAACAAGCGGCACCCGGGCGCAGCACTGCGGTGGGTCGTACATCCCGATCCCCTTCCTCGTGGTTGCCAATGTTAGCAACTGCTAAGGTCTGCAATGTGGCGGGCTGCCGGAAGCGTCTGCCACGGGAGCGGGCCACCTGGGAACCGACGCCG
>NZ_JBVJLD010000002.1:436784-454747 GCF_055584905.1 Kitasatospora sp. NPDC088742 | reverse complement strand
CCCCGGCCGGATGGCTCTGAAGTTCCCGCGCGCCCGGGGCGCTCGGGGGCGAGAGGGTGCCCGGCTCCATGGCCCACCTGCGTGGGCGTCGCGGGGCTTGCGGTCGGATCCCGGGTCGACTCGCCCGCCCGGCAGGCATAGTTGCCAATGTGCGCAACTGCTAAAGTCGGCGTCCGGCGGCTCCCTAGTGTCGCTTCCGGAGGCCCGGCCCTGTCCCCCCGTACCGGGGCCGGGCCTCCGGGCCGCACCCGCTCGGCCGTCGTCGCCGGGTGCGGGTGCGCCCGACCGGCTCCTCAGAGGTGACCGATGGACGACGACCACGTCCCGTCGCTGTTCGCGCTACCCCTCGCCCAGGCCCTCGCGCTCCTGGCAGGCCTGGGCTCCGGACTGCTCGTCAACGCCGGGCCCGCATCCGGCACGCACGATCTGATGGTGGTGAACCATCTGGTGGAGGGCGAGCACCTGTACCTGCGGGTGCACCTGCCGCCAGGTCCGGCCGCCGCCTATCCGCTGCGCCTGACCTACCAGGCGCAGCGGATCGACCCGGAGGAACACACCGGCTGGCTGGTGCTGGAGACGGGGGCGGTGCGTCGGGTCACCGGGACCGAGGAGCAGGCCCGCTACCGGGTGCCGATGCGGGCCTGGCCGGACGAGGACAACGAGCACCTGCTGCACCTGCGGATCGAGCAGCTGACCGCGTACCACCTCACCCGCGAGCGGCGCTGAGCGTGGCGCCCCACTTCCGTGCGGGTTGCGTACCGGGGAGGTCGAGGTGGATGGTGGCGGATCGGCGGATCATGCTGCGCGCGGGCGTGCTGGCGGTCGTTGCCCTCGCGGCACCTGCGGCAGCGCCCCAGCCCGTCTGTGCGGCGTACGGGACCCCTGGGGCCTGCACGCCCGAACTGGCCCTGCTGCGACTGAGGGCGGGCAACCGCAAGTGGGTCGCCGACCGGGCCACGCATCCCGATGCCCGCGCGGCGCGACGGGTGGAACTGGCCGGGCACCAGGAGCCGTTCGCGGTGGTGTTCTCCTGCATCGACTCCCGTGTCCCGCCGGAGCTGGTCTTCGACCAGGGCCTGGGCGACCTGATGGTGGTGCGTACGGCGGCGCACACCCATGACCCGCTGGTGGCCGGAAGTCTGGAGTACGGGCCCGCCGAACTGGCCACCCCGCTGCTGGTGGTCCTGGGGCACCAGCGCTGCGGGGCGGTGACCGCCGCCGTGGAGTGCCTGCGCGACGGCAAGCGGCTGCCCGGCCACCTCGCCGACATCGCGCACGACCTGCGCCGCCCCTACGAGGAGGCCCGCCTGCTCGCAGGCCCGCCGGAGCTGCTGGTGGAGGCGACCATCCGTGCCCAGACCCGCCAGACGGTCGCAGCGCTGCGCTGCGACCCTCTGCTGCGTCCGCTGGTGGAGGCCGGGGTGCTGTGGGTGGTCGGCGCGCACTACCGGCTGGACACCGGCGAGGTCACCTTCACGGACTGACCCGGGCTCCGCGGCCCTGGCATGGCGGTTGACGTGGCGTCAGGCCTTCTTGACCACGCTGGACTTGAGCTGCATGGGGCCGAAGCCGTCGACCTTGCAGTCGATGTCGTGGCCGTCGACACCGTCGACCAGGCGGATGTTGCGCACCTTGGTGCCCGCCTTGATCCCGGAGGGGCTGCCCTTGACCTTGAGGGTCTTGACGACGGTCACGGTGTCGCCGTCACTGAGCACGTTGCCGACCGCGTCCTTGACCACGCGCTCGCCGGCCGCGCCGCTGTCCTCGGTGCCGTGCTCGGCCCGGACCCACTCGTTGCCGCACTCGGGGCAGACCATGAGCGCGTTCATCTCGTAGGTGTACTCGCTGGAGCACTTAGGACAGGCAGGCAGGTTCTCACTCATAGCGGCACAATATATGACTTACTCGGGCATCTTGTACCACCCCTGCCGGTGAAGGCCACGGGCCCGGACAGGCGCGGCCTGCGGCGCGGTCAACGCCCGGCGCTTGCATCCGCAGCCGTGGCCACGTGCGGTTCGCTGCCCTGTCCGCTCTCGCGCTCACCCTCGTGGAGCCGGACGCCGAAGGGGCCCCTCTGGCCCGGCGCGGTGGCGCCCAGATGTGGTGCGCCGCCTTTGGTGCGGTGCAGTCCGGGGATCAACAGCGCCCTCCGTCGGGATCGGCCCCGCGCGGATCGGCGAGCCCTGCCGCTGCCGGCGCGGTCTGCACGTCGGGGCGCAGGTTCAGCAGCCCCGTCGCCGCGGCGGCGGTCAGCCGTGGTCCTTGCCGCTCGCGCAGGCCGCACACGACGAGCGGTCCGCGCCCGGCCGGCAGGGTCGAGGCCGCGAAAATGATCGCCTCCTCGCCCTGTGCGTTCAGTCCGCGCAGGGCGGAAAGGTCCAGGACGACAGGACCTGCCGAGCGGGCGCAGACCCACTCGAACGCCCCGTGGAAGCGATGGACCGCGCGTTCGCCGAGGAAGCCGGACAGACGCATGACGCTGGTGCCGTCCTGCTGCTCGTCGTGCCACTGCATGGTCACCGCCGCCGTTCCAGGCCGTACTCCGGGAGCCCGACGCGGCATCGGGCGCGGGGGAGGCGGGGATGTCCCGGATGCCGGCGGCGGCTGGGGCCGCCGGGCGGGGAGTCCGGGCACCAGGTGCCGAAGCCCGGGCACGCCGCAGGCGCCCGGCCACTGCGCATCAGGGAACGCATCCCCATCTCCCTTCCATCCCTCGTAGTTGCCAATATTAGCAACTGTTAAGGTCCTCAGGTATTGCCGCACCGGACCCGAGGCCGGGGCCGTCGAACAGCGGGACGCCCGGCTCGCGGCCCTGTATGCCGTCGACCTCGAAGGCGTCGAACGCGCATGCCGCGCCAGAGGGGCCGGCCTCACCGTGCAGGTTCAGCTGACACTGCCGCGGGCGAGGTGAAGGTCGGTCGCTGAGGTGTCTCGGCGGCCACCAGCAGGTGCCAGGACCGCCCCCGGGTCACCTCGGGACCACAGGAGGATGGCTGTGATTGTGGAGATACGTACGTACCGGCTGAAGCCGGGTACGGGCGGCGAGTTCGTTCGCGTGATGAGGCAGGAGTCCGTGCCGTTGCTGGAGAAGGCCGGCATCCGGGTGGTGGACTGCGGGATGTCCCTGGTCGCCGAGGATGGGCACGAGGAGGCGTACCTGATTCGCACGTTCGCCTCGCTGGAGGAGCATCGTGCACAGGAGGATGCGTTCTACAGCAGTGACGCTTGGCGGCACGGTCCGCGCGAGGCCATCGTGTCCCGGATCGAGAGCTGCCATTCGATCGTTCTCGACGCCTCGGAGTAGTTCGCCCGCCGTGTGGCCGCTGCGACGTGCGCGGTGCCTCGGCCGCCTCGCCGTTGTCCCTGCCGGGGGTCAGGTCCCGTCGGTCGTCGAGATTGCCCGCGGAGTCGAGGACGGTGCACGCAAGCTGCTCTCGTGACCGGCCGCCCGGCACGACCGGTTCTACGGTCCGAAGTCCCGCTGCATGCTCACCGCCGCCCTTTCCCCATGGTCGCCACACCGTCAGGGCGGCGGTGAGCGCGAGGGGTTCCCCGTTGGACGGAGAACGAAGGGAGGCCCAGGTGCCCGGTGGGCCGGGGCACTGGCACCTCACACATGCCCGGGACGACCGCACGTTCCCGGGCGGGCGCGGAGCGATCGGCACCGCCTGACGGCTTCCGGTGAAACACGCACCTGCGCCTCCCTCCATCCCTCGCAGTTGCCAATGTTAGCAACTGGTAAAGTCTTGCGTGCGCAGTCCTTTTGCATCCCCGCACGAGGGCCGCCGCGAGGGCCGCCCCGGAACACCGACCCGGGGCGGCTTTTCGAGAAGCACGGCCCTGCCCGCGCCCAGCACCGGGCGCGATTCAGGAGGACGCAGGATGAGCGATGTCGTGACGAAGGACAGCAACGGCAACGCTGGCGGAGAGCGACTGCGTGACCCTGACCAAGAACCTGGAGGTGAAGGGCCTGGTCTTCACGACCGCCTTCGTGGAGAAGGCCTGACCCCCGTCCGCAGCCTGCAGCACAACAAGAAACTTAAGGAGCCGGTGGCGGACGAGGACTTCGAGTGGACGGTGCGCGAGCGGGCCGAGCGCATCCGCCGTGCCCGGAGCGAGGCCGCCCGGGAGCAGGACGCCTGGACGCTCGCCCTGTGCTCGGTGGAGCTGGAGGAGCTGGAACGGCTCGCCCGCGCACAAGGACTCGACCTCACCCCACCCACCGCAGAGCAGGCGGCCGGCGAGGAGAGCCCGTGAACCTGCGGCGGCCCGCGCGGTGTGAACGGTGACCTGGTTCGGGCTGCTGCGCCCGGCCTACGCCCTGCAGGTGCACGTGCCGCCGTCGGCCGCCCGCGCGCTGTTCAAGGCGGCGGATGCGGTCGAGGGCCGTCTGGTGCTGACGGTCGGGGATCCCGATCCCGACACCGGGCTGTGCTGCGTCACGGTCGACACTGACGGCCCCGACACCCAGGAGCGGCTGCGCGCCCTGCTGCGGGACCGCATGGGCGCCGACCTGGTTCACCTCGGTGACCCCGCCATGACCGCCGCCGCCTCCGGCAAGGTCACCCAGCGGCTGTGCGTTCCGGCGGCCTCGGCCCGCGACCTGGCACTGCTGGACGTCGACGCGGACCTGCGGGTCATCAATCATCTGCTGCTCGACCCCGGCCGGGTGGACGCCTGCACCGGTCGGCGCCGCCGCATCGCGCTGGTCTCCAACGCCTCGGCCGTCCACCGGCTGGGCCCGCTGCCGGCGGAGACCGTGCTGCCCGCGCTGGAGTCGGCCGCCGTGCACCTGCGCCGGGCCACCGGTCTGGACGTCCACCCGCTGCCGCTGGCCGCCGACACCCCGAAGGCGTTCGCGGTGGCGGTGACCGCGATCGCGCCGGGCTTCACCGCCGTCTGCCTGATGCACACCCATCCCGTCCACGCCGACGCCGTGCTCACCGCTCTGGAAGGCGGCCGGACCGCGGCCATCGACACGACCGGACACGCGCACTCCGTCTCGACCCTGGCCGCGGTGTTCACCACTTTCGAACGCAGGCGCATCCGCATCGAGGACGCCACCGTCGTGGTGACCGGAGCCCACCACAACCGCGCTCTGGTGGGCCTGCTGAACACCGCAGGGGTCGGCGAACTCTTCCTCCACGACGGGCACCGCCCGATCACCGAGGCCACCGACGCGGCCGACCTCATCGTCGACCTCACCGGACTGCCCCTGAATGCGGGTGACACCACAGTGCTGCGCGCCCACCCGCAGGAACCGCCCCCGCTGCACCTTGCCGCGCACCGCCCCCACCCCCTGCACGCGCTCCCGGCCCTGCTCACCACCGCCCGTGACCACCGGCCCACCGTCACCGACCTGCTCACCGCCGCCCGTGCGCTGGCCGGCCTCGCCCCGGCCGGACACGTCCTGCCACGGCTGGACCACCCAGGTCTGACCCAGGCCTTGGCCGCCGCCCTGACCGGCCAGAACACCTCCTGATTCGAGCCTGGCCACTCGCGTCCGACACCGCGAACATGGACGTACGTACCGTCCTCGGCCCGGCCCATCTGTGCTCCGGTGCGCCCCCGGCCCCGGTCCTGGCGAAACCTGTTTGCCGAGGCAGCCGGGCCGCGCCCAGACTCGCGGCATGGATGATCAGCAGCCCACCGACTTCTCCGTCAAACCCACGCTGACCGGCGAGTTGGTGCTGCTGCGCCCGTTCGACCTGGCACAGGACGCGGCGGCGATACGCGACTTGCTCACCGATCCCGAGGTCGGGCGTTACACGGACGGCGACCCCGGGACGACGTCCGCGCCGCCGTGGAGCGAGCAGGACGAGCACCGGATGCGCGAGTGGTACGGCAGCCGGGCGCAGCAGACGGACCGGCTGGACCTGGCCGTCGTCGACCGGGCGGGCGGGGGCTGTGTCGGTGAGGTGGTGCTGAACGAGTGGAGCCCGGCCAACCGCAGCTGCGGCTTCCGGATCGCCCTCACCGGGGCCGGCCGTGATCGCGGGCTGGGTACCGAGGCGGTGCGGCTGATCGTGGGTTACGGCTTCGAGCGACTCGGGCTGAACCGGATCTCGCTGACCGTGTTCGACCACAATCCGCGCGGCCGCCGCGCGTACGCGAAGGTCGGCTTCGTCCTGGAGGGCACCCGACGCGAGGCACTGCGCTACGGCGAGGTGTGGGTCGACGACCACGACATGGCGATCCTCGCCTCGCAGTGGCGACAGCACCGGGGATTCCCCGGCGTGCGGGTGCCGTGACGGCATGGCATCCGGCAATGGTGCGGGGGTCGGGTCAGTGGCGGTTGCCGAGGGCGAAGAGCAGGATGACAAAGCCGGCGAACAGGTGGGTGCCGGCGATGTAAACGCAGGCGCGGACCCACATCTGCTTGCGCCTGGCCTTCTCGTCACGGACGGTTTCGCTCACAGCCTCGGCTCCTTCTCACGGGTGACGGGGGCCGCGGCGCGGGGCCGGGGCTTGATGTGGAGGCGTTCGCCGCTGACGAGGGCCCGGGCGAGGCGTTCTTTCAGTGCAGGCAGGTCGAGGACAGTCGACGCGGTGGGCGTGCCGTGGTCGTCGTAGGGGGTGATCTCGAATCGCAACCGGGGGGCTCCTATCGGTTCGGTACAGGCAGTAGGACCCGGACGGTCTTACCCGGGCCCCATGGGGAAGGGGTGACGGCCAGGTGGCCGCCGAAGTCGCGGGCGAGGTCGGTGATCACGCGCAGGCCTCCTGCTTTGGCTGTGGCCGGCTGGTGCGGGTGGTCGTCGGTCACGGCGATCTCCAGCCATCCGGCGCCGAGGCCGAGGGTGAGGCGGATCTGCGGGGAGCGGTCGGCGGCGTGGCGCAGGCAGTTGACGACCAGTTCGGTGACCACCAGCAGTGCGGCGTCCAGGACCGCTGCCCGGGCGGGGATACCCCAGGCGGTGAGGCAGGTGTGGGTGGTGCGGCGGGTCAGGGCGACGGCGGGCGGGGTGTTGGCGAGCTCGGCCTCGTACGTCCGCCGCGCACCGGCGTCGCGGGTTGCCGGCACCTCGCCGGAGCCTTGTGGTCCGGGCCCGTGCGTACGGCCCCACCAGCGGATCGCCATCACGCCTCCGGGCACGTGCGTGGCCGGCGGGGCATCAGTGTGCGGCCTTCGGACGGGGATCTGTGGTGAGCTGCTCGGCGCGGATGATGGCGTCGGGGGTGCTCTTGAAGACCAGACCCTCCGCTTCCAGCGTGTCGAGGACCCCGAGTGCGTCCAGGGTGCGTCGGTGCTCGTCCTGTACGCCGGAGACCAGGACCAGGACGCCGCGCCGGCGGAGTTTGGTGATCACGTCGGCCAGGACGAGGGCGCCGGTGGAGTCGATGGCGGTGACGTGGGACATCCGCAGCACGATCGCCTTCAGGTGGGTGGTCTCGGCGAGTTCGAGCAGGAAGCGGTGGGCGGCGGCGAAGAACAGCGGGCCGTCGATCCGGTAGGCGGCGATGTGCTCGGCCAGCAGCGCCTGCTCCTGCCGGCGGTGGCCGCCCGGCGGCGGGCCGGTGTGCAGCGGCTCCTGCGCGAGGGCGGCGGTGCGGGCGACCTGACGCAGCGCCAGCACCCCGGCCACCAGCAGACCGACGACGACGGCGGTGACCAGGTCGAAGGCCAGGGTGACACCGGCGGTGAGGGCCAGGATCGCGGCCTCACCCCGTCCGGCGCGGGCGAGCGCGCGCAGCGAGGCGACCTCGACCATCCGGACGGCGGTGGCGATCAGGACCCCGGCCAAGGCGGCCAGCGGGATCCCGGACACCAGCGGTGCGGCGGCGAAGACCACCACGGCGAGCACCACGGCGTGCACCAGGGCGGCGAGCCGGGAGGCGGCGCCGGAGCGGACGTTGACGGCGGTGCGGGCGATGGCGCCGGTGGCGGCGACCCCACCGAACAGCGGGACGACGAGGTTGGCCAGGCCCTGGCCGAAGAGTTCGCGGTCGCTGTCGTGGCGCTCGGAGACGCTCATCGCGTCGGCCGCGGTGGCGGACATCAGCGACTCCAGCGCGGCCAGCGCCGCGACCGCGAGCGCGGCCGTCGCCAGGTGCGGCACCGCGCCGAGGTCGAGGAAACCGAGGGAGGGCGCGGGGAGCCCGGCCGGCAGGTGGCCGATGGTCGCCACGTCCAGGTGCGCGAGGCTCGCGACCAGGGTCGCGGCGATGACGGCGAGGAGAGAGAACGGAACGCCCGGGCGCAGGCGCGCGCCGAGCAGCATGACCAGCGCCACCCCGGCGGCCAGCCCCGCAGCGGCGAGGTCGGGGTGGTGCGCGAAGTCGGCCACGGCCTGCCAGGCGGCGACCACCACGTTCTCGGCCTCGCCCGGCTTCGCCCCGAGGGCGGCGGGGACCTGTTGGAGGCCGATCACCCCGGCGATGCCCAAGGTGAAACCTTCCACCACCGGAGCCGGTACGTAGGCCATGAACCGCCCCGCCCCACCGAGCGCGAGGGCGATCAGCAGCACACCGGAGAGCAGACCCACCGTCAGCACCCCGGAGACACCGAACTCGTGGACGATCGGCACCAGCACCACGGTCATCGCCCCGGTGGGCCCGGAGACCTGGAAGTTGGACCCGCCGAACACCGCCGCCAGCGCGCCGGCGATCACAGCGGTGGCCAGCCCCGCCTCGGCGCCCGCGCCGGAGGCGACCCCGAAGCCGAGCGCGAGGGGCAGCGCCACGATCGCCACCGTCAGCCCGGCCAACAGGTCCTTGCGCGGAGAACGCCCCATCGACGCCAGCCCCTGACGGTCCGGCAGCACCGCCCGCACCCGGGCCCCGACCCGACCCGCCACCGGCTTCCGGGCCGTACTCACGCCGACTTCTCCGGCAGGTCGGACTCGCGCAGCTGGGCGAGCAGTTCGCCCTGGTCGGTGATCATCGTGGTGAGGATGCGCCGCGCCGCCCGCAGGAGATCGGCCACGTCGGGAGTGCTCAGCTCGTAGACCACCGTGTTGCCCTCGCGGGTGGCGGTCACCAGGTTGCTGCGGCGCAGCACCGCCAGCTGCTGGGAGAGGCTGGACGCCTCGATCTCCAGCGCCGCCAGCAGTTCACGTACCGGCAGCGGCCCGTCCTGCAGCAGCTCCAGGACCCGGATCCGGGCCGGGTGCCCGAGGGTGCGGAAGAACTCCGCCTTCGCCTGGTACAGCGGGACAGCCATGTCGTTCAGTCCTCTTCCTCTTCGTCCGCCCCGTGGTCGAGGACGATGCCGTGGTGAGCGGCGATCCGCAGCAACTGCGTGATCCGCCCCGCGTACGCCTGCACCCCGTCGTCGTCACCGACCGCCCGAGCCGCAGCCAGCTCACGGCGGGCCTCGGCGAGCTGCTCCCGCAGCTCCTGGTCGAACACGTCGCTCACCATTCATCCCTCCCGTGCCCCGGCCGGGTGGGCCGAGCCTGCTGTCACTCCGAATGCAGGAACCATCATCTATGGATGTGAAGAATTCTTCAACTCGCGATCATTGCAGACCATCATGCGGTCACGCCGGGTCGATCCCGATCAACACCGGCCGTCTCATCGCCAGGGGCCTGCCGCCCGCCTAACCTCCGGATGTCAGCAACCGATACGGAGGGGCGGATGTCAGACATCGAGAGCGCACTCAAGGACGCGATGACCATCGACGGTGCCCTGGGCGCGGCCGTCGTCGACGTCGACAGTGGCATGGCCCTGGGCACGATGGGAGCCGTCCGGGACCTGGAACTCGCGGCGGCCGCCAGCACCGACCTGGTCCGCGCCACCCGCCGCACCGCGGACCTGACCGGCCTCGGCGACGAGCGGGTCGAGGACGTCCTGACCACCCTCACCCGCCAGTACCACCTGATCCGCCCGCTCACCCACTCCAACGGTGCGTTGACCCTCTACCTGGTGCTCGACCGCGCCCGCGCCAATCTCGCAATGGCCCGCCACCGGCTACGCCTGATCGAGGACGCCCTGGCGCTCTGACCCCGACACGGTGAAGGCGTGTCAGAGGGGGGAGGCAAGGACAGTGTCCTCGGCCGTGAGCGCATGGACTTCCTGCTCCTCCTCCCCGGGGCCGTACGAATCGTCGTGGAAGTCGACGGCAAACAGCCTGGACCATGGCCCGGTCGGCAGGTGGCACGGGGGCGGTGGCCGTCGCGTGAGGATCAATCTTGGTGCTCCCCGGACGTACATCTGCCAGGCTGCCGACGAAGGCGCCCTGATCCGCCTGCCAGGCATCGACGAGCACCACGCCCCAGAGGTCGTCCAGGAGGACCTCTATCGCCGGGTCGTCTACGGCACTGGTGATGACGCGGTGATTTCGGAGCTGTTCGGCCTGGAAACCCTGTTCTCCAGCCGTGCCGAGCGCGAGCGTCGGCGCCTGGTGGCTCTGGAGCGCAAGGTGTATGCGCAGACCACTACCCCTGAAGAGGACGAGGAGTACCGTCAGCTGACCGACCTACTGACTAGTGCCGTGCCCGGGTTGCCGAGGTGTCGGCACGGCTGGAACAGTACCGATGATCCCCCTCCAACGTGTCGAACTCCCCACACGGGCACAGAGGCTGCTCGCCACGTGGACGGCCAGCGTCGAGACGGCCGGCGGCACAACGGCAGCCGCACGCGAACATTGGACCAGGGCCAAGGCGCCCAAGGGCCACGTACGCACCGCGCTGGAACGCATGGCCCGTGGCGCGGCGCGCTGCATGTGCTGCGACGACAGCAGGGCCACGGACATCGACCACTTCCGGCCGCTCGACAACGCGCCGCACCGGGCCTTCGTGTGGCTGAACCACCTGCTCGCCTGCTCCTGGTGCAACAGCAACGAGAAACGGGAGCAGTATCCGGTGGATGCGGCGACTGGAGCCTGTCTGCTGGCCGACCCCACGGCGGAAGACCCCGCTGACCATCTGGAGCTACTCCTGGGCAGCGGCGAGTACACGGCGGTCGACGGATCCCCCAAGGGCGAGGCCACCATCAGCGTTTTCGGCCTCAACCGCCATGACCTCGTGAGAGGACGCCAAGCTGCCTTCCGGAGGGCCTGCTCGAACATGCGGGACTGGCATAACCTGGTCGAGGATGACGACCCCGAAGCTGACGAGTTGGCTCAGGCGTTGCAGGACTCGCCCTTCATCGACGTTGTCCACGCCATGACCCGCCTTGACCCGGGCCTGGCTCCCAAGGTCGTCGGCCAGCGGACCGTACCGGCACTCGACGCATGGCGAACCGCGTTCGGGATCTGAAGAGCTCGTTCGGGAGCAGCAGCAGCAGCGTGGCGGGTCGGGGCAGCGCCAGCTGCCGCCGAATTCTCGGCGATCACATCGGCGAGTACGGTACGGTCGGCCCATCCGTCGATGCCCGAAGGCTGCCATGGTGTCCAGGAGAGACTTGATCCGGGTTCCTGCACTCACCGAGATCGCCCCCGGTTCCTGCACCGTGGTCGCGGACCATCCGGCCTTCGGTCGCTAGAAGCAGGTGGCGGGGGACTCGGACCAACCCGAGGTGTAGGAGCCGTTCTTGTACCACATGCGGGTGTAGTAGCAGTAGCCCGGAACGCCGCCCGAGTAGATGTCCCCCCGGTAGTAGCCGGTGCCCGGGCCGACCACGCCGACGTCGACCGCGTTGCTGAACTGGGTGGGCTCACCGGCCTGCCACGCGGGCTTCCAGCCGACCTGGAGGTAGATCCGGATGTCGGTCTGCGGGCTGTTGACGTAGCCGTACGCGTCCGAGCCGTTGTAGACGATGTTGCACGGGTTGAGCTGGACACCGCTCGGGTAGGCGCCGTAGGGCGTGTAGCCGCGGCAGCCGCCGCTGGTGGCGGCGCTGGCGGTGCCGGAGGCGGTCAGCGGCAGCAGTGCGCCGACCGCGAGGGCGACGGCGAGTCCCGCCTTGGCCCGGCGACTGGTCTTCCTCATGGGGTACCCCTCCCTGGGCCGGCGGCACCCCGCCGGCCGTAGCTTGGACGGCCCGCCCCCGATGGCCCGGGGCGCCGCCGAGGGGAGATGCTGCCACCGGGCCGGGGCGGCCGGCAGCAGGCTCGGACCACCCCGGACGGACCCGGACACCCGGACACCCGGACGGCCGCTACACGTCCTTGCGGGTCAGCGAGCGGTGGCCGAGCCAGAGCAGGGCGACCGTCCAGACGGCCATCAGGAGCAGGCCGGTCCAGTGGCCGAAGGCGACGTGCGGGTCGGACAGTTGCTTCCAGGCGTACTGGCCGGCCCGGTCCGGGAGGTACTGGGCGACGACCCGGACGCCCGGGATGGCGGCCAGGGCGGTGGTGCCGAAGAAGACCAGCGGGGTGAGCAGGCCGAGGGCGGCGCTGAGGTTGCGGAAGCAGGCGGTGACGGCGAAACAGATCAGCACCAGCATCGGGCAGTAGAGGACCCCGGCCACGGCGGTGCGGAGCATGCCGGGGGCGGAGAGGTCGAGGCCGGTGGTGTTGGCGACCACGAGCATGGAGCCGCCGGTGGTGAGCAGTCCGGCCAGCAGGCCGAGGCCGGCGCCGAGCAGGGCCTTGGCGGCGTAGAGGCGGCCGCGCCTCGGGACGGCGGTGAGCGAGGCGCGGATGCTGCCGGAGTTGAACTCCTGGCCGATCAGCAGGATGCCGAGGCAGGCCAGCGGGACCTGGCCGAAGTTGAAGCCGTAGAAGATGCCGATGCTCTTGTCCTCGGTGAGCGAGCTGTCGGAGGCGTAGTTCACGTTCACCAGGAAGGTGATGCCGACGCTGAGGACGACGGAGACGATCGGGGCGGACCACTGGGAGATCAGGGTGGTGAGCTTGGTCCACTCGGAGCGCAGCACGAGGGCGTGGGTGGTCATGCCGCCACCGCCCGGTACTCGACGCTGTCCGCGGTCATCCGCATGAAGGCCTCCTCCAGCGAGTCCTGTTGGCTCGCGATCTCGTACAGGACGACGCCGTGCGCGGCGGCGTACCGGGCGAACTCCTCGCCGCTCACCCCGTCGACCTCCCAGGCGCCGTCCCCGGCCGGGGTGGCGGAGAGGGAGGTCTCGGCCATCAGCCGGGCCAGCTTCTCCGGGTCGACGGCGCGCACCCGCAGCCGGGGGCGGCCGTGCTCGGCGATGAAGGCGTCCAGGGTGGAGTCGGCCAGCAGGCGGCCCCGGCCGATGACCACCAGGTGATCCGCCGTCAGGGCCATCTCCGTCATCAGGTGTGAGGAGACCAGCACCGAGCGGCCCTCGGCGGCCAGGGCGCGCAGCAGGGTGCGGATCCACCGGATGCCTTCGGGGTCCAGGCCGTTGACCGGCTCGTCCAGCAGCAGCGCCGGCGGGTCGCCGAGCAGCGCCGCCGCGACGCCGAGCCGCTGGCGCATGCCGAGCGAGAAGCCGCGGACCCGGCGCCCGGCCGCCCCGTCCAGACCGACCTGTTCCAGCACCTCGGCCACCCGCCGGTCGGGGAGGCCGTTGCTGCGGGCCAGGCAGAGCAGATGGCCCCGGGCGGTGCGGCCGCCGTGCACCGCGTTGGCGTCCAGTAGGGCGCCCAAGGTGCGGAGCGGGTCGGTCAGTTCGGTGTACGGGCGGCCGTCGACCAGGGCCCGGCCGGCGGTCGGGCGGTCCAGGCCGAGGACCATCCGCATGGTGGTGGTCTTGCCGGCGCCGTTCGGGCCGAGGAAGCCGGTCACCGAGCCGGGGCGGACCTCGAAGGAGAGGTCGTCCACGGCTCGGGTCCGTCCGTAGGTCTTGCTCAGGCCCTGGACCTGGATCACGTTCGCCTCCTCGGCGTTGTCGATGTGCTCCATTCCAGCCGGGGCGGGGGTGCGGGGGGATCCCGCCGGGGAGGGGACGGCCTCCCTCTCGGGAGGGAGCCGGGGGTGGCAACGGGGCTGGCACGATGGGCGGGTGCTCAAGAGGATCTTCGCCCCGCTGCTCTCGCCGGTCACCTACGCCCGCTGGCTCCACCTGGTGGTGGGCATGGTCTTCGCGGGGGTGGTGCTGATGGTGTACCCGGGCGTCGAACCCGGGGTCGGGTTGGCCGAACTGCTCGCCAGGTGGGCGGCGCTGGTGTCGGTGCTGCTGGTGCTGATCGCGCAGATCCCGGCGGTCCGGCGGGCCGAGGGGGTGCAGGCGCGGCTGCTGCTGGTGCCGGAGCGGGAGGAGGAGATCGGTGCCACCTCCTCGGTGGGCTGGACCGACCGGCGGCGGACGGCCGCCTGGCTGCTGGGCCGGGTCGCCCTCGGCGTGCCGGTGGGCTACGTCTCGCTGTTCGGGGTGGCCGGGTCGGTCTCGACCGTCTCGTACGTGGTGACGGGCCGGCACCCGGAGCCGTTTGGTCTCCAACTGCCGGAGGCCGTAACGCCGTTGGTCTACCTGCCGTGCGTCGCGTTGGCGCTGGTGGCGCTGACCTGGTTCGTCTCGCTGGCCGGTCGGGTGCAACTGGCCATGGCGGTCCGGTTGTTGGGGCCTTCCCCGGCGGAGCGGCTGGCCGAGGTGGAGCAGCGGGCCGAGCGTCTGCTCGAACGGAACAGGCTGGCAAGGGAGTTGCACGACTCGATCGGGCACGCGCTCACCGTCACGGTGCTCCAGGCGGGCGCGGCGCGGGAGGTGGCCGACCCGACCTTCGTGGCGAAGGCGCTGGAGGTGATCGAGGAGACCGGCCGCCGGGCGATGGACGACCTGGAGCGCACCCTGGTGCTGCTGCGGGACAGCGCGGACGGCTCGGCGGTGGAGCAGCCGGGGGTGGAGCAGGTGGCCGGGCTGCTCGACACCGCCCGGGCGGCCGGCAGCCCGGTGGTGGCGGTGGTCGCGGTGGCGCCCGGAGCGCTCCCGGGAGTGCTCTCCCGGGAGTCGTACCGGATCGTCCAGGAGGCCGTCACCAACGCCCTCAAGTACGCCCCCGGGCAGCCGATCACCCTCCGACTCGCCACCGAGGACGGGGACTTGCTCATCCGCAGCACCAACGGGCGCTCGGCGGAGGGCGGTTCGCGGCGGGGCGGGGGCAAGGGCCTGCGCGGCATCCGGGAGCGGGCCACCCTGCTGGGCGGGGAGGCCGTGGCCGGCTGGGAGGGGGAGGAGTGGGTGCTCTCGGTGCGGCTGCCGCTACGGTTGTCGGCATGATCGACATCCTGCTGGTGGACGACGAGGAGCTGGTCCGGGCCGGGCTGCGGGCCGTGCTGGAGGCCCAGGGCGACCTCCGGGTGATCGGCGAGGCGGCGGACGGTGCGGAGGCGATGGTGCTGGCCCGCACCCTGCGGCCGCAGGTGGTGCTGATGGACGTCCGGATGCCGGAGGTGGACGGGCTGAGCGCGACCCGGGCGATCCTGGCGGCGGGCGGTGCGGTGGGCGGTGCGGCGGCCCCGAAGATCCTGGTGGTCACCACCTTCGAGAACGACGACTACGTCTACGAGGCGCTGCGGGCCGGCGCCGACGGCTTCCTGCTCAAGCGTTCGCGGCCGGCCGAGATCGCGCACGCGGTGCGGCTGGTGGCGGCGGGGGAGTCGCTGCTCTTCCCGGCCGCGATCCGCCGGCTGGCGGGGGAGCGGGCCAACCGTCCGGCCCGGGAGGCGCTGGACCGGGCCGGGCTGACGGAGCGTGAGGCGGAGGTGCTGCGGCTGGTGGCGCAGGGGCTGTCGAACGGGGAGATCGCGGAGCGGCTCTTCCTCGGCGTGCAGACCGTCAAGACGCACGTCAGCAGCGTGCTCGCGAAGCTCGGCGCGCGGGACCGGACGCAGGCGGTGATCGTGGCGTACGAGTCGGGGTTCGTGCCGAGGTAGTGCGCGGGCGCCTGGCTGCGCGCGCCGTCGTCATCATGTGGATTTTGGGGTGGTATGTCTGAATTCATGACACGACGGGTCGCGGTGGCGGGTTGTACGGCGGTGGCGCTCGGGGCGTTGGCGATGGTGCCCTCGATGGCGGTGGGCCCGAGGGCGGTCGACCCGAGCGCGCTCTCCACCTCGGAGCTGGTGAAGCTCACCAACCAGAAGGTGGACCCGATCGGGATGACCGCGTTCAGCGGCATCTACGGCACGGCGGACAGCGTGGCCTTCGGTGACGCCGACAACGGGGACTTCAGCGACCCGGACGGGGTGCTCACCAAACTCACCATCGCCACCCAGGTCAGCCGGACCGACGCGGCCGAGAGCAAGATCTACGGCCAGGCCCAGCTGACCGATCTGGAGATGATCCACAACACCAGGCCGCTGGTGAGCATCCGGGCGGCCCCGGGTGGGAGCGGGGTGGCGGCGATCGACTCCTACGCGGAGTGCGTGCCGCCGCCGATCGGCCCATACGCGCTGGCGTACAACCGGACGGACGCGGCGCAGATCACGGTGCTGGGACAGCGGGTCGGCGTCGGTACCACGCAGCTCGCGGTCACCGGCGCGGACTTCAACGAACCGAACATCGGGGCCAGCACGCTGACGGTGGTGGTGACGCCGCATCAGGACCCGCCCACGCAGAGCCGGCAGTACGACGCGTCGGCGTGGTTGGACATCGCGGTCAGCGGGGTGCTCAACGACACGACCGGTGCCCAGGTGTACCAGGGGGACATCAGTACGCTGCGGCTGGGCGAAGTGCACGCGCGCTGCAAGGACAACACCACGCCTACGCCTACGCCGACTCCCACACCTACGCCCACACCTACGCCTACGCCTACGCCGACTCCCACACCTACGCCCACGCCTACGCCGACGCCGACACCAACGCTCACGCCGACACCCACGCCGAGTCCCGCCCCCACGCCCAGCCAGTCGGTGACGCCGACACCCGGCCCGACGCGGAGCAGCGCCCCGCCGGTGCCCGTGCCACCGATCGACGGTGGTGACGGGAGCCTGCCGGAGACGGGTGCGGGCGGGTGGCAGCGCCCGGTGCTGGGTGCCGCGGTGCTCGGGCTGGTGGGTGCCGGGCTGGTGGTGGCGGGTCGGCGGCTGCGGCGGCGCTGATCAGGCCGGGTAGGCGTGGGTCTGGGCCGCCTTGACGGTGGCCCAGACCGCGGTGCCCGGCGCCAGGTCGAGTTCGGCGGCGGCCGCCGGGGTGAGGTCGGCGGCCAGTTCGAGCGGCCCGGCCAGGTCCACCCGGACCTGGTCGCCGTGCAGGTCGAGGCCGGTGACCTCCAGCTGCCAGACGTTGCGGGCGCTGGAGTCCGGCCGGGAGCGGTGCAGTTCCACGGCGGCGGGCGGGAAGGCGACGAAGGCCGGCCCGGTGAGCTCCTCGCTGGTGGTGAGGGAGGGGCCGCCGCCGGGAAGGGTGACGGTGTGTCCGGAGGCCTCCCCCTGGTAGAGGTTGAGGCCTACCAGGCGGGCGATGTAGTCGGTCCGGGGGTGCCGGGCGATCTCGGCCGGCGGGCCGGACTGCACCTCGCGCCCCTCCTCCACCACCACGAGCCGGTCGGCCAGCACCATCGCGTCCAGCGGATCGTGGGTGACCAGTACGGCCACCGCCTCGAACTCGGCTAGGTGGCGCCGGAGTTGGGCCCGGACGTCCAGCCGGGTCCGGGCGTCCAGGGCGGCGAGCGGCTCGTCCAGCAGGAGCAACCGGGGGCGTACGGCGAGCGCGCGGGCGAGCGCGACGCGCTGGGCCTGTCCGCCGGAGAGCCCGCCGGGGCGGGCCTGGGCGTGCTCGGCCAGGCCCATCCGCTCCAGCCAGGGGAGGGCGGCCTCGCGGGAGGCGCGGCGGTTCATGCCCTGGCAGCGGAGCCCGAAGGCGACGTTGTCGAGGGCGGAGAGGTGGGGGAAGAGCAGGTAGTCCTGGAAGACGACACCGACGGGGCGGGACTCGGCGGGCGTGTGGATGCCCTTGGCCGGCACCTCCAGCGGGCCGCCGTCCAGCTCCAGGTGACCACCCGTCAGCGGCAGCAGCCCCGCGAGGGCGCGCAGCGCGGTGGACTTCCCGGCGCCGTTGGGGCCCAGCAGCGCGACCACCTCCCCGGGGGCGGCGGCGAGTTCGAGGTCCAGCCGGAACCCGGCCCGGCCCGCCTGGGCGCTGCGCTCGACGATGAGACGGGCATCAAGCGACATGGGCAACCTCTGGGGAATCGACTGCGCCCCGCT
>NZ_JBVJLD010000002.1:434066-436687 GCF_055584905.1 Kitasatospora sp. NPDC088742 | reverse complement strand
CGGGGGCGCGGGGAACTGCGCGCGGGGGAACGGCAGCACGTGCAACTGGCTGACGTGCCCCGATCTCACGCTGGTCCGCCGTCCGGCTCGCGCAGTTCCCCGCGCCCCAGCGGTGTCACCACGCCCCGCCATGACGCCGGTCATGACATCCACCGGCCGCGGAGCCCCGCGAGGACCGCGATCGAGACGGCGAGCAGGACCAGGCTGAGGGCGATGGCTGCCGCGGGCTCGGACTCCATGGCCAGGTAGACGGCGAGCGGCATGGTCTGGGTCTTGCCGGGGAAGTTGCCCGCGAAGGTGATGGTGGCGCCGAACTCGCCGAGGGCGCGGGCCCAGGCCAGGACGGCGCCGGCCGCCACGCCGGGGGCGATCAGGGGGAGGGTGACGCGCCGGAAGGCGGTGAGGCGGGAGGCGCCGAGGGTCGCGGCGGCCTCCTCGTAGCGCGGGTCGGCGGCCCGGAGGGCGCCCTCGACGCTGATCACCAGGAAGGGCATCGCCACGAAGGCCTCGGCCAGCACCACCCCGGCCGTGTGGAAGGGCAGGGTGATGCCGAACCAGGCGTCCAGGTACCGTCCGACGATGCCGTTGCGGCCGAGCACCAGCAGCAGTGCCACGCCGCCGACCACCGGCGGCAGCACCAACGGCAGGGTGACCAACGCCCGCACCAGCCCCCGCCCGGGGAACTCCGTCCGGGCCAGCAGCCAGGCGAGCGGCACCCCGAAGAGCAGGGAGAGACCGGTCGCCGCCGTCGCGCAGAGCAGCGAGAGCCGCAGCGCTTCCCAGACCTCGGGGCTGGTCAGCTGCTCGGGCATGTCGCTCCACGGCGCACGGATCAGCAGCCCGGCCAGCGGCAGCACCAGGAAGGTGAGGCCGAGCAGCGCGGGCAGCAGGAGCGCGTACGGAGTCCGGGAACGGCGCGGACGGCGGCGGGTGCGGGGCTGAGCGAGTGTCACGGGGTCTGGAAACCGGCCTCGGTGAGGACCCGTCGGGCGTCGGCCGACTGGACGTAGGCGGTGAAGGCGGCGGCGCCGTCGGGGTTGGGGGCCTTGGCGAGCGCGGCGATCGGGTAGTCGTTGACGGCCTGGGCGGCCTCGGGGAAGTCCACACCGTCGATCTTGGCGGCATCGGCCTTGACGTCGGTCTTGTACACGAGGGAGGCGTCCACCTCGCCGAGCTCGACCTTGGTGAGGGCGCCCTTGACGTCCTGCTCCAGCGTGACGGGGGTGAGGTTGACCCCGCCGGCCTTGAGGGCGTCCAGCGCGGCGGCGCCGCACGGCACCTCCTTGGCGCAGAGCGCGACCTTGAGGCCGCCGCCGGCCAGGTCCTTGAGGGCGGCGATGTGCTTGGGGTTGCCCTTGGGGACGGCGATGGCGAGGGTGTTGCGGACGAAGACCTTGGAGTCGTTCGCGGCCTTGGCGTCGGTGACGGTCTTCATGGTCTTGGTGGAGGCGGCGGCGAAGACGTCGGCCGGGGCGCCGGAGGTGATCGAGGTGGCCAGCGCGGAGGAGCCGCCGAAGTTGAAGGTCACCTTGACGCCCGGGTAGGCGGTCTCGAAGCGCTTGCCGAGCTCGGTGAAGCTCTCCTTGAGGGAGGCCGCGGCGAAGACGGTGACGGTGCCGGACAGCTTGGGGCCGGCGGCCGAGGCCGAGGGCGAGGAGCTCGTGGAACCGGAGCTGCTGCACGCGGTGAGCCCGGCGGCCAGGGCGAAGGCGGTGGCGGCCAGGGCGGCGCGGCGGACGGTGACGGTCATGTGAACGAGTCTCCTCAGAGTGTGGTGAGGCGATCATAGTGCCGTAGCTGCGGCCCAAATATCCCCTGTTTCATTGCACGGGCCAGGCACGAGGGGGCGTGTGGGCCGCATGTGCGAAGTGACAGGCCGGCCTCCGTGGCCGAACGTGCGCTCTATCTGCGCTGATACTCCGTCAGTTAGCGTGGGGTGCGAATGTCTGTTCAAAAAGGGGGGTTCCTTTGTCGGTGACACAGGTGCCGGGGCCGGCCGGCGTGCCGCTGCTCGGTTCGATGTTCGACCTCAAGCGTGACCCGCTGGGCACGTACCTGGCGGGGCACCGGGAGTACGGGGACGTGGTGCGGTTCACCGCCGGTCCGCCCGGGCTGCGGGCCGAGTTCTACGGGGTCTACTCCCCGGAGGGCGCCCAGCAGGTGCTGGCCGGCCAGGCCGCCAACTTCCGCAAGGAGAACAGCTTCTACGAGGAGATCCGGGTCAGCTTCGGCAACGGGCTGCTCACCTCGCAGGACACCGACTACCAGCGCCAGCGGCGGCTGATCCAGCCGCTGTTCACCCGCCGCCGGGTGGACGGCTACGCGGACGCCATCGGCATCGAGGCCGAAGCCCTGGTGGACCGCTGGGGCGGGCTGCCGGGTGCGGTGGACGCCGTGGACGAGATGTCGCGGTTCGCCCTGCGCGCGGTCTCCCGGATCCTGTTCGGGGCCGACGTGGAGACCGCGCTGGACTCGGTGCGGACCAACTTCCCGGTCCTGGCCCACTACGTGACCGCGCGCGGCTTCCAGCCGGTGCGCATCCCGCGCACCTGGCCGACCCCGACCAACCGGGAGGCGATGGCTGCCGAGCGGGCGCTGTACGGGGTGTGCGACTCGATCAT
>NZ_JBVJLD010000002.1:377098-433967 GCF_055584905.1 Kitasatospora sp. NPDC088742 | reverse complement strand
GCCGCGGCGGCCGGGTCGACCGACCTGCTCGGCCTGCTGGCGGCGGCCAGGGGCGAGGACGGCGAGCAGCTGGACGCGACCGAGCTGCGCGAGCAGGTGCTGATCTTCCTGCTGGCCGGGCACGAGACCACCGCCACCTCGCTCACCTTCACCCTGCACCTGCTGGGCCACCACCCCGAGGTGCAGGCCCGGGTGCACGAGGAGGTGGACGGCCTGCTGGCCGGCGGGCGTCGGCCGACCGCCGCGGACTACAACGAACTCCCTTACCTGACCATGGTGTTGAAGGAGGCGATGCGGCTCTACCCGGCGGCTCCGGTGGTCGGGCGGCTGGCGGTGGCGGAGAGCGTGATCGGCGGCACGGTGATCCCGGCCGGGGCCAACGTGATGGTCGCCCCGTACGTCACCCACCGGCACCTGGAGCACTGGGAGGACCCGGAGCGCTTCGACCCGGAGCGCTTCACGCCCGAGGCGGAGGCCGCTCGGCACCGCTACGCCTGGTTCCCGTTCGGCGGCGGGCCGCGGGCCTGCATAGGCCAGCACTTCTCGATGCTGGAGTCGGTGCTCGGCCTGGCGGCGGTGCTGCGCACCTTCGAGGTGGAGGCCCTGGACCGGGAGGTGGCGCTGACCCACGGCATCACGCTGGAGGCGGCGAGCCCGGTGCGGTTGAAGTTGAAGCGCCGCTGAGTCGTGACGGCGTGCGCCCAGCGCACAGGGCGCACGCCAGTTCAGCACATACGAGCCCCCGAGTGGGCTGCTTTTCACATCTTCTCGTGACCCCCGTCCGGCGCTGCGTAGCGTCCCGCACCTGACGCCACATCGGACGGGGGCTCGATGGCACACCTGGATCACTTCGGCTTCGGCTGGCCGACACCCGTCATCGCCTACGCGATGGCCTGCATCGGCGCCGCTCTCGGCCTGCGCTGCACGCTGCGCGCCCTGGCCGCCACCGGCGCCTCCCGGCGCAACTGGCTGCTCACCGCCGCCGCCGCGATCGGCTCCGGCATCTGGACCATGCACTTCGTGGCCATGTTCGGCTTCACCGTGGACGGCACCGAACTGCGGTACGACGTGCCGCTCACCGTGCTCAGCCTGCTGGTCGCCGTCCTGGTGGTGGGCCTCGGGGTCTTCGTGGTCGGCTACGGGCGCCGCCGCGGCCGCTCGCTGCTGCTCGGCGGCCTGACCACCGGTGTCGGGGTGGCCGCCATGCACTACCTCGGCATGGCGGCGGTGCGGATGCACGGTCACCTCCGGTACGAGGCCGGCACGGTGGTGCTCTCGGTGCTGATCGCGGTCGGCGCGGCCAGCGCCGCGCTCTGGGCCGCCGTCACCATCCGCAACGTGTACGCGGCGGCCGCCGCCGCCCTGGTGATGGGCGTCGCGGTGAGCCTGATGCACTACACCGGGATGGCGGCGGTGGAGGTCGAACTGGAGCCCTCCCGGGTGGAGTTGGGCGGGGCCACACCGATGCAGTTCATCTTCCCGCTGGCGGTGGGGCTCGGCTCCTTCCTCTTCCTGACCTCGGCCTTCGTCGCGCTCTCGCCGACCGCCCAGGAACGCGCCGCGTACCGGGAAGCAGGCCAACTGGCCATCGAGGAAATCTAGTCCGTCTCGGAGAGGGTCGTTTCGATGGGAAGCCACGCAGGACCGGCCGACCGCCTCGGATGGCGGTGGCCGAGGCCGAGGCCGCGGACGGTACGGGCCAGGATCGTCGCCCTGCTGATGGTCCCGGTGGTGTCGGTGATGGCCCTCTGGTCCTTCGCCACCGTCACCACCGCGCGGCAGGTCTCCGACCTGCTGAAGGTCCAGCAGGTGCAGGCCGAACTGCTCGCCCCGGTGACCGCCACCGTCACCGGACTGCAGGCCGAACGGGTCGCCGCCGGACAGCAGTTGGCCGCTCCGAGTGCCACCCGGGAGGCCACGCTGCGGGAGGCCGCCGACACCACCGACCGGGCCGTGGCCCCGCTCGGCGTCGGCGGCTCGTGGAACCGGGCCGACGCCCGGGGCTACGGGGCCGAGGCGGCCGGGCGGCTGGACGAGCTGGGCCGCGCGCTGGCCGACGTCGCCCGGCTGCGCCTCCGGGTGCCCACCCGCGAGGTCCGCTGGGACGAGACCTACGCCGGCTACACCGCCGCGATCGACCGGGCGCTGGAGGTCGCGGGAGCCGTCGGCGGGCTCCAGGACCACCGGGCCGGCGCCGACGCCCGGGTGCTGCTGGAGTTCGCCCGCTCGCGCGAACTCCTCGCCAGGGAGGACGCGTTGCTGCGCACCGGCCAGCGCGCCGGGGCGCTCACCGAGGAGCAGCGGGCCGAGTTCGCGGCCGCCGTCTACGCCCGGCGGCTGTTCCAGCAGACCGCCGCACGCGACCTCCGCCCGGCCGACCGGGCCGCGCTGGCCGTCGTCACGGGCGGCCCCGACCACCGCGAACTGCTGCGCCAGGAGGACGCGGTGCGCGTCGCGCCGGACGGCCGCTCGGCCGTCGAGGCGGTCAGCGCCGAACAGTGGATGGTGGCGGCCGGGAACGTGGCCCGCACGCTGCGCACGGTGGAGACCGAGGCCGGGGTCACCGCCGCCGCGCAGGCCCGACCGTACGCGCTGGGGCTGTTCTCCACCTCCGGCGCGGCGGTGCTGCTCGGCCTGCTCGCGGTGGTCGCCTCGCTGCTGATCTCGGTGCAGATCGGACGCGGCCTGGTCACCGAGCTGATCGCGCTGCGCAACTCCGCGCTGGAGCTGGCCGGGCGCGGACTCCCGGACACCATGCGCAGGTTGCGGGCCGGTGAGGAGATCGACGTGGAGCGCGAGGCGCCGCGCCGCCCGCACGGGGCGGACGAGATCGGACAGGTGCACGGCGCGCTCGGCTCGGTCCAGCGGGCCGCCGTCACGGCGGCGGTGGAGCGGGCCGAGGTGCTCTCCGGGGTCTCCGGCGTGTTCGTCAACCTGGCCCGGCGCAGCCAGGTCCTGGTGCACCGTCAACTCGCCCTGCTGGACGCCATGGAGCGCCGCACCGAGGACCCGGCGGAGCTGGCCGACCTGTTCCGGCTCGACCACCTCACCACCCGGATGCGCCGCCACGCGGAGGGTCTGATCATCCTCTCCGGGGCCGCCCCGGGCCGGGGTTGGCGCAATCCGGTGCCGCTGGTGGACGTGGTGCGGGCCGCCGTCTCGGAGGTCGAGGAGTACCCCCGGGTGGAGGTGCACCGGCTGCCGAAGGTCTCGGTGGCCGGGCAGGCGGTGGCCGACCTGATCCACCTGCTGGCCGAACTGGTGGAGAACGCCGCCGGGTTCTCGCCCCCGCACACCAAGGTGCACGTACGGGGGGAGCAGGTCGGCAACGGCTACGCCCTGGAGATCGAGGACCGCGGGCTCGGGATGGGCCCCGAGGCGCTGGCCGACGCCAACCGGCGGATCGGGACCGCCGAGCAGGTGGACCTCTTCGACAGCGACCGGCTGGGCCTGTTCGTGGTCAGCAAGCTGGCCCGGCGCCAGGACGTCCGGGTCGCGCTGCGGCCCTCCGCGTACGGGGGGACCACGGCGGTGGTGCTGCTGCCCACCGCGCTGCTGGAGGAGACGGACCGGCAGGCTCCGGCGCCGGATCCCGAGGCGCGGGACTTCCCGGACCTGCTCGACCTCCCGGCGCTGCCGGGCCCGGCCGCCGTACCCCCGCCCGCCCCGGCCCCCGCCGCCCCCGTCCCGGCTCCGGTGCCGTTGGCGGTGGTGCCCCCGCTCGGGGTGCCTCCGCTGGGGCGGCCGGCGGTGGCCGACCCCGAGGAACTCCCGCGCCGGGTGCGGCAGGCCAGCCTGGTGCCGCAGCTGCGGCAGGCGCCGGAGCGGCCCCGCCCGGCGGCCCGCCCGCCCCGCCAGGACGGGCGCGATCCGGAGGAGGCCAGGGCCGCGATGTCCGCCTACCAGCGCGGCTGGGCCCGCGGGAAGGCCCGACGCCCCGTCAACCCGCCCTCCGCAGACGCCTCGCAGCCCCCGCACCCCTACTCCGGCCCGACCGAGGGAGAGCCACGATGAACGGGACCACTCACCGCAGAGGCGAACTCGACTGGCTGCTGGACGAGTTGGTCTCCCGCGTTCCGCAGGTCCGGTTCGCGGTGATGCTCTCCGCCGACGGCCTGGCCATCGGCAGCTCGACCGGCCTGGCCCGGGAGGACGGCGAGCACCTGGCCGCCGTCGCCTCCGGCTTCCACAGCCTGGCCAAGGGGGCCGGGCGGCACTTCGAGGCGGGTGAAGTCCGCCAGACCATGGTCGAGTTGGAGCACGGCTTCCTCTTCGTGGCGGCCGCCGGCGAGGGCACCTGCCTGGCCGTCTTCGCCCGGGCCGACGCGGACCTCGGCCTGATCGCCTACGAGATGGCCCGGCTGGTCCGCCGGGTCGGCGAGCACCTGTACACACCACCGCGCTCCACGGCCGGCGGGTGAGCGCGGTGCTCTACCCACAGCGCCGCCACCTGGACGGCTCCGCCTTCGGCTACCCGTCCGAGCCCGAGCGGCACACCCGCTGGTACGACGGCGAGGCCGGGCCGATGGTCCGCGCCTACGCGCTCACCCAGGGCCGGACGGTGCCCTCCGGGCGGGAGTTCGACCTGATCGCCCTGGTGGTCAGCGACCTGCCCGACGGCCCCGAGCTGCCGGTGGGGGTGGGGCCCGAGCACGGCGCGATCCTCGACCTCTGCCGGGACGACGCGCTCTCGGTGGCCGAGATCGCCGCCGAGACCGACCTGCCGCTCGGGGTGGTCCGGGTGCTGCTCGGCGACCTGCTGACCGCCGGGTACGTCCGGGTCAGCCGCCCCGTCCCGCCCGCCCTGCTCCCCGACGAGCACATCCTCCGTGAGGTCATCCATGGACTCCGCGCGCTCTGACCGCTCCTCCCCCTCGGGAGAGGCCGACCTGGCCCTGAAGATCCTGGTGGCCGGGGGCTTCGGGGTGGGCAAGACCACGCTGGTCGGCTCGGTCAGCGAGATCCGCCCGCTGCGCACCGAGGAGCAGCTCACCCAGGCCGGGGCGGAGGTGGACGACACCGGCGGGGTGGAGCGGAAGACCACCACCACGGTGGCGATGGACTTCGGCCGGATCACCATCCGGGAGGGCCTGTCGGTCTACCTGTTCGGCACACCCGGGCAGGACCGGTTCTGGTTCCTCTGGGACGAGCTGGCGCAGGGCGCCCTCGGCGCGGTGGTGCTGGCCGACACCCGGCGGCTGACGGACTGCTTCCCGGCGGTGGACTTCTTCGAGCACCGGGGCATCCCCTTCGTGGTCGCGGTGAACCGCTTCGCCGGCACCCGCGAGTTCGGCCCGGAGGAGGTCGCCCGCGCGCTGGACCTGGACGGCTCCACCCCCGTGGTGATCTGCGACGCCCGCCGCCGGGAGTCCGGCAAGGAGGTCCTGGTCAACCTGGTCGAACACGCGGGCCGGGTGCACGCCGCCCGCCTGCTGGAGCAGGTCGGTGGCTGAGCCCGGGGCGCGGCCCCGGCCGGCGCCGTCCACCGTTCCGCTCGGCCGCGCCTCCCTTGACGGGCCGTCACGATCCGTACGCTGAAAATGTGATCACCTACGAGTGCCGCTCGCTGCGGACGCTGGCCGACGAGGAGCGCTGGCCCGACCTGCTCGGGCTCTACCGGGAGTCCCGCGCGGTCGGCGCCGAGCTGCGCGGCGACGCCCAGGGGGCGGCCGAGACCGCTCCGCTCGGGCACCTGATCGCGTACGGGGCGCCGCCCGAGCTGGCGGCGCGGCTGTTCGACCCGGACGGGGGCCCGGGCGCAGCGGCGACCACCGCCGACCACGACAGCGGCCCGCTCTGGGAGGTGCTGGCGACCCGTCACACCTGGCGCCGGCTGGCCCCGTTGCTCGGCCCCGAATCGGTGCGGCGCCTGGTGCGGCACACCCGGGTCCTGCTCGGCGAGCACCTCGGCGCCGCCGGCGATCCCGATCCGGACGGCGTGCCGCTGGCCCTGGAGCCCTGGGAGCTGGCGGCCGGTCAGCCGGACGCGCTGGTGCGCGAGTACCTGCCGGCCGGCGGCGCCCGCCGGGCCCTGCTCACCCTGCCCGCCGGGCTGGAGGGCCTCGGCCCGGTCGAGCTGCCCGACCGCGCCGACCAGGTGCTCGGCCTGGCCGCCACCCGGCTGCTGGCCGCCGCCGTCCCGTGGGCCACGGCCCGCTGCGTCCGCGGGCCCGGCCCGGCCGCCGCCGCCCAGCTGGCCTCCGTCCACCGGGTCACCGGAGGGCACCTGCCGTTCGGCGCGGCCTACCCGGCGCTGGTGCAGGCCGCCTCCGAACGCCCCTGGCAGGGCTGCGCCGAGGGCCGCCTCGCGGTCTGGCGGGTGCTGGCCGCGATGACCGGCGAGGACCCCCGGGGCCCGCTCGCGGTGCCGGAGGTGAACGCCCTGGTCTCCCGGCTGCGCTGCTTCACCTGGTACGAGCCGGACGACGAGCTGCGCTTCCTGCACCTGGCCCTGGAGGACCCGGCCACCGGCCTGTCCTGGGTGCTCAGCGGCGCGCTCCACGAGGCCTGAGCCCGGGCGGGAAACGGCGCAGGCCCCGCCCGGTCGTGGTGTTCCCGGGCGAGGCCTGTGGTTCCTGATGACGCGTCAGCGCGTCTTCTCGAGGGACGGTGCGGCGGCCTGCTCCGGGACGGAGCCGTGGCCGCCGTCGACCAGGGTGGTCTCGTCGAAGGGCAGCCGGCCGGCCAGCACCTCGGTCATCCGCTCCCGGTCGAGCTCCTTGGTCCAGTGGCCGATGAGCACGGTGGCCACCGCGTTGCCCGCGAAGTTGGTGAGGGCGCGGGCCTCGGACATGAAGCGGTCGATGCCCACGATCAGGCCGACGCCGTCGACCAGTTCGGGCTTGTGGGACTGCAGGCCGCCGGCCAGCGTGGCCAGACCGGCGCCGGTGACCCCGGCGGCGCCCTTGCTGGCGATCACCATGAAGACCAGCAGGCCGAGCTGCTGCCCGAGCGCCATCGGCTTGTCCAGCGCCTCGGAGATGAAGATCGAGGCCATGGTGAGGTAGATCGCGGTGCCATCCAGGTTGAAGGAGTAACCCGTCGGCACCGTGATGCCGACCACCGGGCGGCTCACCCCGAGGTGCTCCATCTTGGCGATCAGCCGGGGCAGGGCGCTCTCCGAGGAGGAGGTGGAGAGGATCAGCAGGAACTCCCGGCCAAGGTAGTGCAGCAGGCCGAAGACGCTCACCCCGGCGACCAGGCGCAGCAGCCCGCCGAGCACCAGCACCACGAAGAGCAGGCAGGTCAGGTAGAAGCCGATCATGATGACGGCCAGGCTCTTCAGGGCAGCCGTCCCGGTCGCGCCCACCACCGCGGCGATGGCGCCGAAGGCCCCGACCGGCGCCAGCCACATGATCATCGACATCACCCGGAACACCAGCCGCTGCAGGTGCTCGATCCCGCGCAGCACCGGTGCGCCGGTGGAGCCCATCGCCTGGAGCGCGAAGCCGGTCAGCAGCGCGACCAGCAGGGTCTGCAGCACCTTGCCCTCGGTGAGGGCCGAGACGAGCGTGGTGGGGATGATCCCGAGCAGGAAGTCGGTGGTCGACTGGGCGTGCCCGGCGGTGGCCTGGGCGTGGCCCGCCTTGGCCAGCGCCTGGGTCAGGTGCAGACCGGAGCCCGGCTCCAGCAGGTTGCCCACCAGCAGGCCGATGGCCAGGGCGACGGTGGACATCACCAGGAAGTAGCCGAGCGCGAGGCCGCCGACCCGGCCGACCTTGGCCGCCTTGGTGACCGAGCCGATCCCGAGCACGATGGTGCAGAAGATCACCGGGCTGATCATCATCTTGATCAGGTTCACGAACCCGGTGCCGACCGGCTTGAGCTCCACCGCGAACTCCGGCGCGGTCAGGCCGACCACGACACCGGCCAGCACGGCGACGATCACCGCGAGATAGAGGTACTGGGTCCGGTCTCTGCGGCCCGTGGCTGCTGTGCTGGTCATGGGGGAGGCTCCTTCGCCTGCGGTACGGCAACGGCCCCTGGGTGGGTGGGCCGGGTAAGACCTTCACCCGCGGGCGTGAGCCAGGTCACGTTTCCGTTCATAGAGTTCACACGTCCTCGCGGGCCGCGCTCTCCGCCCGGCAAGGCACACTGGCCTGCATGGACCTGCCTCCCGACCTCACCAAGCCCCGCCGCCGGGCCCGCAGCCTGGCGGGGCAGCTGTTCGTGGTCCAGGTGGTCATCGTCGCCGCCGTGGTCGCGGGAGGGGCGGTGCTCGCCTACCTGTTCACGGCCGGGCGGGCCGAGGACGCCGCGCTGCGCCAGGTCACCGCCGTGGCCCGCTCGGTCGCCGACGCGCCGAACGTCCGGGAGGCCGCGCTCACCCCCGACCCCTCCGCGGCGCTCCAGCCGTACGCCGAGCAGGTCCGCCGCGACACCGGGGTCGACTTCGTCACCGTGATGGCCCCCGACGGCATCCGGTGGACCCACCGCGACCCGGCCCAGATCGGCAAGCGCTTCCTCGGCCACACCGAACAGGCCCTGGCCGGGCAGGTGTTCCGCGAGACCTACACCGGCACCCTCGGCCCCTCCGTCCGGGTGGTGGTCCCGGTCCAGGACGGCACCCGGGTGGTCGGCCTGGTCAGCGCGGGCATCACCGTGCAGTCCATCAGCACCCAACTGCGCGGCCCCCTGCTCGCGTTGGGCGTCGTCGCGGCCGCCGCCGTGCTGCTGGGCGGGCTCGCCACCTACCTGGCCAACGCCCGGCTGCGCCGCCACACCCACGGCATGGGCGCCGCCGAACTGAGCCACCTCTACGACTACCACCAGGCGACGCTGCACTCCGTCCGGGAGGGCCTGGTCCTGCTCGACCGGCACGGCCGGGTGGTGCTCTGCAACGACGCGGCCCGCGAACTCCTCGGTCTCACCGGCCCGTTGGGCGGTGTCGAGGTCCGGGCGCTCGGCCTGCCGCCCTCCCTGGTCCGGGCGCTGACCGGCACCGGCGCCGGCGACGAGCCCGTCCGCGACGAGGTGCACCTCACCGAGGAGCGCGTCGTGGTGGTCAACACCTCCGCCGTCGGCCCCGGCCTCGGCACCGTGGTCACCCTCCGGGACCACACCGAACTCCAGGCGCTGTCAGGAGAGTTGGACTCCGTCCGGGGCTTCGCCGAGGCCCTCGGCGCGCAGGCCCACGAGGCCGCCAACCGGCTGCACGCGGTGGTCTCCCTGATCGAGCTCGGCCGCCACCGCGAGGCGGTGGAGTTCGCCACCGCCGAGCTCGAACTCGCCCAGCAGCTCACCGACCGGGTGGTGGCAGCGGTCGGCGAACCGGTGCTCGCCGCCCTGCTGCTCGGCAAGACCGCGCAGGCCTTCGAGCGCGGCGTCGAGCTCACCCTCACCGAGGACAGCCGGATCGACGACGGCGTCCTGCCGCCCGGCCTCACCCCGCGCGACCTGGTCACCGTGCTCGGCAACCTGGTCGACAACGCGGTGGACGCCGCCATCGAGAACGCCGCCGCCCGCGCCCCCGAGGTCACCGTCACCGCCCGGGTCGACGGCCCCGAACTCCTGCTCCGGGTGGCCGACTCCGGCCCCGGCATCGACCCGGCCGCGGCCGGTGAGGTCTTCGACCGCGGCTGGACCACCAAGGCCTCCGCCGGCGGACGCGGCCTCGGCCTCGCCCTGGTCCGGCAGACCGCCCGCCGCAACGGCGGCACCGTCACGGTGGGCGGCTCCCCGGCGGACGGGGCCGTCCTGACGGTCCGTCTGCCCCTCCGACGGGAGGCCCTCGCATGACCCCCATTTCCGTGCTGGTCGTCGAGGACGACCCGGTCGCCGCCGACGCCCACACCCTCTACGTCTCCCGCACCCCCGGCTACCGCGCCGCCGGGACGGCCCACAGCTGCGCCGCCGCCCGCCGCCTGCTCGACCGGGCCCGCGCCGAGGGCACCCCCGTCGACCTGATCCTGCTCGACCTCCACCTCCCCGACGGCCACGGCCTCCAGCTCTGCCGCACCGTCCGCGCCGCCGGCCACACCGCCGACGTCATCGCCGTCACCTCGGCCCGCGACCTCGCCATGGTCCGCTCGGCCGTCTCCGAAGGCGTGGTCCAGTACCTGCTCAAGCCCTTCACCAGCGCCGCCCTGACGGACCGTCTGGAACGCTACGCCCGCTACCACGCCACCCTGGCCCGCACCGGCGAGGCCACCGGCCAGGACGAGGTCGACCAGGCCCTCGCCGCCCTCCGCACCCCCGACCGCACAGCCCTCCCCAAGGGCCTCAGCGCCCCCACCCTCTCCACCCTCGCCACCGTCCTGCGCACCGCCCCCGAAGGCCTCACCGCCACCGCCGCCGCCACCGCCACCGGCGTCTCCCGCATCACCGCCCGCCGCTACCTCGAACACCTCGTCACCACCGGCCTGGCCGCCCGCGAACCCCGCTACGGCACCGTCGGCCGCCCCGAACTCCACTACCACTGGCGCAGCACCCGCCCGTAGCCCCGCAGGTCACGCACCGGTCGGCCGACGGGCACGGAGCAACAGCGTCCCGGCCGTCCCTGCGGGCAGGAGGGCCCGTGCCTGTGAGCTGCTTGCCGGCCTATGGGCGGGCTCCGCTGGGGTTCGTGACCGGTCCGTCATCTTCTTCAACGCCACGGAACTGACCGATCGCCACCCCCGGAGCACGGGTGTCCGCGAGTTGGCCGCCGCCATCGGCACGAGGTTCGGCGGCTCGGTCGAGGGCCAGCCGGTGCAGGACCGCAGTGGTGACGTAGGCGCTGAAGCCGCGCCGGCCTGCGCGCTCGCGGGCCTCGTCGGCCACGCGTTTCGGCATCGAGACGCTGTACTTCTTGTGCGGTGCCCCGGACATGGCGTCAGGTTACTGGCCCTGCTTGGCCGCGATCACCAGGTAGCGGTCGTCGGTGTCCGTGTACGCGTCCATGTGCCAGCCGTTGGCGGCGAGGAGGGGGCGGAGGTTTGGTTCGGCGCGGAGGTCGTCGGGGGTGAGGGTGCGCTGGTGGCGGGCGGCCAGGACGGCGCGGCCGATGGCGTGGAAGAGGACGAGGCGGCCGCCGGGGCGGGTGATGCGGGCGAGTTCGCACAGGCCGGCGGCGGGGTCGGGGAGGTGGTTGACCAGGCCGGCGGCGAAGACCACGTCGGCGGTGGCGTCGGGGAGGGGGAGTTGCTGGCAATCGGCCAGGACGACGCGGGCCTCGGTGGCGTGGGAGGCTGCGCGACGGAGCATCTCGGGCGTGACGTCCACTCCGAGCACGGTGCCGCTCTTGCCGACGGCGGCCTTCAGGAGGGGGAGGGCGCGGCCGGTGCCGCAGCCCGCGTCGAGGACGAACGCGCCCTCCAACGGGCCGAGTTCGGCGATGGCGGCGGCGTAGCGCGGGCTGTCGTCGGGGTACTTGGAGTCCCAGGTGTCCGCCCGGGCGGCGAAGAACTCACGGATGGCGGGGATGCTCGCTTCGTGTGCCATGACCAGCAGCTTAGGGGCTGAGGTCGGGAACGGACCGGGAGATGGCCGTAGCGGAGTGGACCTTGCCACCTCGGGCCGGCGCCCCGGGGCTCAGGTGCGTACCGCCACCGCGAGGAAGTGGTCGTCCGTGTCGTGGTGGCTGACCAGGTGCCAGCCGGTGGTGGTCAGGAGCGGGCCGAGGAGGGGCTCGGACTGCGGGTCGGTGGCAGGGTCGCGGTCGTGGCGGGTGGCGAGGGCGGTGCGGGAGAGGGGGAGGTAGAGGGCGAGGCGGCCGCCGGGGCGGGTGGCGCGGGCGAGTTCGCGGAGGCCGGTGGCGGGCTCGGGCAGGTTGGGGAGCAGGCCGGCGGCGAAGACCAGGTCGGCGACGGCGACCGGGAGGGGGAGGCGGGTGCAGTCGGCAACCGCCAGGGCGTCGATGCCGGGATGGACGGAGGCTTCCACGAGCATCTCGGGCGTCAGGTCCACTCCCACCACCCGCCCGGTCGGGCCGACGGCCGCCCGGAGGAGCGGGAGGGCGCGGCCGGTGCCACAGCCCGCGTCGAGGGCGAACGCACCGTCCAGCGGGCCGAGTTCGGCGATCGCGGCGGCGTACCGCGGCGGGTCGTCGGCGAACTTCGCGTTCCAGCCCGCCGCCCGCTCCGCGAAGAACGCCCGGACGGACGCTCGGTCCTCTGCCATCCGGCAAGCGTACGGGGCGGCCACCGGGCCGGGTCAGCGGCGACGCGCCGTGACGAGGTGGATCCGGAAGCCGCAGGGCACCAGTCCCTGAGGGGTGGTCAGCTCGTCGGCCGCCGCCAGGACGGCGAGGCGCAGCTCCTCCAGGGCCCCTCCGGAGAGCGGGGCGAGGTCGTAGAGGCCGGAGAGCGAGGCCCACACCTCGTCGACCGGACCGGTCAGGTCGATCGGCACCGTCTCCCACTCCACCGGATCGAAGCCCGCCGGGCCCAGCAGCTCGTCCAGGCCTTCCCGGCTGCGGGTGCGCCGGTCGCCCAGGGAGGGGATCCGCTCGGCGGGGGGCGTCGCGGCGACGGCGGCCCGCAGCAGCCCGACGAACGCCTCGTAGGCCTCGCCGCCGACCGCCGCGCCGCCGATCACGCAGGCCAGCACCCCGCCCGGCGCGATCACCCGGGCCAGCTCCGCCGCGACCAGCTCGACCTCGCCCATCAGCATCAGCGCCATGTGCGATACGCAGGCGTCGAACCCGCCGTCAGCGAACGGGAGTTGCTGGGCCCGCCCCTGCTCCAGCCGGGCCGACGCGAGCGTCGGCCGGCGGCGGGCCAGGTCCAGGGCCTGCGGGGAGAGGTCCAGCCCGGCGAGCTCCCGTCCCGGCGCCCGGGCCAGCAGGTCGAGCAGCAGGCCGTCGCCGCAGCCGAGGTCCAACACCCGCCGGAGGCCGGTCACTTGATCGCAGAGGAGCTGGTAGCTGGAGCGGCCGTCGGGGGAACGGCCGTGGGCGAAGGCCTCCGAGGTCACCGCCGGGTGCTCGGCGTGGAAGGCCCGGAGGAACCGCTCCTGCGCCGCCGTGTTCGTGATCATGCACCCACGCTACGCCCGGGCGGGCGGCGGAAAATCGTTCGCGGGGGGCGGGGCGCGGTGGGAGGGTGAAGGGTATGACCACGACAGGAACGCCCCCCGCCGGGCTGACGGTACGTCCGGCGACGCTCGGCGACGCCGAGGCGGTCTGCGCGCTGCTGAACGAGATCGACCTGCTGGAGATCGGCCGGGCCGAGACTGAGCTGAACGAGGTCGAGGCCGACCTCAAGCATCCCGAGGTGGACCTGGCCAAGGACTCCTGGCTGCTGTTCGAGGGGGAGCGGCTGGTCGGCTACGGGCTGCTCTGGGACGACTCGGGCGCGGAGCGGATCGACATGGACCAGTACGTTCTGCCGGACCAACTCCCGGGCGCTCTGCGCCTGTTCGAGCTGATGGAGGCCCGCGCAGCCGAGCGCGCGGCCGGCAACGGCGCCGAGCGTGCCGTGATCCACATGCACCTGAACATCGCCCCCACCATCGACACCGACGCCCTGCGCGCCCGCGGCTGGCGCCCGGTCCGGCGCTACAACGTGATGGCCCGGGACGTCGCGGCCGCCGAGCACCCCGTGCCCGTGCCGCCCGCCGGCGTCACCCTCCGGGACTGCGTCGCGGAGGCGGACCGCCGCACCGCCCACCGGCTGCTCCAGGAGAGCTTCGCCGAGCACTTCGACTTCCAGTCGCGCAACTACGAGCAGTGGCTGCACGACATCGACGGCGAGCGCGCCGACTGGTCGCTGGTCTGGATCGCCTCCCTCGACGGCGAGGACGTGGCCGCCCTCCGCACCCGCAACGACCGCACCACCATGGGCTGGGCGGGCAACATCGGCGTGCTCGCCGCCGCCCGCGGCCGGGGCCTCGGCGGCTACCTGCTGCGGCACTTCTTCGCCCACTACGCCACCGTCCTCGGCCGCGACCGGGTCGGCCTGGGCGTCGACACCGACAACAGTACCGGCGCGCTGGCGCTCTACGAGCGGCACGGCATGACCCTCGACTTCGCCGTCGACACCTGGGAGTTGACCCGCCCGGTCTGAGGCC
The DNA here is from genome assembly GCF_055584905.1 of Kitasatospora sp. NPDC088742. Taxonomy (NCBI): domain Bacteria; kingdom Bacillati; phylum Actinomycetota; class Actinomycetes; order Kitasatosporales; family Streptomycetaceae; genus Kitasatospora; species Kitasatospora sp. NPDC088742. The sequence goes on along the minus strand of NZ_JBVJLD010000002.1, from coordinate 419,978 downwards.
TGCCCGCCCGGCCCGCCCGCCCGCCCGGCCCGACCTGTCCGGTCTGAGGCCGCGTCAGCGGAGGGCGACCCGGAGTACCCGGTCGTCCCCCGGCCCGACCTCGCCGCGGCCGTCGGTGTTGCTGGTGGTCACCAGCAGCGTGCCGTCCGGTTCGGCGAGGACGGTGCGCAGGCGGCCGTGGGCGCCGCCCAGCGACGAGGACGGGCTGTCGCCGTCCACCGGGACGCGCCAGAGGCGGGTGCCCCGCAGGGCGGCGAGCCAGATCGCGCCGTCGGCGTACGCGATCCCGCTGGGGGAGGCCTCGGCGGGCTTCCACTGGGCCACCGGGTCGGCGTAGCCCTCGCGCCCGGCGCGGCCCTCGACCACGGGCCAGCCGTAGTTGGCGCCGGGGCGGATCCGGTTGAGCTCGTCCCAGGTGTTCTGCCCGAACTCGGCCGCCCAGAGCTGCCCTTGGCCGTCCCAGGCGAGGCCCTGCACGTTGCGGTGGCCGAGCGAGTAGACGGGCGAGCCGGGGAACGGGTTGCCCGGGGCCGGGGCGCCGTCGGGGGTCAGCCGGAGGATCTTGCCGCCGAGGGAGGAGCGGTCCTGGGCCGCCTCGCCCCGCCCGGCGTCGCCGGTGCCGACGTAGAGCAGGCCGTCCGGGCCGAAGGCGATCCGTCCGCCGTCGTGGTTGCCGGCCTTCGGGATGCCGGTGAGCACGGTGCTCGCCGGGCCGAGGCCCGAGCCGGTGAGCTCGAAGCGCAGCACGCGGTTGTCCTCCTCGGCGGTCAGGTACGCGTACAGCCGCCGCCCGTCCGGCGAGACGGCCAGCCCGAGCAGCCCGCCCTCACCGCCGGCCACCACACCCGGCACCGCACCGAACTCCGTACGGGAGCCGTCCGGGGCGACCCGGGTGATCCGGCCCTCGTCCCGCGACCCGACCAGCAGCCCGCCGTCCGGCAGCCGGGCCAGGCCCCACGGGGTGTCCAGGCCCTCGGCCACCGTGCCGACCACCCGGACCGCGGGGCCCGGAGTAGGGGCCGTCGAGGAACAGCCGACGGCCAGCAGCAGTGCGGTGGCGACGCTGACCGCGCGGGGCAGGCTCATCCGGGACACCTCCTCGGTGACACCTCCCAGCACACCACGCGGCCTCGGCCGACGGAAGCCCGGTCCGTACTACGGTGGCGGGCATGACCACCAGCACCGCCGTGACCTGGGAAGTGACCGAGAGTCAGGGGTACGAGACCGCCTGGGTGGAGCTCAGCCCCGACGCCCTCACCGCCCGCGGCCGGGTGGTCGGCACCTCGCCCCGCCCGTACTGGCTCACGTACCGGCTGGAGACCGGCCCCCGCTACGTCACCCGCCGCCTGCGGGTCACCGCCGACACCGCCGGGGGCATCCGTGAGCTCGACCTGCGGCGCGACGAGCGCGGCCGCTGGGAGGCCAACGGCCGCGACCTCCCCGAGCTCGCCGAGGCCCTCGACTGCGACCTGGGGCTCTCGCCGTTCACCAACTCCATGCCGGTGCTGCGGCACGCCCTCCACCACACGCCGGGCAGCCACGAGCTCCTGACGGCCTGGGTCTCCGTCCCGGACCTGACGGTCCGTCCGTCCCGCCAGCACTACACCCACCTGGCCCCGGGCCTGGTCCGCTACGCCTCGGGCGACTTCCACAGCGAACTCACCGTCGACGATCGTGGCCTGGTCCTGGACTACCCCCGGCTCGCCCGCCGCCTGGACGTGGCCGGGCAGGAGGCGGCCGGTTAGACCATGCCGGCGGCCGAGAGGAGGACGTCGACCAGGCGCTCGGCGGCGTCGGGGCGGCCGAGCGCGCGGGCGCGGGCGGCCATGTCGGCGCGGCGGTGGGGGTCGGCGAGGAGGGGGGAGATGAGCTGGTGGAGGGCCTCGGGGGTGGCCTCGCCGAGGAGGGCCGCGGCGGCGCCGGAGTCCTGGAGGTGGCGGGCGTTGTGGGCCTGTTCGTTGCCGGCGGAGCTGGCGAGGGGGATGAAGACGGCGGCCTTGCCGAGGGCGGTGAGCTCGGCGAGGGTGCCGGCGCCGCTGCGGGAGACCACCACGTCGGCGAGGGCCAGGACGTCGGGGAGCTCGGGGCCGACGAAGCCGGTGAGGTGGTAGCGGCCGGCCAGGTGCGGCGGGAGGGTGGCGGCGTTGGCGGCCAGCTCCTCGACGTTGGCCGGGCCGCACTGGTGGAAGACGTTGGCGTACTGGAGCAGCCAGGGCAGCAGTTGGGCGATCAGGCCGTTGATCTGGGCCGAGCCCTGGGCGCCGCCGGTGACGTAGACGGTGGGGAGGGAGCGGTCGAAGCCGTACAGCCCGACGGCCTGGACCGCCTTGTCGGCGTGGCCGGTGAGCACCTCGGGGCGGACCGGATTGCCCGTCACCACGGCGGTGGCGCGGGCGGATTCGGGCAGCAGGTCGAGGGTGGACTCGGAGGAGACCGCGACCCGGGCCGCGATCTTGGCGAGCACCTTGTTGGCCAGCCCGAGCCGGACCGTCTGCTCGTGCACCACCAGCGGCCGGCCGCAGGCCTTGGCGGCCAGGCCGACCGGCACCGCCACGTACCCGCCGGTGGCGAGCACCACGTCCGGCCGGAACTCGGCGACGACCGAGCGGGCCTGGGCGGCGCCGAGCGGCACCCGGGCCATGTCCTTGACGTTGGCGGGGGAGAGCATCTTCAACGGGTTGGAGGAGCGCCGCACCTTGCCGGTGGCCACCGTCTTGAACGGGATCCCCTCGGCGGGGGCGACCCGGGCCTCCAGGCCCTTGTCGGTGCCGACCCAGAGCACGTCCAGCGAGCCGCCGGAGCGGGCCAGCCGGGCCTGGAGGGTGCGGATCGCGGTGAGGGCGGGGTAGGTGTGGCCGCCGGTGCCGCCACCGGTGACGATGAGCCGGAGCGAGCGTCCGGCGGTCGTGCTCGGTGCGTGGTGGTCGTACACGGTGGTGGCTCTCCGTCAGTTGTCCGTGGTGACGGGCGGCGAGGGCCCGGCGTTGCTCGATCGTAACCCGGACGGGTGACGCGGACTCAGGCGGTGCCGGGCCGGGGTGCTGAGCGAGCTTCGCGCCCGGAGGCCGTTTCTCCGGTGGCGTCCGCTCGTTGATGGTGTGTCAGGCCCACCCGATCAGGTGAATCTCGGGGGTGCGGGCGGGGCGGAGATCGGCGGACAGTAAAGTTAGGCTTACCTAACTCAAAGGGAGTCCGCCTTGTCCCTCACCGCCGCCCCGTCGGCCGGCGCCGCCATCCTGCGCCGCCAGCGCGTCCGCGAATCGGCCGCCCGCACCTACGCCCGCTCCTTCCCGATCGTGCCGGTGCGCGCCAACGGGATGACGGTCGAGGGCGCCGACGGCCGCCGGTACCTGGACTGCCTCTCAGGCGCGGGCACCCTGGTGCTCGGCCACAACCACCCCGTGGTGCTCGCCGCCATCCGCCGCACCCTCGACAGCGGAGCCCCGCTCCACCTGCTCGACCTGGCCACGGCGGAGAAGGACGACTTCACCACCGCCCTCTTCGAGAGCCTGCCCGAGGGACTCGCGAGGTCGTCCCGGGTCCACTTCTGCGGCCCCGCCGGGACGGACGCGGTCGAGGCGGCACTGAAGCTGATGCAGACCGCGACGGGGCGGCGCGGCGCGCTGGCCTTCACCGGCGCCTACCACGGCATGACGGCGGGGGCGCTGGCCGTCACCGGCTCGGTGGAGGTCAAGGCCCCGCTGCCGTCGGGCGGCGAGGTCACCCGGCTGCCCTACCCGTACGCCTACCGGTGCCCGTTCGGGGAGGGCGCGCGGGGCGCGGAGCTCTCCGCGACCTACGTGGAGCGGCTCCTTGACGACCCGTCGGGCGGTGTGCTGCCGCCCGCCGCGATGATCCTGGAGGCCGTGCAGGGCGAGGGCGGCGTGGTGCCGGCGCCCGACGGCTGGCTGCGGGAGATGCGGCGGATCACGGCGGAGCGGGGGATCCCGCTGATCGTGGACGAGGTGCAGACCGGCGTCGGCCGGACCGGCGCCATGTGGGCGGTGGAGCACAGCGGGATCACGCCCGACGCGATGGTCCTCTCCAAGGCCATCGGCGGCAGCCTCCCGCTGGCGGTGGTCGTCTACCGCGAGGAGTACGACGGCTGGCTCCCCGGCGCCCACACCGGCACCTTCCGCGGCAACACCCTGGCCATGGCGGCCGGAGCGGCCACCCTCCGCTACGTCGCGGAGCACGGCCTGGTGGAGCGGGCGGCACTGCTCGGCGCGCGGATGACCGCACGGCTGGACGGGCTCAAGGGGCGGCTCCCGGTCATCGGTGACGTCCGCGGCCGGGGCCTGATGATCGGCGTCGAACTGGTCGACCCCGCGGGCGAGCCCGACCGCTGCGGCTCCCACCCCGCCGACCCCGCCCTGGCCCGGCGGGTCCGCGAGGCCTGCCTCCAACGCGGCCTGATCGTCGAACTCGGCGGCCGCCACGACGCGGTCCTGCGGCTGCTCCCACCCCTCACCATCACCGACGAACAGGTCGACGCGGTCCTCGACCGCCTCGCGGACGCGATCGAAGCCAGCTAGTGCCGGGCAGCGACCCAGGGGCGCGAGGCTCTGCTGATCTGCGGCTCCGCCGCGTGGGCGCGAGTCGGAAGGCGGCTCACCTGCAACTGAGGGCACGTCAGCCAGTTGCACGTGCTGCCGTTCCCCTGCGCGCAGTTCCTCGCGCCCCCGGCATCACCTATCTGGAGCGGAGTGAAATGAGCGAGCTGCGGGACGCGGTGGAGCTGGCGTTGATCGGGTTGGAGGTGGGCGCGGCACGGCGCGGCGGCCCGGTGCCCGCGGTGAGTCCGGAGGCGTTGGCCGAGCAGGTCCGCGGGGTGCTCCGCCTTCAGGAGCAGGACGACGACGCGCTGCTGCGGTTCACCGAGCTGCTCGCGTACGGCTCCGCCGACCCCGGGCATCCGGCGTGCGCAGCACATCTGCACTGTCCGCCCCTCCCGGTCGCCGTCGCCGCCGACCTCGCCGTCTCCGCCCTCAACCCCTCCCTCGACTCCTGGGACCAGGCCCCGGCCGCCACCACCATGGAGGCCGAGCTGATCGCCGAGCTGGCCGCGTTGGCCGGCTTCGACCCGGCGGCCGCCGCCGGGGTGCTGACCACCGGCGGGACCGAGTCCAACCTGATGGGCCTGTTCCTGGCCCGCGACCGCGCGCTCGGCGGTGAGGTCTCCCTCGACGGCCTGCCGCCGGACCGGCACGGAGTGGTCCTCGCCTCGGCGGCCGTGCACTTCTCGGTGCAGCGCGCCGCCGCCCTGCTCGGCCTCGGCGAGCGCGCGGTCGTCCCCGTCGCGGTGGACCGGACGCTGCGGATGGACCCGGCGGCGCTGGCGGAGCGGTTGAAGGAGACGGTGCGTCAGGGGCGGACGCCGGTCGCGGTGGTGGCCACGGCCGGGGTGACGGACACCGGGGCGGTGGATCCGCTGCCGGCGGCGGCGGAGCTGGCGGCGGAGTACGGGGCCTGGCTGCACGTGGACGCCGCGTACGGCGGCGGGGCGCTGCTGTCCGAGCGGCTGGCGCCGCTGCTGGCCGGGATCGAGCGGGCGGACTCGGTCTCGCTCGACTGGCACAAGTTCGGCTGGCAGCCGGCCGCCGCCGGGGTGTTCCTGGCCCGGCGGGCGGAGAGCTTCGGGCCGCTGGAGCGCCGGGCGGTCTACCTCAATCCGGTGGACGACGACGAGGCCGGGTACCCGAGCCTGCTGGGCCGTTCGCTGCGCACCACCCGGCGGGCCGACGCGTTCAAGCTGCTGGTCACGCTGCGCACCTACGGCCGGGCCGGGCTGGGCGCGCGGGTGGAGGCCTGCCACGAACTGGCCCTGGCCACCGCCGACTCGGTCCGCGGGATGCCCGGTCTGGAGCTGTACTGCGAGCCGGTGCTGAGCACGGTGGTGTTCCGCTACCGCCCGGAGGGCGGGGCCGGGCCCGAGGAGCTGGACCGGCTCAACGCGGAGCTGCGGCGGGAGCTGCTGCGGACCGGCCGGGCGGTGGTGGGGCGCACCGAGCTGCCCGGCGAGGGGCCGGGGCGGATCCGGTTGAAGCTGACCCTGCTCAACCCGGAGGCGGTGCCCGCCGACACGGCGGCGGTGCTGGCGGAGGTGGTGGCCGTCGGAGGGCGCATCAGAACCGAACGGGCCGGACGGAAGTGACGTATGGTGAGAAAATAGGACACTCACAGTGATGGCAGGTGGTTGGCTGTGGCGAACCGGACCGTGCTGATCGAGACCTCCAAGGGCTCGGTCACCGTGGAGCTCTACGAGGACGAGGCACCTGTCACGGCGGCGAACTTCGCCGACCTGGTGGGCCGTGGTTTCTACGACGGGCTGACCTTCCACCGGCACGAACCGGGATTCGTCGTCCAGGGCGGCGATCCGAAGGGCAACGGCACCGGCGGTTTCACCGATCCGGAGACCGGCCAGGAGCGCACCATCCCGCTGGAGGTGAAGTCGGATCTGAAGCACGGTGAGGCCGGCGCGGTGGCGATGGCCCGCAGCCAGAATCCCAACAGTGCCTCCAGCCAGTTCTACATCACCCTCGGCCCGGCCCCCTTCCTGGACATGAACTACGCGGTGTTCGGCCGGGTCAGCTCCGGGATGGACGTGGTCGAGCAGCTCAGGGCCGGTGACAAGGTGGTCCGCGCCACCTTTGGCGGCTGACCGGGGAATTGGCGGAAAGGACAGCCGGGGCACCGCTCCGGCTGTCACAATTCGTAGGTAAGACAGAGCAGTTGACGCCCCGTGGGTAATTCCGGGGTGGATCCGTGGACATACCTTCGCCGGAGCTGTCCAGCTGTTTTCGGCCGCTGTCGGACGGGATTTCGCCAACCGCCGGTGTGTGCTTGCGAATCGCACGAAGCCCGGCGGTAACTTCTTGTAGCCGCCGCCACACCGGGAGCACACGGCTCCTTGGGACTCGCGGCGCGAGGGAGCAGCGAACCCGCCGTCATCCGGCGTGGCCACTCCCGCATCTGCTCGACCCTTCCCCCGTACTCAGCCCTGTCCTGCGGAGGCCTCGGCATGACCGAAACACTCCTGAGCACCACTTTCAGCACCTTCCAGGCCCTCCCGTTCTCCGACCGCTGCCACCGGGTCTGGCAGCGCGGCGACCACCTGCTGATCGGCGTCAGCCCGGGCAACAGCTACTTCAGCCAACTGCGGATCGCCCAACTCGTCCGCTGGGGGCGCCAGTTCTTCCAGGCCGTGGACGTGGTCTACGCCGACCTGCACGTCGACACCCAGTACGCCGTGAACGGCTACCCGGCCGAGCTGGCGCTCCGCCGGGCCGGAAAGGAGATCAAGGCGACCAGGCGCCGGATCGAGCGCGGGGTGGCGCTGGCCGCCCGGACCGGGGTCGGTGTGCACGCCCTCTCCGAGTTCGCCGACACCGCGGTCTACCGGCGGCTGCGCGGCGAGGTGGCGTCCGCGCTGGCCGAGGACGCCGAGTTCCGCACCGCCGCCGAACTGATGGCGGCTGGGTTCCTGGCCTCCCGGCTGCCCGAGGGCGAGGACCCCACGGCGGAGCAACTGGCCGCCGGGCTCGGCTACATCGCCGCCGAGCTGCCGTTCTTCCTGGACACCCCCGCCCTGCTCGGCGTGGAGTCCTCGGTCTCCTGCTACCACGTCGAACTCCCGCTCACCCCCGTCCTGTTCGGCCGCGACCACGGCCTGCGGGCGGCCCCCGGCCAGGGCTACGCGGTGCTCCGGCCCCGCGCCCTGCCGCAACTGGCCGAAGCCGCCTGACTCCTGAGACCTGTTGAGAAGAGAGCCTTCCGATGACCACGAGTGCAGAGTGCCCGTACACCTTCCCGCTCTCCCGGCGCGGCGACGTGCTGCCCGAGGAGGCCACCCTGCTGCGGGAGCAGGCCCCCGTCGCCGGGGTGACCACGCTGACCGGCGATCCGGCCTGGCTGGTGAGCAGTTACGAGCTGGCCAAGCAGGTGCTGGAGGACGAGCGGTTCAGCCTGAAGGACACCGCCAACCCGGGCGTGCCGCGCCAGTACGCGCTGACCATCCCGCCGGAGGTGGTCAACAACATGGGCAACATCAACAGCGCCGGGCTGCGGGACGCCGTGATGAAGACCCTCTCCCCGCGCGCCGACCGGGAGTTGACCGGCTGGCTGGAGGCCGAGGCACACCGGCTGGTGGACCAGCTGGCCGCCAAGGGAGCACCCGGCGAGCTGCGGGACGGCTTCACCGAGCCGTACTCGGCGGCGCTGCACTGCCGGCTGCTGGGGATCCCGACGGACGACTGGCGGCAGCTGATGTCCGGGATCGACGTCGCCTTCCTGACCAGCCCCGAGGTGTTCGAGGGCTCGGCGGCCAACTGGTACCGCGATCTCGCGTACATGCTGGGCCAGTTGAACGCGGAGCCGAAGCCGAAGGAGGGGCTGCTCGGGCGGTTCGCGGCGCTGCGGGAGGAACGGGACGACCTGGAGGACGACGAGCTGCTGGCCACCGTGGCGCTCTCGCTCTTCGGCGCGGGGGCGGTCTCGACCTCCGCCTTCCTGCTGCACGCGATCATCGCGCTGCTGAAGCAGCCGGAGCTGGCGGAGCGGCTGCGGCGGGAGCCGGCCGTGATCGGCCGGGCGGTGGACGAGCTGCTCCGGTACAACCTCTCGATCGGCGACGCCCTGCCGCGGCTCGCCCTGGAGGACGTCCAGCTCGGCGAAGTGCTGGTCCGGAAGGGCGAGTTGGTCCTGGTCCTGATCGAGGGCGCCAACTACGACCCGGCGGTCTTCCCGGATCCGGAGCGGATCGACTTCGACCGCGAGACCAACCCCCACCTCGCCTTCGGCGCCGGCCGCCACTTCTGCCCGGCCTCGGCCCTCGGGCGCACCCACGCGGAGATCGCCCTCCAGGTTCTGGTGGAACGCCTCCCGGAGCTGCGCCTCGCCATCCCGGTGGAGCAGTTGGCCTGGCGCCCGGGCTTCATCAAGCGCCTGCCGGAGCGCCTCCCCGTCCTCTGGTGACCCGGGCGGCCCCCGGCGGGACGGCCTCGGCCTCGGCCTGCCCGGGCTGGGCGGAGGCCGTCTCGCGTGCCCGGTAGCGCCCCGGTGTGGTGCCGAAGTGGCGGGTGAAGGCGTGCGAGAACGCGTACGGGGTCCCGTAGCCGACCCGGTGGGCGATGGCGGCGAGCGAGTCGGTGGTGTCCCTCAGCAGGGTGGCTGCGAAGGTGAGCCGCCACCAGGTGAGGTAGGCCATCGGAGGGCGGCCGACCAGGGCGGTGAACCGGCGGGCCAGGGTCGGGCGGGAGACGCCGGCCGCGGCGGCCAGGCGGTCGTTGGTCCACCCGGCGGCCGGGTCGGCGTGCAGGGCGCGCAGCGCGGCCGCGGCCACCGGGTCGCCGAGCACGGCGGACCACGCGCCGGTGCTGTCCTCGGCCAGCCAGGCGCGGACCATGTACACCAGTAGCAGGTCGAGCAGGCTGGGGACGGCGAGCTGGCCGCCGGGCCGCTGCTCGAGGAGTTCGCCGCCGAGCAGGTCGATGGCGGCGCGCAGTCCGGGGTGGCCGCCGACCCGGTTGGGCAGGTGGACGACGGGTGGCAGCTCGGCCATCAGCGGGTGGGTGCGGCTACGGTCGATCCGGTACTTGCCGCAGAGCAGCTCGACCTGGCCGGGTCCGGTGCGGGGCGGGCGGGGTGCGCTGCCGTCCATCAGCCGCTCGAACGGCACGGCCGTGCCGGCGGCGGCCGCCGGGTCGCCGTCCGCGTCCAGCAGGACGTGTCCGGTGCCGTGCGGCAGCAGCACCGCGTCACCGGTGCGGAGCGTGAGCGGCTCGCCGTCGTCGAGCAGGAGCCGGCAGCCGCCTTCCAGCACCACGTGGAACCCGGCACCCTCGTACGGGGACAGCCGGGTGCTCCAACTCCCGGCGGCCCGGAAGCGGTTGCTGGAGGGCCTGCCGACCCGCACCGCCGCGATCGCGTCGCTCACTACGTCCATGGGCGCAGCCTAGTCATCCACTCGCCGCTGAGACGATCGCGTATCGAACTGAGCCGATACGGCATTTGACGCATCATCCGGTGCTCCTAGGCTCGTCGGCATGAGCATCGAGAGCGCACAGCGCATCCTCCTCGGCGACGTCGAGGCCATCCGCATCGTCGAGTACCAGGGCCCGTTCCGGCCGGCCTCCGAGCTGGTCCCGGAGGCTCCGCCCGAGCTGTGGCGGGAGAACGCCGACCGGCTCGCCCCCGACCACTGGGATCCGGCGACCGGCGAGGCGGTGATGGCCCTGCAGACCTGGGTGCTGCGCAGCGGCGGGCGGACGGTGGTGGTCGACACCGGGGTGGGCGACGGCCGGGAGCGGCCGGACGCACCGCAGTTCCACCAGCGGCAGGGGCGGTTCCTGGAGCGGCTGGCGGAGGCCGGAGTCCGCCCGGAGGAGGTGGACACCGTGGTCAACACCCATCTGCACGCCGACCACGTCGGGTGGAACACCCGGAGCGAGAACGGCAGTTGGGTACCGACCTTCCCCAACGCGCAGTACCTGCTGCCTGCCGCCGACGACCGCTACTACGGGCCGGGCAACGACTACGGGCGGGGCGTGACGGCGACCGCGCGGCTGCTCTACGAGGACAGCATCGCGCCGGTGCACCGGGCGGGGCAGCTGGTGCTCTGGGAAGGAGCCCACACCATCGACCGCAACCTGGTGCTGGAGCCGGCGCCCGGCCACACGCCCGGGTCGGCCGTGCTGCGGCTGACCTCCGGCAGCGACCGGGCGGTGTTCGTCGGCGACCTGCTGCACAGCCCGGTGCAGATCCTCGACCCGTCCCGCAACAGCTGCTTCTGCCTGGACCCGGACCGGGCCGCGGCCAGCCGCCGCCGCGTCCTCGAACGCGCCGCCGATCGCCGCGAGTTGGTCTTCCCGGCCCACCTGGCCGGCCCCGGCGCGACCGAGGTCCGTCGTTCCGGCAGCGGCTTCACCCTCGTCGGGTGGGCGGCGGCCTGAACGGTCAGCCCGTCAGGACGGTGCGGACGTGGTCCCAGGTGGCGGGGTCGGCGGCGACCAGGAGGCCCTCGGGGCCGCCCGGGGGGTCGGGGATGTAGGGGGTGCCGTCCAGGCGGGCGGAGACGCCGCCGGACTCGGTGACCAGGAGGGAGCCGGGGGAGTGGTCCCAGGGGAGGGTGCGCCAGTAGAGGATGAACTCGAGCTCGCCCTCGGCGACCAGGGGGTACTCGATGCCGGCCGCGCGCAGGCCGCCGGAGGTACGGCCGAAGACGGTGGCGGCGGACTGGAGGCGGTGGTGCTCGGCCGGGTCCAGGAAGCGGCTCTTGAGGACGCCGCGCCACTTCTCCGCCGGGTCGGTGACGGGCGGGCGGAGCAGCCGGTGGCCGTTGCGCCAGGCGCCGGAGCCGAGCTCGGCGGCGTAGGCCGTACCGGTGACGGGCTGCCAGATCCAGCAGGCCACCGTCTGCCCGGCGCGGACCAGGGAGGTCATCACCGCGTAGTCGGGGTTCCCGGCGGCGAAGTTGGAGGTGCCGTCGACCGGGTCCACCAGCCAGACAGCGGGTTCGGTGAGCAGGGCCCGGGCCAGCGCGGGGTCGGCGGCGACGGCCTCCTCGCCGACCACGGGGACGGGGAGCAGCTCGCGCAGCCGCCGGGAGATGATCACCTCGGCCTCCCGGTCGGCGACCGTGACCACCTCGCCGGGGGCCTTCTCCATCACCTCACCGGCCGCCAGTGCCCGGAACCGCGGCTCGACCACCTCGGCCGACGCCTCGGCGAGGATCTCGGCCACCTTCTCCATCAGCACCTTCGTGCTCCCTTCACCCACCACCACTCTCCCACGCCTCCCCCCGCGCCGACCTGCCGGGTTGGCTCCGACGGGTCGTCAGCGGGCGCGGCGGCGAACGTCGCCCGGCCCTGTCACCGGCGGCAGGGTTCCAGGATGCGGGCACGGGCGAGAACGGCGACATGATTCGCACCGACACCGTCAGCACCGACACCGTCAGCACCGGCAGCGGGGGGCGGCCGGTCCGGGGGAGTAGGGGCCCCGGACCGGTGCGGCGGGTCAGCCCAGGTAGTGGAAGCCCGGGCGGGGGTGCATCAGGAACTCGTGGTGGGAGATGTTCCAGGCGTAGGCCCCGGCCATCGCGAAGACCACCCGGTCGCCGGCCCGCAGGGCGTCGACCGGCTGGTGGGCGGAGAGCACGTCCTTGGGGGTGCAGAGCTGCCCGGAGACGGTGACCCGGCCGGTGGTGACGGCGGGGCGGTCCCAGGGGTGCGGCCACTCCTCGACGGGCTGGACGGTGAAGGGCTGGTCGTGGCCGCGGGTGGCGGGGGTGCGCAGGTGGTGGGTGCCGCCGCGGACGATCGCGAAGTCCTCGCCGTGGCTCTGCTTCACGTCCAGCACCTCGGTGGCGTAGTAGCCGCAGTACGAGGTGAGGGCCCGGCCGGGCTCGATCCGCAGGGTGAGGCCGGGGTGACTGTCCAGCAGCTCGGCCAGGCCCTTGCCGAAGGCGGCCCAGTCGAAGCGGGCGGACGGGTCGGCGTAGTCCACCGCCATGCCGCCGCCGACGTTGACCTCGTGCAGGGTGAAGCCGTGCTCCTCGGCCAGCGCCGCCGACCAGGCCACCACCCGCTCGGCGAGGCCGAGTTGGGCGGCGGCGTCCAGCCCGCTGGCCAGGTGGGCGTGCACGCCGCGCAGTCGCAGCCGCTCGAAGCCGGGCTCCGCCAGCAGCCGCACGCAGCGCTCCACCAGCGCCGGGTCCAGGCCGAAGGAGGTCGGCCGGCCGCCCATGGCCAGCTTCACGCCGTCCAGCGAGCCGTCGGTGACGGGCAGGTTGGCGCGCAGCAGCACGTCCACGGGTTCGACGGCGAGATGGGCGAGCGAGGCCAGCAGGCGCAGCTCGTGCTCGCTCTCCACGTGCCAGCGCCGCACGCCGAGCTCCAGCGCGGCGGCGATCTCGGCCGGGGTCTTGCCGGGCCCGCCGAAGGCCAGCGGGTGGTCCGGGACGGCGGCACGCACATGGGCCAACTCGCCGCCGGAGGACACCTCGTAGCCGTCCACCGCGCCGGCCAGCGCGGCCAGCACCGGCTGCTCGGGATTGGCCTTGGCGGCGTAGTACAGCTCGACCCGCTCGGGCAGCGCGGCCCGGACCTCGGCCGCGTGGGCGCGCAGCTCGGCCAGGTCGTAGACGTAGACCGGGAACTGTTCGGGCGTCAGGGACGCCACCAGCTGCGAGACGGACTCGGACATCAGACGCTCCAGCTCAGTGCGAGGACGGACTCGCCCAGCGGCGAGGGCAGCGGAACGTAGCCGGCCTCGCGGTCGGCCTTGCGCGCCCAGCGGGTCAGCAGGTTGGCCTTGGCGGGCAGCGGCACCCCGGCGAGCAGGGCGGCCAGCCGCGGCGGGCAGCCGTGGGCGTCGGCGTACTCGCCGAGCACGGACCGGAGTTCGGCCCAGAAGGCGGCCTCCGACCCGGGGTGCAGGTCGGCCAGGGCGGAGACGAACTCGGAGAGGTGGTTGACCACCAGGCAGTAGACCACCCGGTCCCAGCCGCGCTGCGCGTCGTAGGTCATCGGCCCGGCCACCTCGGGCGGCAGGGTGGCGAGCAGCCCGGAGTTCTGTTCGGGGAGCAGCTTGGTGCCCTCCAGGTCGCGGTAGAGCACCTGGACCGGGCGGCCCGCGTCGTCCACGCCGACCAGCACGTTCTGCAGGTGCGGCTCCAGCACCACGCCGTGCTCGAAGTAGGCGGAGAGCACCGGCGGCACCGCCAGGCGCAGGTAGGCGCCCCACCAGTCCAGCGCCTCGGCCGGGCCCGACCCGTCGAGCAGGACGCCGAGTTGGGCCGAGCTGGTCGGGTACTCGTCGGCCACCGCGGCGGCCAGCAGCGCGGTGACGCCCGGCTTGAGGTGGCGCTCCAGGCCCTCGCGGACGATCAGGCCGAAGCCCTCGAAGAGCGAGAGGTCCGGCTCGCCGTCCGGGCCGGGCAGGGCCAGGGTGCGGAAGGCGGGCTCGCGCAGCATCGCGGCCTCGGGGTGCCGCTCGGCCAGGGCGGCGAAGGGCTCGGCCAGCAGCCTGGTCAGGGTGACGGCGCCGGTCAGCTCGTAGGCGGCGTTCTTGCGCAGGCAGTTGGTGATCCGCACGTTCAGGCTGAACTTGAGGAAGGCACCGGCGCCGTGCAGGGTGCGCACCGAGGCGGTGGCGGTGAAGTCCTCGCCGCGCTCGCCGAGGTCGATCACGTCGCCGCGCCCGATCGCGGCGGTCAGGCCCGGGTGGTCGTGCAGGAGCTCGTACTGCCAGGGGTGGGCGGGCAGCAGGGTGTAGCCCTCCGGCACCTCGCCGAGCGAGTCCAGCAGGGCGAGTGCGCCCGGGTCGGCGGTGTCCTGGGCGATGTACTCGCTGCGCACCGCGAGGTGGCGCAGCCGGAACGCGGCCCGGGCCTCGGGTGCGTAGTCATCCCAGGAACCGCGCTCGGCGTAGCGGGACTTGGGGGCCGGGTGGAAGCGGTGGCCGAAGACCAGGGCCTGCTCGGACTCCAGGTAGCGGTCGGGGCCGGCGGCGGGGCGGCGGTCCAGGCCGTGGGCCACCCCGGCGCGGCTGGAGGTCAGCTGGGCGAGGAACTCCTCGTTGGTGACGCCGGTGCGCAGGGTGAGCTCGGCCTGCACGTGCCCGGCCAGCTCCTGCCAGGTCAACTCCCGCTCCTCGCCCGGGCCTTCCTCGACCACCGGGCCGGTGAAGCGGTGTGCGCCGACCAGCGAGGTGCGGCGCAGCGCGACCCGCAGGGTGACGCCCCGCCGGGGCAGCCGCAGGTGCAGCATGCCGTCGGCGACGGCGCTCTGGTGCTCGGGGCCGGAGACCTCGCGGAGCAGGCAGTTGAGCAGGGTGTGCGCCACCGCGTGGTCGGCGGTGGGCAGTTCGGTGGGCGCCACGGACCGCAGGTCGGTGGAGGCGTCGGTGTTGATACCGGTGTCGGTGTCAGCGGGAGAGGGCATGGGTGTGGCTCCTGCGGGAGAGGAGGGCGAGGAGGGCGGCGGCCAGCGCGGCGACGGTGCCCGTCAGCACGGGGGCGGAGGCACCGAAGGCGCCGTTGACCAGCGCGGCCACCACCCCGGCGGCGACCGCGCCGCCCTTGGAGACGAATTCGAGCGAGCCGAACATCCGGCCCGGGGCCCGGCCGCGCGCGGCCTCGGCGGCGAGCACCGAGAGGCAGACCAGACCGAGGGTCAGGCCGACGCCGAGCAGCAGACGGGCGAGGGTGAAGGTGAGCAGGGAGTGGGCCGGCCAGTGCGCGGCCAGGCCCAGGGCGACGAAGCCGAGGCCGAGCGCCATCCCGGTGCGCGGACGCTCGGCGAAGCGGGTGTGGACACGCCCGGCGGCGGCCAGGTAGCACAGGTGCGGCAGCGCGAACAGCAGTCCGGTGACGGTCCCGCCGACCCCGGGCAGCCGCTCCTGGACCAGCGAGACCAGGTACGGGAAGGAGATGATGGTGGAGAAGACGAAGCCGAACTCCAGCGCGTAGAGCAGCTTGAGCGAGCCGACGGGCTGCTCGGCGCCGTCGGCGGCGGAGCGGGCGGGCCGCTCCGGGCAGGCCGGTTCGGGCAGCAGGAAGAGCAGTGCGGCGGCGGCCAGCGGTAGTACGGCCATCACCAGGTACTGCCGGTGCGGGGATATCCAGGGGGAGAGGGCGCCGACCAGGATCGGCGCGGCCACCAGCGAGGCCCGGGCGGCGCCCTGCATCAGGGTGAGCGCCTTGGAGAGCTGGGAGCCCTCCAGCGCCGCCGCCAGGTAGCCGTTGGTGGCGGCGAAGGTGCCGCCGAGGAAGCCCTGGAGCACCAGCGCCACCGTGAAGGCGGGCAGGCTGTCGGCCCACCCGGCCAGCAGGAACGAGACCGTGAGCCCGAGTTGGGCCCGCAGCAGCAGCCGCTTGCGGCCGAAGCGGTCGGCCAGCCGGCCCCAGAGCGGGGCGCCCAGGCCGCTGAAGACCGTCGGCACGATGTAGAGCACCCCGGCCCAGCTGCCGTCCGCGTCACCGAGCCCGGGCAGGATCGCGGTGAGGAAGGGCGGCAGGCCGAGCGCGGCGAAGGAGGCGACGAAGTAGCAGGCGGCGACGGCGTGCACCTGACGGCGGGCCAGCCCGGCCGGGGCCGGGTCCGGAGCCAGGGCGGTGCGCTCGGCGGCAGCGGTGCTCATCGGCCGGCCGCCGGGGTGCGCTCCGAAGTGCTCTTCGGAAGCAGGTAGTTGGGGCCGGAGGTGTAGTGCTTGTTGATGTCGGTGGCGCCCGAGCGCTCCTTGCTGAGCAGCGAGCCGGCCGTGACCATCGCCTTCACCGGCAGCCGCTCGGCCTCCAGCAGGGCGGCCCGCAGGCTCTCCCCGGCCGGGCCGATCCGGTCCACCGAGCGCTCCAGCACCTCGCGCAGCAGGCCGAGGGTCTCGGCCAGCGGGGCCCGGCCGTGCTCGGCCAGGCCGAAGGCCAGCGAGGCGGTGCAGAGGTGGCCGGTGATGGTGGTGAACAGGTCGGCGATCGCCCGGTCGTCCTCGGAGAAGGTCCGCGGGTCGGTGAAGTCGGCGGTGTAAACCGCGAGTTCGCCGACCCGGGCGGAGTTCACCCGGGGGCCGTCGTTGTCCTTGTAGAGCAGCCGCAGCCGGGTGGCGCCGTCCACGGTGTCCAGCACCAGCGAGGTGTTCTGCTGGTGCGACTCCAGGGCGAGGCCCAGGCCGAACAGGGTGGTCTGCCAGTCGATCAGCAGCTCCAGCAGGTCCCGGTAGAGGGCGAGAGCCGAGCCGTCGTAGAAGCGCCCGGCCAGCAGGTCGATCACCAGCCCGCCGGGGGCCTCGGCCAGCAGCGAGGCCAGCGGCACCGTCACGGCCCGCTCCAGGCCCGCCGGGTAACGCCGGGCCAGCACCGCGACCAGCTCGTGGCCGGTGTGCGCGTAGCCCTGCTCGTCGGCGTGCAGGATGCGGTCGGCGAAGCGCGGCTCGCGGGCCAGTACGGCCTCGATCAGCCGCTGCCCGGCGGCGCCGTCCTCCAGGACCCCGGGCTTGATGGTGCGCCGGTTGCGCAGGCCGAGGGTGGCGGTGGCCAGCGGCAGCTTGAGGTGCCACTCGGGGTGCTCGACCAGGGCGACGGTGCGCATCGACAGGGTCGGCACCACCTCCAGGTAGGAGGGATCGGCCAGCACCGCGCCGGGGGTGGCGGCCAGCGCGTCGGCGGTGCTCAACGGGTGGACCGGGAGGGGCAGGTGACTGCCGGTCAGCTCAGGCAGGCCGAGGCGCTCCAGGGTCGGCCACCAGGCGGGGCGCTCCCCGAGGGTGTCCGCCGCGAGTGCGGCGGTCGGCACGGCCAGCCAGCGCAGTTCGAAGGAGGGGTGGAACTCCGGTGCGTAGGAGCGGAGTTCGGCGTCGCTGAGGCCGGAGCGGCCGCGCGCGGTCGGGTAGACCGGGTGGTCCAGGAAGGCGGCCAGGGTGTCGAAGGCGACCGAGGCGTCCAGGCCCTCCCAGTGGGCGGGGTCCTCGCCGTGGCGCAGCGTCAGCAGGTCCAGCACCTGGCCGTGGACGGCCTCGTGCAGCTCCATGGTGGCCAGGGTCTGGCGGCACTCCTGGGCGAAGCCCCGGTAGCCGTCCCGGTCCTGCGGGTCGGCCAGCTCGGCCAGGTGCGCCAGGACGGCGTCCAGTGTGGTGAGTTCACGGCCGTCGGCGCGCAGCAGCGGGAGCCGGGCGGTCCACTCGCTCTGGAAGCCGTCCGGGCGGACCGGCAGGGCCAGCGTGCCGGCCCGCAGCCAGGCGCCGTCGGCCCGCTGCTCCAGGGTGCTCTGGGTGCGCAGGCCGAGCACGTCCTCGCGCAGCAGGGCGCCGAGCACCCGCAGGGTCAGCTGTTCGGCGGCGGTGTGGAGCCGGACGGCGCTCATGCGCCGATCTCCCAGCGGTTGGCGGCGACGAACTCCGCCACCGTGCGGTCCACCGACTCCTGGTCGGGGCCGACGGCCCAGACCATGCCGAGGTAGTCCCGGTTGGTGCCGTAGTGGTCGTGCTTCTCGCCGACCTCGCGCACCGGGCGGTAGGAGAGCCGCACGCCGTCCAGCTCGCCGTCGTACGGGCCGGGGGCGGCGAGCAGGGTGCCGGCCCGGTCGGCCAGCACGCCCTCGTTCCGGGCCCGCCGGTCGGTGCGGGCGCCCAGGTCGGCCGGGAGCGGGACACCGAGGTGGGCGTTGAGGACGTGCTCGAAGAACGGGATCTCCAGCAGCTCGGCCAGCATCAGGTCACAGGTGTCGCCGATGGCGCGGTAGTTGACCTCGATCAGGCGGGCCCGGCCGTCGGCCTGCACCACGAACTCGGTGTGGCAGGCACCGAGGTCGACGCCGACCGCGTCCAGCTGGGCGAGCACCTGGGCGGTGACCGCCTCCGGGTGCGCCGGGACGTAGAACAGCACCTCCTCGATGAAGTTCGGCGGCGGCGAGAGCCGGGTGTGGAAGCCGCCCAGCACGTGCCGGGTGGTGCCGTCGCCCAGCGTCTCCAGGGTGTACAGCTCACCGGTCAGGAACTCCTCGACCAGCAGCACCGCCCCGGCCCGGCGGCCGCGGATGGCCTCGACGGCGGCGGCCAGCTGGGCCGCGTCCTCGACCAGGGTGACGTCCTCGCTGGCCACGCCCTCGCGCGGCTTGACCACGCAGGGGAACGGCGGGGTGAGGGCGGCCGGGTCGTCCTCCGGGGACAGCTCGGCGGACCAGACCTCGTCCAGCCCGGCGGCGGCCAGGTGGCGGCGCAGCTCGCCCTTGTTCTTGGCCCGGAAGGCGGCCTTCCAGTCCTTGCCCGGCAGGCCGAAGTACTCGGCGGCCAGCGCGGTCTGCATCTGGAGGTGGTCGCTGTTGCTGAACACCGCGTCGGGCGCCGGGAGTTGCGAGATCAGGCCGATCACCTCGCGGTGGTCCTGGACCGCGCACTCCAGCACCTCGGGCGCGAACTCCAGGCCCTCGTAGGCGCGTCGGTGCGCCTCGGCGTGGTCCGTGAGCACGGTGACCGTCAGGCCCAGTCTCGCTGCGGCGGGCAGGAATCCCTGGGTGACGGAGTCGGTGGGGTTGAGCGCGAGCAGGTACATCCGCATGCCGGAAGGTCCTCTTCGGGGTGAGGGGGTGGCCGGGGGAGGCGTGGTGTGGGCACGCCTCCCCGACGGCCGGGAGGGGGTGACTACTTGGGCGCCTCGACGCCGGCGGCCTTGGCGATGTCGCCGAGCATCTGCTCCGCGGCCAGCACACCGATGCCCGACATCCAGGTCTCGTCCGGCACGTTGAAGACCTTGTTGTTCTTCACCGCGTTCAGGCCCTGCCAGACCGGGTTGGCCTGGGTCTCGGCCTGCTTGGTCTTGCTCGGGTCGGTGGCGACCGTGACGAAGACCAGGTCGGCGTCGGCCTGGCTGATCTGCTCGGTGGAGATGTCCAGGATGTTCTTGTCCACGTCCTGCGCCGCCGGGCGGTTCAGGCCGATGTCCTTGAGCACGGTGCCCGAGTAGGAGGACTTGGCGTAGAGGCGGGTCGGGCCGGCCACGAAGCGGACCACCGAGGCGGTCGGCTCGGTGCCGCCGTTCTTGGCCTTGATGGCCTCGCCGAGCTTCTTGGCCTTGGCCTCGTAGTCGGAGAGCTTCTGCTTGGCCTCGGCCTCCTTGCCCAGCGCCTGGGCGTAGAGGGCCAGGTTCTCCTTCCACGGGAAGCCCGTGGTCTCGGCCATCACGGTCGGGGCGATGGCGTTGAGCTTGTCGTAGACCTTCTCGTGCCGGACCTTCGAGGTCAGGATCAGGTCGGGCTTCAGGGAGGCGATCAGCTCCAGGTTCGGCTCGGCGCTCGGGCCGACGTCCTTGGTGCCCTTCACCTTGCCGTCGAGGTAGGCCGGGAAGCCGCCCTCGGTCTTCAGGTGCGGGGCCACCGCGCCGACCGGGGTGATGCCCAGCAGGACCACGTCGTCCAGCTCGCCGCTGTCCAGCACCACGACCTTCTTGGGCTGGGCCTTGATCTCGGCGGTGCCCATGGCGTGCTTGACGCTGCGCGGGAAGACCGCGGCGTCGGCGGCCTTCGAGCCCTCGGCGGCCGGCTTGGCGTCGCCCGAGGTGGCGCTCGAGCCGCAGGCGGCGAGCGAGACGGTCAGGGCGGCGGCCAGGAGGACGGCGGGGGTTCTGCGCATGACGGGGGTTCCTTGCTGTGAGTGGGTGCGAGCAGGGTGGAGCGACCGGCGGCGGGGCGGGGGAGCCAGGGCCGGGAGTACGGGGGGTGAGGGTGCGTCAGACGCGCGCCGGGCGGCGGCTCCTGGCGCGGGGGACGACCAGTGGGGTGCCGGTCTCCGGGTCGGGGACGATCTGGCAGGGCACCTGGAAGACGCTCTCCACCAGTTCGGCGGTGAGCACCTCGGCCGGTGCGCCGGCGGCCATCAGGTGACCGTCCTTCAGCACCACCAGGTGGTCGGCGTACCGGGCCGCCTGGCCGAGGTCGTGCAGCACCATCACCACGGTGCGGCCGGCCTCCTCGTGCAGGTCGGCGACCAGGTCGAGCACGTCCAGCTGGTGGCGCAGGTCGAGGAAGGTGGTCGGCTCGTCCAGCAGCAGCAGCTCGGTGTCCTGGGCCAGCGCGAGCGCGATCCAGGCTCGCTGGCGCTGGCCGCCGGAGAGCTGGTCCACCGGCCGGTCGCGCAGCTCCGCCGTCCCGGTCCGGGTCAGCGCCTCCTCGACGGCGGCCTGGTCGGCGGCCGACCACGGGCTGAGCATCCGCTGGTGCGGGTACCGGCCGAGCCGGACCAGCGACTCCACGGTGATCGCCTCGGGGGTGACGGGGCTCTGCGGCAGCAGGCCGAGCCGCTTGGCCAGCGCCCGGGCCGGCATCCGGTGGATGTCGGAGCCGTCCAGGGTGACGGTGCCGGCCGCCGGGGCCAGCAGCCGGGTCAGGCCGCGCAGCAGGGTGGACTTGCCGCAGGCGTTCGGGCCGACGATCGCGGTCACCGCGCCGCCGGGCAGGTTGAGGTCCAGGCCGTCCACGATCAGGCGGTCGCCGTAGCGCAGCTGGAGACCGGCGGTGGCCAGCTGGTTGGCCTTGGTGGCGCTGCCGACGGCCGGGCGTTCGGTGGTCATGCGTTCCTCCCCTTGGGCAGGCGCCCCTGGCGGATCATCAGGATCAGCAGCCAGGGCGCGCCGAGGGTCGCGGTGACGGCGCCGACCGGCAGGCCGTGGACGGGCAGCAGGTTGAGCACCGCGTAGTCGGAGCCGAGCAGCAGCAGGGCGCCGGTGAGCGCGGTCAGGGCGAGGGTGCCCGGGGTGGGCGGCCCGGCCAGGAAGCGGACCAGGTGCGGCACGGCCAGCGCCACGAAGGAGACCGGGCCGGTCAGCCCGGCCGCCAGCGAGGCCAGCGTGACGGTGAGCAGCAGCAGCGCCAGCCGGGTGCGGTGCGGGTCGAGCCCGAGACCGCCGGCCGAGTCGTCGCCCAGGTCCAGCACGGCGACCTGACGGTTCAGCAGGAACACCAGCACGGTGAGCACGGCGATGGCCGAGCCGCAGAGCTGGATCTCGGTCCAGTTCCGCCCGTAGAGCGAGCCGGTGGTCCACTGCATGGCGGAGGAGGCCAGCTCGGCCGGGAAGCGGACGATCATCAGGTTGACCGCGGCCGCCAGCCCGGACTGCACCGCCAGGCCGACCAGCACCAGCCGGGTGACGGCGATCCGCGAGCGCCAGGCGAAACCGCCGAGCAGCAGCGCGGCCAGCAGGCCGCCGCCCAGCGCGGCCAGCGGGATGAGCAGTTGGGAGGCGCCCAGCGCCAGCATCAGCACCGCGCCGAAGGAGGCGCCGCCGGTCACCCCGACCACGTCGGGCGAGGCCAGCGGGTTGCGGAACAGGCGCTGCAGCAGCGAGCCGGAGACCGCCAACGCGGCGCCCGCGATCAGCGCGGAGACCACCCGGGGCGCGCGGAACTCCTGCACCACCAGCACGTTGCCCGAGTCGCCCAGGCCGACCAGCGCGCGCAGCGCGTCCAGCAGCGGCAGCTTCACCTGACCGGTGCTCAGGGCCAGCCCGGTGAGCAGCACCAGAGCCACCGTCAGGGCCAGGCCGGTCAGCAGGGTGCGGCGGCGCTGCCGGGCCGGCGCGCTGGTGCGCGGCGCGGCGGGCGTGGCGAGGACGTCGGCGGTCATCAGCGGGCCACCTTCCGGGCCAGCAGCGCGAGCAGCGGGGCGCCGAGGAAGGCCGTCACGATGCCGACCTCGATCTCGGAGGGACGCACCACCAGGCGGCCGAGCACGTCGGCGGCGAGCAGCAGCACCGGGCCGCCGATCATGCAGCCGGGCACCAGCCAGCGGTGGTCGTTGCCGAGGAAGGGACGGAGCAGGTGGGGCGCGGCCAGCCCGATGAAGGCCACCGGCCCGGCCACCGCGACGGCGGTCCCGGCCAGCAGGATCACCGCCAGTCCGCCGAGCACCCGGATCCGGGCCACCGGCACGCCCAGCGACTGGGCGGCCTCGTCGCCGAGCGCCAGCGCGTTCAGCGCGGGGGAGACCAGCAGGGCCAGCACCAGGCCGATCAGCAGCAGCGGCAGCACGGGGTACAGCACGTCCAGGCTGCGGCCGCCGATCGAACCGGCCAGCCAGAACCGGGCCTCGTCCAGGGTGCGGCGGCTGGCCAGCATCACGGCGGAGGTCCAGGCGGTGAGCACGGCCGTCAGCACGGTGCCGCCGAGGGCGAGGCGGACGGGGTCGAGGTCGCCCGAGCGGCGGGCCATCGAGTAGGCCAGGACGGCGGCGCCCGCCGCGCCCGCGAGGGCGAACCAGACGTACTCGATGGGCTGACTGAGCTTCAGGGCGAAGATGGCCACCACCACGGCCAGGCCGGCGCCCGCGTTGATCCCGAGGGTGGTGGGGGCGGCCAGCGCGTTGCGGGTGACGCCCTGGGCGACCGCTCCGGCGGCGCCGAGCGCGGCGCCGACCGCGAGTCCGATCACCGTGCGGGGGACCCGCAGGCCGGTGACCACGTCGGCGTCGCCTCCGGTGATCCGCCCTGACAGCGCGTCAAGGACGGTGCCCAACGGGATCGGTCGCGTCCCGAGGGCGAGGCTGAGCGCCGCGCACAGCACGAGCGCGGCGAGACCGACGAGCAGGACGAGAGTTCGCCTGGCCGGGGAGGTCCGCTGCGCCGGGGCTGTGGAGTCCGGCTGGTCGGTGGTGAGCACAGGGCAAGATCTTAGGTTAGCTTGCCCTAAGTGAGTCAAGCCGGATCGTGTGGCTTTCTCATCTCGCCCCGATGTCTATAAGGTGAGGCTCACCTTATTCGATCTAGGAGACCGGATGCTCCAGGTGGTGCCCGCAGCCCCCTCCGAGGCTGCCCGACTGGCCGAGACGCTGCGCTCGGTGGTCGACGTCTGCGGGACGCTCCGTGTCCGGATCATCGAATCCGGCAAGGACGCGCCGACGGACCGTCAGGGCTGGATCCCGGTCTCCGAACTCCCGGCCCGGGTCGAGGACCTGATCGCCGGTGAGGTGACCCGGATCACGGAGGAGCACGGCGCCGTCCCTCGCCCGCACGTGGCCGCCTCCCGCCTGCTGCACCACTACCTCTGGTCCGTCTGCCTGCTCTTCACCGGCCCCTGGTACCTGACCGGCCGGATCCCGGCGATCGACCCGGAACAGCTCTGGATCTCGCCCGCCACCGGGGACCTGGCGCTCCGCCCCGGCTGCTCCGCCCCCGGCGACGAGCACCTGCTGCGGGCCGCCGTGGCCGACCACGTCACCCCCGTGCTCGACGCCTTCCAGCCGCACCTGCGGCGCGGAGCCCGCGCCCTGTGGGGCATGGTGACGGACGATCTGGTCTCGGGCATCTGGTACCTCGGCCGGATGCTCGGCCAGGAGGACCACGCCGCCCGCACCGCCGCCGCCGTCCTCCCCGGCTCCACGGCCCCGTTCCCCGGCGGAGCCGACTTCCGCACCCTCCCCGGCACCGAGGGCCGCACCCACCTCACCCGCACCCGCCTGGGCTGCTGCCTCTACTACGCCGTCAAGCCCCCCGCCGCCTGCGTCACCTGCCCCCGCACCCCCGACGCCGAACGCGTCGCCCGCCTGGAGGCCTGACCCACCCGGCAGTTGACGGAGAGCACCCCTCGCCCTGGGCACGCCACCGCCGGCTGCCTACCGTGGTGCAGTGCGCCGGTCCCCGCCACTTCCTGAGGGCGACGGGGACCGGCCTCGCCCGCGGCTGCGCCCCGTAGGGGCGCGAGGAACTGCGCGAGTTCGGAAGGCGGACCAGCGCTAGATCGGGGCACGAGAGCCAGTTGCACGTGTTGCCGTTCCCCCGCGCGCCGTTCCCCCCGCCCCCGGAGGCGTTAGGCCACTGCGGGGCGGTAGCGGTCGGCGGTGGCGGTCGCTGCTGTGAGGAGCAGGGCGGCGAGTGCGAAGCAGGCCGTGAGGGTGAACGGCGCGGTGGAGCCGTAGCTCTCCGCGATCCGGCCGGCGGCCAGGGTGCCGGCCGCCTGGGCGAGGGTGATCGAGCTGACCAGGGCGGCCATCGCCTCGCCCAACCGGGCGGTGGGGACGGTCCGTTCGACCAGGCCGAACATCGTGATCATCTGGGGCGCGACCGCCAGCCCGAGCCCGCCCACCGCGAGGGCCAGGCCGGTGACGGTGGAGACCAGCAGCAGCGGCAGTGCGGCCGCGAGCAGCAGCCCCGCCGAGACCCGCAGTCGCAGCGGCAGGTCCCAACGGGCGGGCAGCGCCGCCGTGATGACGCCCGCCACCGCGCTGGTGCCGCCCATCAGTCCGTAGACCAGTCCCGCCGCCCCCGGGTGGCCGAAGGCCTCGGCGGAGGCGGTGACCCCGACCTGGACCGAGCCGAAGCAGGCGCCGAGCAGCCCCATCCCGGCCAGCAGGAGCGCGTACGGCGTGCTCAACAGCCGCCCGGGTGACCGCTGTTGGGTGCCGTGGCCGGGTGCGGCCGTCGGGTGGAGGGCGAACAGCGTGCCGCAGACCGCGACCAGCCCGGCGGCCAGCAGCAGTCCGGCGGCCGGATCGACCAGGGTGGCCAGCAGACCGATCACCGCGGGCCCGGCCGTGAAGCTGATCTCGTCCACGGTGCCGTCCAGCGAGAGCGTCGCCGAGGTCAACTCGCCGTCCCCGTCCGCCAGTCGGATCCAGCGGCTGCGGGCGAGCGGGCCGATCAGCGGCACCGAGAGCCCGATCAGGGTGGCGGCGGCGAGTTGCAGCGGCATGGCGGCGTCCAGTCGCGAGCCGAGCACCAGGGCCACGATCGCCAGCGCGTTGACGGCAGCCGCGACGAGCCCAACGCCGCGCTGTCCGTGCCGGTCGGCCAGCCGTCCGACCAGCGGGCCGCCGGCCGCCTGGCCGAGGGCGAGCACGCCGGTCGCGGCCGAGCCGCGCCAGACACTGCCGGAGTCGTGGGTGACCAGCAGCAGCGCGCCGATCGGGCACATGGCGTTGGGCAGCCGGCCGAGCGCGGACCAGAGCAGCACCCGCCCGCCGGTGAGTCGTGCGGCGGTCGCGAACGTGGCGACGACGCCGGTGGAGAAGACAGCGGCCATCCCAGCCCCCCGGGAGTCCGGGCCGGTCTCGGGGCGCCCGCCTCCCGTCCACCGGCCCTGAGGAGTGGTCATCCCGCGGGTGCGTGACCCGACCCTAGGGCGGCTGGACGGTGTGAAGGAACAGTGCGATCACCCAAGCGGGACGCCCCCTGACGGACCGTGACAGGGGGCGTCCTACCAAGACCGACCGGCAATCGGGGGGCGGGCCACGCACCTCGTAGGTTGGTGCTGCCCGGCGGCGCAAGCCGTCTCAGGATTCGACCAGTGCCCGGTACTCCGCCGCCACCCGGCGGTCCATCGCGAGGCCGAACTGGGCGTCCGCCACCGAGCGGGCCAGCGGCCGCAGCCGCCGCACCTTCTCGGCCAGCCGGGCCGCCTCACCCGGCGTCAGCTCCGCCACGTGCTCCAGCGAGCCGAGCAGTTGATCGCGGATCAGCGAGGTGAACGCCTCCGCCATCGCGTCCGCGTACTCCTGCGCCTTCCGGCTGACCTCCAGTACCGCCTCCAGCGGGACGCCCTCGGCCACCAGCTCCCGGGTGGCGTCCATCAGCCGGCGGCTGACGTGGGTGATGCCGTCCTCCTCGACCGTGACGTAGCCCTGGGCGATCGACTCGGCCGTGGTGGTCTCGGTCAGCTGCTCGCCGAAGGCCTGCTGCAGTTCGGTCCAGCTGAGGTGGACCGGGGTCTCGTCGGACCATGGTGCGGTGATGGCGTCGCGCAGCCCGATCAGCCCGGCCACGTCCTGCCCGCTCTCCCCGGCCCCGATCAACTCGGCGATCCCGCCCAGGGTGTGACCGCGTTCCAGCAGTTCGCCGATCACCCGCAGCCGCTCCAGGTGCCGCTCCCCGTACCAGGCGATCCGGCCCTCCCGGCGGGGCGGCTGGAGCAGCTTGCGCTCCCGGTAGAACCGCAGCGTGCGGGCGGTGATCCCGGCCGCCTCGGCCAGCTCCTCGACCCGGTACTCGCGCTGTCCGCGCCGCTGCTCGATCTCCACGGCGCCCAGCATAGGCGCGGCGCGGGCCCGGCCGGTCGTGGAAAACCGATGCTGTCCGCCTTCTTCCACTGAGTGTCAGCAAGGACTACCCTGCCAATCGCGCCAGCAATTACTGGCGCGGTTCTAATGGAGCGGAGACGCCCGCTCCGCACCGCTCCCGCTCCGCACCGCTCCCGCTCCGCACCGCTCCCGCCCCTCAGCGCTCCCACCCCACCGGAGGCCGACGCATGGCAGCCAGCCCCAAGCTCTCCAAGCAGGACCCCGTCCCGGAGGAGGCCCCGCACGTCCGGGTCGCCGTGGTCGGCTCGGGCTTCGGCGGCCTCGGCGCCGGCGTCCGGCTGCGCCGGGCCGGGATCACCGACTTCGTGATCCTGGAGCGGGCCTCCTCGGTCGGCGGCACCTGGCGGGACAACAGCTACCCCGGCTGCGCCTGCGACGTGCCCTCGCACCTCTACTCCTTCTCCTTCGCGCCCAACCCGGACTGGCCGCGCAGCTTCTCCTTCCAGCCGGACATCCGCGCCTACCTGGAGCGCGTCGCCGACACCTTCGGCCTGCGCCCGCACCTGCGCTTCGGCGCCGAGGTGCTGGAGCTGCGCTGGGAGCAGGAGCAGACCCGCTGGCGGGTCACCACCGCCGCCGGCACCTGGACCGCCGACGCCGTGGTCTCCGCCGCCGGCCCGCTGGCAGACCCGCAGATCCCCGACCTCCCGGGCCTGCAGGACTTCACCGGCAAGGTCTTCCACTCCTCCCGCTGGGACCACGACTTCGACCTGACCGGCAAGCGGGTCGCCGTCGTCGGCACCGGCGCCTCGGCCGCCCAGATCATCCCGGCCATCCAGCCGAAGGTCGGCAAGCTGACGGTCTTCCAGCGCACCCCCGCCTGGGTCCTGCCGCGCAACGACCGCGAGATCACGGCCGCCGAGAAGTGGTTGCACGGTGCCCTGCCGCCCACCGGCAAGCTCCGCCGCGGCGTGCTCTTCGCGCTCCGCGAGCTCCAGGTGGACGCCTTCGTCCGCCGCCCCGGAGCCCTCAAGCTGGTCCAGCAGCTGGCCGTGCGCAACATCCACCAGGGCATCAAGGACCCGGGGTTGAGGGCCAAGCTGACCCCGGACTACCGGATCGGCTGCAAGCGCATCCTGCTCAGCAACACCTACTACCCGGCGCTCGCCGCCCCCAACACCGAGGTGGTCGCCGGCGGCCTGCGCGAGCTGCGCGGCTCCACCCTGGTCGCCGCCGACGGCAGCGAGCACGAGGTGGACGCGGTGGTCTTCGGCACCGGCTTCCACGTCACCGACATGCCCATCGCCCAGCGGGTGTTCGGCGTGGACGGGGTCAGCCTGGCCGAGGAGTGGAAGGACGGCATGGAGGCGCTGCGCGGCTCCACGGTGCGCGGCTTTCCCAACCTGTTCTTCGTGATCGGGCCCAACACCGGCCTCGGCAACAGCTCGATGATCCTCATGATCGAGTCCCAACTGAACTACCTGATCGACGCGTTGACCACCCTGGACGCGATCGGCGGCGGCGCCCTCCAGCCCACCGCCCGGGCCCAGCGGCAGTGGAACCTCGAACTCCAGCACAAGATGGACCGGACCGTCTGGTCCACCGGCGGCTGCCTCAGCTGGTACCTGGACGGCAGCGGCAAGAACACCGTGCTCTGGCCCGGCTCCACCAGCTCCTTCCGCCGCGCCACCCGCCGGATCGACCTGGCCGAGTACGAGGTGGTCCGCCGCTCCTCGACCACTGCCGGGACCGTGACGAATCCTCAGGAGGCCCTCGCATGACCGCACTTCCGCCCGACTGCGTGATGCCGGTGCCCGCCGAGGAGTACCGGATCCGCTCGGAGGACGGCCACTGGATCCACGCCGCCGCCTTCGGTCCCGAGGACGCCCCGCTGGTCGTGCTGGCCCACGGCTGGACCTGCTCCACCGTCTTCTGGGCCCCGGTCATCCGCCAACTCGCCGCCGACCACCGGGTGGTGGCCTACGACCAGCGCGGCCACGGCCGCAGCGACATCCCGGCCACCGTCTCCGGCTACTCCACCGTCAAGCTGGCCGACGATCTGGAGGCGGTGCTGCTGAGGGTCGTCCCGGACGGCCGGCAGGCCGTGGTCGCCGGGCACAGCATGGGCGGCATGACCATCATGGCCGCCGCCGAACGCGGCGAGGTGGCCGCCCGTACCGCCGCCAACCTGCTCTGCTCCACCGGTCCCGGCGACCTGCTGGCCGAGCTGAACGTGGTGCCGGCCTCCGTGCCGCGCCCCCTCCGCACCTTCCTGGGGCGGCAGTTGCTCCAGTCCCGGATGCCGCTCGGCCGCTCCAGCGCGGTCAGCCGGGCCGCCCTGAAGTACGCCACCATGGGCCCCGACACCTCCCCCGACCGGGTCGCCGCCACCGCCGAGGTGGTGCACGCCTGCCCGACCGGCGTCCGCCACCGGTGGTCCCGGGTGCTCGGCACCCTCGACCTCTACGCCAAGGTCGCCAAGCTGGCCGCCCCCACGGCGGTGCTGGTCGGCACCCACGACCGGCTCACCCCGCCGGTCCACTCCCGGCGCCTGCTCTCCGCCCTGCCGGCCCCGGCCGGCCTGGTCGAACTGCCCCGGATCGGCCACATGGCCCCGGTCGAACGGCCCGCCGAGGTGGCCGGCGAGATCCGCCGCCTCGTGGCCGCGCACCTGCCGTCCGCCCGTCCCTCCCGCTCCCGGAAGGCCGCCTCATGAGCCCCCAGCTGAACGGTCAGGTCGTCGTCGTCACCGGTGCCGCCCGCGGCGTCGGCGCCCTGACGGCCCGTAAGCTCGCCGAACGCGGCGCCCGCCCCGCGCTGGTCGGCCTGGAGCCCACCGAGCTCAAGGCCGCGGCGGAGGCCTGCGGCCCGCTGGCCACCTGGCACGAGGCCGACGTCACCGACCTCGCCGGTCTGACGGCGGTGGCCGCCGAGATCCAGGAGCGGCACGGCCGGATCGACGCCGTGATGGCCAACGCCGGCATCGCCATCGGCGGCCCGCTGGTGGACTCCGACCCGCGCACCTTCGACCGCGTCATCGAGGTCAACCTCCTCGGCAGCGTCGCCACCGCCCGGGCCTTCCTCCCCGCCCTCACCGAGAGCCGCGGCTACCTGCTCCAGATCGCCTCGCTGGCCGCCATGACCCCCGCTCCCCTGATGGCCGCCTACTGCGCCTCCAAGGCCGGCGTCGAGGCCTTCGCCCACTCCCTCCGCGCGGAGGTCGCCCACCAGGGCGTCAAGGTCGGCGTCGGCTACCTGAGTTGGACCGACACCGACATGGTCCGCGGCGCCGACCAGGACGACGTCCTGCGCCAGATGCGCGCCCGCCTCCCCTGGCCCGCCAACAAGACCTACCCCCTCCCGCCCGCCGTCGACCGCATCGTCGACGGCATCGCCCGCCGCTCCGCCCACGTCTACGCCCAGCCCTGGCTCCGCGCCATGCAACCCCTCCGCTGGACCCTCCCCACCCTCATCGCCGCCGTGGGCTCCCGCGACGTCGCCCGCCTCGCCCCCCAACTCAAGGCCACCGCCACCACCCGCCTCCGCCCCGTCGGCGCCGGGGGCGAAGCCGACACCTCCCGCCCGGTGCACTGAACACACCCGAGGGGTGGCCCTCCCGCACCACGCGGAAGGACCACCCCTCAACTGCCGGACCGTCAATGACGGGTGCGGCTGCCGAACAGGCCGCGCCTGGGCGCCGCCTCTACTCGTCCGTCTCCAGCCACCTGCCGTACTCGAGCGCGTCCGCGCGGACCGGACCGGAGACCGAGAGCCGCCTCCACCACCAGCCCTGATCACCGATCTCGTCGCCCGCGTTCCTCGCGACGAGCATCCGCGGATCGTCCTCGGTGCAGGCCCCGTACCGGTCGTCCGCCTCCTTGACCACAAGGGCCTCCGGCGCGGACTCGATCTCCCGCTCGACCCGGTCGCGGAAGTACAGCGCACCAGCCGTGTCGTACGCGTTCCACCCGCCACGCCCCCCGGCCTCCTCCGCAGTCTGCTCGGAGAGGGGGGCGACGTCCTGGGCCCAGAACTCCAGCAGACTCCGCAGGGAGACCACCCGGTCGGGTGACAGACGCACCTGCGCGCCGTCCAGGAACGGGTCCAGCTGCTGGGTCCCGTGCGTCACTGGTCTCGTCCGTCCCGGTACATTCGCCCTCAAACGCCGGCACCGCTACGCCACCGTGATCATCGACGCCGAGACCGGCGAACGTGTCGCTGTTCTGCCCGACCGCACCGCCCATACGCTGGTCGCGTGGCTGCGCGAGCACCCCGGCGCGGAGTACGTCTGCCGCGACGGCTCCGACTCCTACGGTGAGGCGATTCGCCAGGCCCTGCCCGAAGCGGTGCAGGTCAGCGACAGATGGCACCTATGGAGCAACCTTTGCGGCAAGGGTCCTGGCCGAGGTCCGCTCCCACGCCGCCTGCCGGGCCACCGCCGTGAACCCCGCCCGGCCCGGGGGCGTACGCGAGCAGACCACCCGTGAGCGCTGGCAGCGAGTCCACCACCTGCTCGACCAAGGCGTCGGACTGCTCGAATGCGCCCACCGCCCCGACGTCGCCCTGAACACCGTCAAACGGTACGCCCGCATGAAGGAGCCCACCGGCGAGCGCCGCGCACCCAGCTACAAGCCCACGCTCGTCGATCCCTACCGCGACACCTGCGCAGGCGCCGGGCCGAGGACCCCGCGGTGCACGTCACCCACCTCCTACGCGAGATCAAAGAGTTGGGCTACACCGGCAGCGCGAACCTCCTGGTCCGCTACCTCACCCAGGGCCGCGCCGAGGGCGACAGACCGGTCACCACCCCGCAGCGCTTCGCCCGCCTCCTGCTCACCCGCCCCGAGAATCCGTACGACAAGGACACCGTCCTTCCGCGGCACCTCACCCAAGCCTGCCCAGGGATGGCCGAACTCGCCATACTCACCCGCGAGTTCGCGCAGCTACTGACCCCAGTTGAGGGCAACAACGCCAAGCTCACCGACTGGATCACGGCACTCCGCGCCACCGACCTTCGCCAGCTGCACTCCTTCGCGAACGGCCTCGAACTCGACCGCGCCGCCGTCGACGCCGGCCTCACCCTCCCGTTCCACAACGGCCGCACCGAGGGCGTCAACACGCGAACCAAGCGGATCATGAGGCAGATGCACGGCCGGGCCGGATTCCCCCTGCTCCGCCACCGCATCCTCCTCCAGTGATCACCACGCAGCGTTACCACCGGATGCGGGACAGAGCCAAGAAAAAACTGACACTCCCGGCGGGGCGGACCACAATGGTCCGCCCCGCCCCGGGCGTTGTCGTGCCATCAGGTGTAGGGGATGAGGGCGTCGGTCCGGAGCGTGAAGCCGAACGGCGCCGGGACGGGGAGCAGGGTCCCGAAGTCGACCGTGGTGCGCAGGTGGTAGCGGCCGGAGGCGAGGCCAGTCAGCAGGGTGACCTGCTTGTCGCGTGGGTCGACGATCAGGTAGGTCGGGATGCCCATGAGGGGGTAGTCGCGGACCTTGCCGTGCCAGTCGTTCTCGGGGTTGGTCGGCGAGACGACCTCGACCACGATCGCGGCGTAGTGCGCGGGGGTCTCGGTGCCGAAGCCGTGCTGGGCGTCGAGCGAGAGGTAGGTGAGGTCAGGATTGCGGAGCTTGGCGGTCTCGGGGGAGGAGAGGTCGGTGTTCTCGGACGGGATCAGGTCGTCCGGGCAGTGCGCGTCGAACTGACGCCGCACCAGCAGCAGGTTCCGCTGGTGGATGATGGTGGGCGCCGACATCATGATGATCTCGTCGCCGGAGATCTCGATCTTGTAGCCGGAAGGCAAGGCAGCCTGGGCCTGCCGAGCGTCCTCGAGCAGCCTGCGATGACGGTCGTACGCCGGCTCTGCCTGCGTCATGTCCTCTGCCTTTCACCTTTCGTGGCCGGAGCTCATTCTGCCGGACGCGTCATCGCTTCATCGGTCGTGGCGGGTGAAGTCCGGGACGCCTTCGGTTGCCGCGCGATCGGCCATCCGCACCAACTCCTTTCGTTCCGTGCTTGTCCGGCCTTCCCCCTGTGAGTCACAGGGCGCGGGCGAGGGCGAGCGTGCCGGCGATGACGGCGACGGTGGCGGTGTGTTCGTGGTCGCGGAAGGCTTGGGAGGGGTCGGGGCTGACGGGGGTGGTGTCGCGGGGGGTGAGGCCGTTGGGGTGCTGGGTGGCGCAGAGGCGTTCCCAGGGGTCGAGGCCGCAGGCGGGGGTGGCGGTGCAGGAGTCGGCGGCGAGGAGTGTGCCGACCAGGTCCCACTGGCCGGTCTCCAGCCAGATGTCGACCCAGACCGGGAGCCAGGTGCGGAGGTAGTCGCGGAGGGGCTCGGGCATCCGGTCCGGTTCGGCGCCCCAGTCGGTGAGGTGGAAGACGGTCTGGGCGAGGTGGTAGCCGGTGGGCCAGTCGATGGTCCAGGGTTCGGGGGTGGCGCCCAGCCAGGTGGTGGCGGCGAGGGTGGCCCAGTCCGTGCGCTGGTGGGGGAGGCCGGTGAGGCGGCGGGCGTTGGCCACGGCGAGGCGGTGGTGGGGGAGGAGTTCGACGGCGTCGGCGGCCCGCAGGGTGGTGAGGGTGCGCAGCAGTTCGTCCAGCTCCCGGTGCCGGTAGCCGACCCGGGCGAAGTGCGCGTACGCCTCCAGCGGATCGGTCGCCTGCGGGAAGCGCAACTGCCGCTCGTAGAGCAGGTTCCCGCTCTGGAGCTGGTGCCAGCAGAACTCGATGGTCTCGCCCGCCGCCGCCAGGTCCCGCCGCCCGGCGACGCCGTCCCGCAGGACCAGCGAGGCGGCCAGGGCGGACTCGCCGAGCGGCTTGTAGGTGCTGTCCGGGGTGGTCGGGTCGAGGGTCGCGTCGGGTGGGAAGACGCCGTGGCCGAGTTGGTGGGCCCGGTGCAGCCAGTGCAGGGCGCGGGAGGAGAGCTGCTGGGCGGCCCGGAGCAGGCGATCGGTCATCGGGTGCTCAACAGTCTTTCGGTGACGGCGAGTTGGAGGGACGTGCGGCGGCTGCCGTCGCCGGTGAGGCGGAGCCTGGCGAGCAGCGGGGGCAGGTCGAGGGCGGGCTCGTGGTGATGGGAGAGCCAGGCGCACCAGCGGAGCAGCCGCAGGGCGGTGCGGTGGTCGCCGCGGAGCACGGCGCGGACGGTGCCGCGGGCCAGCGCGAGGGGTTCGCGGCGGACGGAGCGGTGGACGGGGCCGTCCAGGCCGGGCAGTGCGAGCGGTGCCAGGAGGGCGAGTTGAGCCGACCAGCGCTGCCAGGAGTCGGCCGGGTCGGGCGTGCGGTCGGGCTGCGGGACGGGGCGTCCGGCAAGGAGGCCGGAGGTGTGGTCGAGCCAGGCGGTGGTGAGGGGGTCGGGGGAGGGCGGGAAGACGTCGAGGGCGGTGGAGAGGGCGGTGGCGGTGCGGCGGTCGGGGGCGGTGCCGGTGAGGAGTTGGGGGACGAAGAGGTCCGGGCCGAGCAGGCGGAGTGCGGCGAGCTCGGCCGGGTCGGTGGGGTGGGACGGGGCGACGGGACGTGCGACGCCGTCGAGGGCGTCCAGGACGCGGTCCGCGAGGCGCTCGGCCGCGGCGGTGTACTGGTCCCGCAGGGCGGTGTTGGGCACGGACGGCTCCTGGCAGGTGGTCGCTTCGGGCCGGGGTGGTTACCCCGGGCGCGCGGGGCTCTGCTCGCAGGGGAACGGCAGCACGTGCACCTGGCTCACGTGCCCCGATCCGGCTCTGGGCCGTCTTCCGATTCGCGCGGTTCCTCGCGCCCCCGGTGGCGCAGCCAGGTGCGCAAGCCTGCAGAAGGGTGTCCCCCTGGGCCCGGTGGGACGGCGGGCGCCAGGGGGACGGGGTCAGCCGCGTTCCTCGGGGGGCCTGGCCGGGCGCCGTTCCGGGGTGGTCCTCGGGGTGAGGAGGAGGGCGCCGGTGGCCTCGGGACGGTGGGCCGGTGCGGCGCTGAGCGTCGTCTCGCCCTCGGCCAGCAGGGCGGCCAGCGCGGCACGTGCGGCCGGGCCGGCGACCGGTCTTATCCCGGTGCGGATCTGAGTGGGCATCAGATGTCTCCATGTTGTTCGGGTACGGCGTCCACATTGACGCCGCACCCGGCAACGCTATGAGCACGAATCGACCGGAATGCCCGGGGCGCGCCGGACGTGCCGTCAGATCGGCGGCGACGCGCCGGTGCACGGGTGATTACCGACCGGTACGGTCGGTGCATGACGACTGTTCTCATCACCGGCGCGACCGCCGGAATCGGCGCGGCCTTCGCCACCCGGCTGGCCAGGGACGGGCGCGACCTGGTGCTGGTCGCCCGTGACGCCCAGCGGCTGGCGGACGCCGCGGCCGACCTCACCAAGCGGTACGGGGTCGAGGTCGAGGTGCTCCCGGCCGACCTGGCCACCGACGAGGGCATCACCGCCGTCGAGGACCGGCTGCGGGCCACTGTGAAGCCGGTGGACATCCTGATCAACAACGCCGGCTTCGGGAACCGGGGCGCGTATCTGACTGTGCCGCTGGAGCAGGAGCTCGACATGCTCAAGGTGCACGTCGAGGCGATCCTGCGGACCACCTCCGCCGCGATCCCGGGCATGCGCGAGCGCGGCTTCGGCGCCGTCGTCAACGTCGCCTCGGTGGCGGCCTTCCTGCCGCGCGGCACGTACGGGGCGACCAAGGCGTGGGTGGTCTCGTTCACCCAGGGCATCGCCCGGGACCTGGGCGGGACGGGCGTGCGGATGATGGCGCTGGCGCCGGGCTTCACCCGGACCGAGTTCCACCAGCGGGCCGGGATGGGCACCAAGAACGTGCCGGGCTGGGGCTGGCTGTCGGCGGAGCGGGTGGTGGACGAGGCGCTGGCCGACCTGGCGCGCGGGCGTTCGCTGTCGGTGCCGGGCAAGCGGTACAAGGCCGTGGTGGCGATCGCCCGGCTGCTGCCGAGCGGCGGCCTGGGTGGTGTCTCCTCCAAGGCGGCCCGCACGTACCGCACGGACTGAGGCCGTGGGTCCTGACGGCGGATCAGGACCGGAGCTCATTATTAGCGCGCCTAACTATGAGCTATGCTCGGTACGCGGCTGGGACACCCCCTGCCCGCGTACCCGGTTCATGGAGGACGCCTGTGCGGCCCGACTCGGTCGATTGGACACCGCCCGCCAGGGCGAAGGACG
The DNA here is from genome assembly GCF_055584905.1 of Kitasatospora sp. NPDC088742. Lineage (NCBI taxonomy): Bacteria > Bacillati > Actinomycetota > Actinomycetes > Kitasatosporales > Streptomycetaceae > Kitasatospora > Kitasatospora sp. NPDC088742. The sequence goes on along the minus strand of NZ_JBVJLD010000002.1, from coordinate 384,346 downwards.
AACCGCGCCCGCCGGCGCAGTGGCGCCGGATCCTGGCCCTGTTCCGCCCCTACCGGTGGCGGCTGCTGGGGGTCGGGCTGCTGGTGGCGGCGTCCGCCCTGGTCTCGGTGGTGACGCCGTTCCTGCTCCGCGCGGTGCTGGACACCGCCATACCGCAGGGCCGCACCGGCCTGCTCAGCCTGCTGGCCCTCGGCATGGTCGCGACCGCCGTGGTCAGCTCGGTCTTCGGGGTGCTGCAGACGCTGATCTCGACCACCGTCGGCCAGCACGTCATGCACGACCTGCGCACCGCGGTGTACCGGCACCTCCAGCGGATGTCGCTGGCCTTCTACACCCGCACCCGCACCGGCGAGGTGCAGTCCCGGATCGCCAACGACATCGGCGGGATGCAGTCCACCGTCACCTCCACCGCCACCTCCCTGGTCTCCAACCTCACCGGCGTGGTGGCCACCGTGGTCGCGATGGTGGCGCTGGACTGGAGGCTGACCGTGGTCTCGCTGCTGCTGCTCCCGCTCTTCGTCTGGATCAGCCGCCGGGTCGGCAAGGAGCGCAAGAAGATCACCACTCAGCGGCAGAAGCAGCTGGCCGCGATGAGCTCCGCCGTCCAGGAGTCGCTCTCCGTCAGCGGCATCCTGCTCGGCCGCACCATGGGCCGCTCCGACTCGCTCTCCGCCGACTTCGACCGGCAGTCCGCCGAGCTGGCCGGGCTGGAGGTGCGCACCTCGATGGCCGGGCGGTGGCGGATGGCCACCATCGGGATCGTGATGGCCGCGATGCCGGCCGTCATCTACTGGGCCGCCGGGATGGCGGTCGCGGGCGGCGCCCCGTTCGTCTCGATCGGCACCCTGGTCGCGTTCGTCTCGCTCCAGCAGGGGCTGCTCCGGCCCACCGTCAGCCTGCTCTCCACCGGTGTGCAGGTGCAGACCTCGCTCGCGCTGTTCCAGCGGATCTTCGAGTACCTGGACCTCCCGGTGGAGATCGCCGAACCGGCCGAGCCGGTCCGCCCGGCGGCCGTCCGGGGCGACGTGGTCTTCGAGGACGTGGACTTCCGCTACCAGCCCGAGCAGGAGCGGCCCACGCTCAGCGGCGTGAACCTCAAGGTCCCGGCCGGCGGCTCGCTGGCCGTGGTCGGCGAGACCGGCTCCGGCAAGACCACCCTCAGCTACCTGGTGCCCCGGCTCTACGACGTGACGGGGGGTCGGGTGACGATCGACGGCACCGACGTGCGCGAGCTGGCCTTCGACAGCCTGGCCGAAGCGGTCGGCGTGGTCTCCCAGGAGACCTACCTCTTCCACGCCTCGGTGGCGGAGAACCTGCGCTTCGCCAAGCCCGGGGCCACTGATGAGGAACTGGAGGAGGCCGCCCGGGCGGCCCAGATCCACGAGCTGATCGCCGCCCTGCCGCTGGGCTACGACACCGTGGTCGGCGAGCGCGGGCACCGCTTCTCCGGCGGCGAGAAGCAGCGGCTGGCCATCGCCCGCACCGTGCTGCGCAACCCGCCGGTGCTGATCCTGGACGAGGCCACCAGCGCGCTGGACAACCAGACCGAACGGGCCGTCCAGCAGGCCGTGGACGCGCTCTCCGAGGGCCGCACCACCATCACCATCGCGCACCGGCTCTCCACGGTCCGCCGGGCGGACCAGATCGCGGTGCTGGACGGCGGCCGGGTGGCCGAGCTGGGCACGCACGAGGAGCTGCTCGCGCTGGACGGGCGGTACGCGGCGCTGCTGCGCCGGGAGCTGCCGACCCCGTCAGCCGGGGAGGCGGCCGAGGAGGCAGTCGAGGACGCGGTCGAGGAGGAGACGGAGCGTCAGGCCGCCATCGGGCGCTCGTTGTAGACCTCGGCCAGCTCCTGGCCGGAGAGCTCGTGGATCGCCGCCATCACCTGGTCGGTGACCTCGCGGCGGGCCCGGGCCGAGCGGGCCTGGCCGTGCAGCTCGTCGAAGCGGAGCGGCTCACCGAAGCGGACGGTGACCTTCCGCAGGCGCGGAAAGCGCTTTCCGACCGGCAGGATCTCCTCCGGGCCCTCCAGTGCCACCGGCACCACCGGCACCCCGGCGGTCAGCGCCAGCCAGGCCACCCCGGTCTTGCCGCGGTAGAGCCGGCCGTCCAGCGAGCGGGTGCCCTCGGGGTAGATGCCGAAGGCCTTGCCGTCGTTCAAGATCTCCAGCGCCGACTCCAGCGAGGCCTGTGCCGAGCGGTACTCGCCGCGCTCGACCGGCACCGCGTTGATCGCGTTGAAGAACGCCTTGGACAGCGCGCCCTTGAGGCCGGTGCCGGTGAAGTACTCGGCCTTGGCGAGGAAGAACACCTGGCGCGGCGCGGTCAGCGGGATCACCACGCTGTCGATGAAGGACAGGTGGTTGCTGGCCAGGATCACGCCACCACCGCGCGGCACGTTCTCCAGCCCCTCGATGACGGGGCGGTAGACCGCCTTCGCCAGGGGCTTGAGCACGAGCTTGGTGATGAGGTTGATCATCTGGTCTCCCTGGCCGGCCGGTCGTCGCGCTAAGTTCCCGCCCGGTAACTTCGGGCGGGACCAGTCCGCAGGTTACGTCATCGACCCCGCCGCCCGTCCACTGCTCCGCTCCGTGGACGGTGCGATCCGCGTCACGCCGCGCGGGGTGGAATGTCCGTGTTGGGGTGCTCTTCTGACGGATCGTCTCCCTCGCCCCGCGCGTCGGAGTACATCCGCAGGGTGTCGGCCGCCGCCCGGGCCAGCAGTCGGCGGGCCTCCGGCGGGGTCAGCACCTCCACGTCGGTGCCGAACGGCAGCAGCGTCCGCGCCTCCTCGACCGCCCCGAACCCGAACTCCGCCAGCACATGTGACGGACCGTCCGGCACGGGCGGGCCGAGCAGCGAGGAGCCGTGGATCCGCAGCAGCAGGTCCAGCCGCCGCCGGTGCGCCCGGGCCCGCACCCGCACGTCGTCCCGCTGCCGCTCCACCTTCTCCCTCAGCACGGCCCACACCTCCGCCAGCCCCGCCCCGTCCCGCCGCCGCACGGGCTCCGTCGTGGTTCCGGCCCGCAGCACCCGGTCGGCGCGGAACAGCCGCGGCTCCCCGTCCAGATCGGCCACCAGGTACCAGACGCCCGCCTTGCTCACCAGGCCGTACGGGTCGACGGTGTACTCGCTCGGTCCGCTCGCCCGGCCGTGGCGGTAGTCGAGTTCGAGCCGCCGGTCCTCGAAGACCGCCCGCTGGAGCTCGCCCAAGTCGGCCGGGCCGGGGGCCGCCTGGCCCTTGGCCCAGCGGGCCGGGTCGACCAGGATCCGCTCGCTGATCCGCTCCGCCTCCGGCCGGTGCGGCGCCGGGAGCGCCGCCATCACCTTGCGCAGCGCCGAGCCGATCGCCCCGCCCAGGCCCAGCGCGTCGTGCGTGCCGTCGGTCGCCAGCACGAACAGCGCCCGCGCCTCGTCCGCGGTCAGCCCCGTGACGTCGGTGCGGTAGCCCGCCAGCAGCCGGATCCCGCCGTTGCGGCCGCGCTCCGCGAAGACCGGCACCCCGGCGGCGGACAGCGCCTCCACGTCCCGGTACACGGTTCGGACCGAGACCTCCAGGCGCTCGGCCAGCTCGGAGGCCGGGACCAGACCGCGGGTCTGGAGCAGCAACATGATCGACAGCAGACGGTCGGCTCGCACCGGGTCAGCGTAAAACCTGACAGAGGATGTCCGGTAATCCAGGCAGAGTGCCCCTCGTCAGCCCGACGGAACGTCAGATCCGAGAGAGGTCCGCCCGCCATGGACGCCACCGCTTACGACCCCCGCCCCGACTACCTGCGCGCCCTCGAGCAGTTGGAGAAGCTGCTGCTCCTGGTCACCCCCGAGCAGCTGGACCGCCCCACCCCGTGCGAGGAGTACGACCTGCGCGCGCTGCTCTCCCACGCCGTGGGCGGGGTCCACCGGATCGCCTACGTCGGGGAGGGCGGTCGCAGCCAGGACGTCGCCGCCTCGGTGGGGGAGGTCGGGGACGGGGAGTGGGCGCAGGCGCTCGGACGGGCGCGGGAGCGGGCGGCCGCCGCCTGGGCCGACGAGGCCAAGCTCGACGGCCCGGCCTCGGTGCCGTGGGGCGTCATCCCCGGGCGCTTCGCCCTCGGTGGCTACGTGATGGAGGCCGTCGCCCACACCTGGGACGTCGCCCAGGTGGTCGACCCCACCACCGAGTTCGACGAGGAGCTCGGCCTCGGCGCCCTGGCCGCCGCCCGGCAGGTCCTCCCGGCGGACGGCCGTGACGCCACCGTCCCCTTCGGGCCGGTCCGCCCCGCACCGGCCGACGCCGGCCCGACGGCCCAGCTCGCCGCCTGGCTCGGGCGGGACGTCTCACGGGAGTGGTGACGCCGGGGGCGCGAGGCTCTGCTGATCTGCGGCTCCGCCGCGCGGGCGCGTGGGGGAACGGCAACACGTGCAACTGGCCGACGTGCTCCGATCGCACGCTGGTCCGCCTTCCGAATCGCGCAGTTCCCCGCGCCCCCGGTATTACCCCCTGGCCAGCACCTTCCGGAGCTTGCCCGGGAGGGCTCCGCCGCGGCGGAGTTCGTTGTAGGCGATCCGGGAGTTGCGGGCGGCGAGGCGGTACTGGATGCCGCGGACTCCCCCGGGAAAGCGGTATCCGGCCGGGCGGTGGCGGGCGAAGTGGCCGGCGATCCGGGCGAAGAAGTCGGCCCGGAGTTCGGCGGGGACGAGCCCCGGGGTGTCGTGGATGGTGAGGGCCTGACGGACCGTCCGGTCGAAGACCAGCTGCCGCATCGCGGGCCCGGGGTCGTTGCCCGGCCGGTCCAGCGTGGCGAAGATCGCGTCGTACTGGGCGAAGGCGTCGGCGTGCTTGGGGGAGGCCGTCGCGGTGATCGCGCCGGGGCGCCCGCGCCGGTAGTTGTAGCAGGAGCGGTCGAGGTAGCGCAGCCGCCCGGTGAGCAGTGCCGGGTAGGTGACGGAGATGTCCTCGTAGAACCCGCGCCCGAACTCCACGCCCAGGCCGAGCAGGAACTCCCAGCGGAAGACCTTGTTCCAGACCGACATCACGCTCTGGAAGAGCGCGGGGTGGTCCACCGCGCGGCAGCCGGCCTCCAACGGGGAGCCGCGCAGCACGTGGCCCCAGGGGTTGGGCTCGGTGGTGCCGTCGGGGTAGACGTGGACGAAGTCGGTGAGCAGGACGTCCACGGGGTGCTCGGCGGCGGCCTCCTTGCGGAGTTCGGCGAGCAGCGCGTCCAGCGTCCCCTCGGGCACCCAGTCGTCGCTGTCCACGAACCAGACGTACCGTCCGGTGACCTCGGCCATCCCGGCGATCCGGGCGCCGCCCAGGCCCTGGTTCTCCGTCAGGTGCAGCACCTTGAACCGGGAGTCGGTGGCGGCGTGCGCGTCCAGGAGGGCGCCGCAGCCGTCGGGGGAGAGGTCGTCCACCGCGATGACCTCGACCTCGCCGTCCCGCGGGCCGTCGAGCGACTCCAGGCACTGGGGGAGGAAGCGCTCCACGCCGTGGACGGGCAGCACGATGCTGAGGAGGGGGCTCACGCTGGTTCACTCCGAGGGGAAGCCGGGCCGAGGGGCGGCTGACCGGGTCTGGCGCCACTCTACTGAACCGTCGCACCGGCCCGGAAAAGGCGACCGCCGGTGCCCGCGCCGTGCGAGCGCGGGCACCGGCGGTCCGGTGTTGGCGGTCCGGCCGACCCTCAACGGCCGACCGCCGGTCCCGTCCACCAGGGGGGAGCCGGGCCGCCGCAGCGTCGAGACGGCCGGACAGTGGCTCACCTGGTGTCGGAAGTTCAGTTGTTCAGCTTCTGTTCAGCTCTCGCAGGCAATCGACCGGAGTCGGCCCACGTTTCGGCGTCATTAGAGATATTGCTTGTAGGTTTCAGTTGCGTCAATCCCCTGAATGTGTTCACTTCTTGAATCTTGCGCGATGCGTTGTCGTGAGCCTGTCGGACTTCTATATTGACGACTAGTCTCACAAGGGGGAGTGCCATGGTCAGCCCGGTCCTCAAGGCGCTGATGGTGGCGCCGCTGGCGCTCGGCGCCGGGTACCTCTTCGTGCTGCTCACCCTCTTCCCCGGCTCCACCGGCACCCTGTTCGCCTGGCGGATGTCCCCGGTCTCCGCGGCCCTGCTCGGCGCCGGGTACGGCGGCAGCTGCGTCATGTACCTGCTGGCGCTGCGGGCCCGGCGCTGGGTGGACGTCCGGGTCGCGGTGACCGCCGGGGCGCTGTTCATGCCGCTGGCCGGGCTGGCCACCCTGCTCGGCCGGGGCTCGCTCCAGCTCACCGGCGGGCCGCTGCTCGGGGTGCTGGCCGCCTGGGGCTGGGCCGCCGTGCACGCCGGGGCCCCGCTGCTCGGCCTGATCGCGCTGACCGCCCAGTGGCTGGCCCGGGAGGAGCGTCCGCCGCGTCCGCCCCGGCTGCCCTGGTGGGTCGCCGGGCCGGTCACCGGCCACGGCCTGGGCCTCACCGCCCTCGGCCTGCTGCTGTACGCGGCGCCCGGTCTGGCGGTCCGTCACTGGCCTTGGACCGCAGGCCAGTTGGAGGTCCGGATGCTCGGTGCCTGGTGCCTGGTCTTCGGGGCCGCGCTGTTGCTCACCTGGGTCGAGGCCGAACTGCGCCGGGTGCGCAACGGGATGGCGGCCCTGCTGGTCACCGGGGTGTTCGGCCTGGTCGGCCTGGTCCGCGAGGCGGGGCAGGTGAGTTGGGGTCAGACCGGCGCCTGGGCCGTGGTGTTGGTGCTCTGCGCGTTCCTGGGCCTCGGCCTCTCCGGGCTGGGGGTCGGCTGGATGCTCGACCCGGCGCTCCCGCAGGCGCCGCCCGCCCCCGTCGATGCGCACTCGTGATCGATTGCGACCGGATCTGGTGCGGCGTCAGTTCTTGTCGCACGATACGGTGGCAGATACACCAGGACGGTTGCGCGGACTCCGGCACTCGCGGATAGTCTTCGCCTCACGGCCCTGGCGCCTCGTAGGGGTGGGAAACTGATGGAACACATGCAAGTGCGGCCCCGGCCTCGGGTGCCGGCGATCCAGTGCGGTGTCGGCTCGACCGGCCGCCGCCTCGACCGCCATCTCTCGGTGCTCGGTGCTCCGGCGATCCCCGCGGTGGACACCGTCGAGGCGCTCGGCCTGATAAGGGAGCTGACGCCCCGTGGCGTCACGCCCCCGGCGGCCGTGACCCGGCGGAGCACGCGGGTGTTGCTGCTCGCGCCGCTGCGGCGGCTCAAGCGGAGCCTGTTCGGCAGCAGGGGCTGACCGCCCCCGCCCCGGACGACCCGGCAC
>NZ_JBVJLD010000002.1:367087-377004 GCF_055584905.1 Kitasatospora sp. NPDC088742 | reverse complement strand
GGCGGAGCACGCGGGTGTTGCTGCTCGCGCCGCTGCGGCGGCTCAAGCGGAGCCTGTTCGGCAGCAGGGGCTGACCGCCCCCGCCCCGGACGACCCGGCAGACCTGACGGTCCGCCGGGTCCCTTGCGTACCCGGACGTCGCAGGTCCCGGCCGTGTGCGGCCCGGTCCGGGCGGCGGCGGTGCGAGGATGAGCCCATGCCCGACAGCTTCCACACCCTGACCTTCGAGCTCACCACCGGGACCGGCGAGGTCGCCCTCGACATCACCGACCGCTGCTCCGCCTTCCTGGAGTCCGTCGCCCCCGGCCGGGACGGTCTGCTCAACGTCTTCGTGCCGCACGCCACCGCCGGGATCGCGGTGATCGAGACCGGAGCCGGCAGCGACGAGGACCTGCTCGCCCTGCTCCGCGAGCTGGTGCCCGCCGACGACCGCTGGCGCCACCGCCACGGCAGCCCCGGTCACGGCCGCGACCACGTGCTGCCCGGCCTGGTCGCCCCGCACGCCACCCTGCCGGTGGTGGGCGGTCAACTCGCCCTCGGCATCTGGCAGTCCGTCGTCCTGGTCGACACCAACGGCGACAACCCCCGGCGGTCCGTCCGGCTCTCCTTCCTGGGCTGAGCGCACCCGGCCGGGCCCGCGCCGCGAGGTGACGGAGTGCGGACGGATCGCGGCGGGGGCCGCCGCCGTATCGTGGGCGGCATGAGTGAGCGAGACGAGTCCGTGGACGGCGTGCGCGAGGCCGTCGCCCAGTGCGAGGTGCCGCCGCGGGTGGACGCGCTGGCGGCCCTGACCCCGGCCACCGGGGACGGGCCGCGGGCGGACTGCGTCCTGTGCGGGGAACCGACCGAGTACCCCGCCGACCACCCCGGGCTGACGCTCTGTCCGGTCTGCGCCTGGCAGGAGGCCCAGCGGGTGGCCTGTTCGGGCTGACGGCGGGGTCTGTCCTCAGCCCTGGGCGGGACGGAGGCGTTCGAGCTCGTCCGCGCGGCGGTGGTCCTTCGGGCGGCCGAGGGCGCGCCGCATCCGGATCAGGTCCTCCAGCGTTACGTAGCGGACGGTGAGGCCGGCCGCCGGGTCGGTGGCGGTCAGGGCGCGGGCGAGGCAGCCGGTGGTGTCCAGGCCGCCCCAGGGGAGGGCCGGGGTGCAGAGGTCACCCGTGACACCGGTGACGCGGTAGGCGGCCTGAGGGCGGGTCAGATCGGGCGGCTCGGTGCCGCCGCTGCCGCCGGCGGCGGAAAGCGCCGCCCGCAGGGCCCGCGCCTCCTCCGGTGAACCGTCCCACAGCAGGTCCAGGTCGCCGGTCGGCTCGGCCGAGCCGTGCAGGATCCCGGCCACCTGGCCGACCAGCACCGCGCGCGAACCCGCCGCGTGCAGGGCGCGGAGGAAGGGGAACGGGTCGAAGCCCAGCGCCCCGTCGGTGGCGAAGGTGCCGTCGTGGTCGTTCGCGGCCTCGGGCCCCCGGCCGGTGGCGGCGCGGTCGCGGGTCAGCTCGGCGGTGCGGCGGACGGTCTCGTGCAGCCGGGCCAGGGGTGAGGGGGGAGTGGTGTCGGTCATCCCGTCATCCCATCACTACGGCCCCGGAGCCGGGCAGAGGCGGAGGTCAGTGGCCGAGGCGGGCGGTCACCGGGAGGTGGTCGCTGCCGGTCGCGGGCAGGGTCGCGGTCGAGAGCGGGCGCAGGCCACGGCTCAGCACCTGGTCGATCCGGGCCAGCGGAGTGTCGGTCGGCCAGCTGAAGTCGAAGCCGGCCCGCGCCGGGCGGAGCCGGGAGGTCAGCGGACGCAGGCCCCGGTCGTCGAGCGTGCCGTTGAGGTCGCCCATCAGGACCACCTCGTGGAGCGGCTCCCGGTCCAGCACGGCGGCGAGGCGGCGGGCGCTGTCGTCCCGGCGGGCGCTGCCGAGGCCGGCGAAGCCGAAGCGGATCGAGGGCAGGTGGGCCACGTAGACGGCGAGTTCGCCGTCCGGGGTGCGGACGCCGGCGCGCAGGCCGCGCTGCCAGCCGGGGTCGGCGAGGCCCGCCGGACGGAGGTCGAGCGGGCGGGCCCCGGTCAGCGGATACCGCGACCAGAGGCCGACGCTGCCGAAGACCGCGTGGTGGGGGAAGTCCGCCGCCAGGGCCGCCCGGTAGGCGGGCAGGGCGGCCGGGGTGAGCTCCTCCAGGGCGATCAGGTCGGGCCGGGCCCCGGCCAGGGTCCGTGCGGTGCCGGCGGGGTCGGGGTTCTGGTCGCTCACGTTGTGCTGAACCACCGTCAGGGTGTGGTTGCTCGCCGGTCGGTGCGGCACCAGCAGGGGGCCGAAGGCCAGCGCCCAGGTGGTGGCCGGTATGAGCAGGGAGAGCGCGGCGCCGCGGGAGCGGCGGACCAGGGCGCAGAGCAGCAGGGCCGGTATGCCCAGGCCGAGCCACGGCAGGAAGGTCTCCAGCAGGCTGCCGAGACGCCCGATCCGGTTCGGCACCAGGCGGTGACAGAGGATCAGGAGGGCGAGCAGCACCGCGGCCGAGGTGGTCAGTCCACCGCGCCTGCGCCACGGCCACCGCCACGTCGAAAGTCCCGCCACCGTCCACCTCTCCCCGCACCCACCGTGGGCAACGGAGAGAGGGACGTGGGCAGAGTGATCCTCGGTTCCACCGGCCGCGGTCAGGGGCGGTCGCGGGTGGTGAGGCGCAGGGTTGACCCGTGGCGGCCCTTGTGGACCAGGAGTTGGGCCGGGATGCGGGAGCGGAGGTCGGCGACGTGGCTGACGATGCCGACCGCGCGGTCGCGCTCGCGCAGCCCGTCCAGTACGTCGAGCACCTCCTCCAGGGTCTGCTCGTCCAGACTGCCGAAGCCCTCGTCGATGAAGAGGGTGTCCAGCGGCATGCCGCCCGACTCGTCGGTGACCACGTCGGCCAGGCCGAGGGCGAGGGCGAGCGAGGCGAAGAAGCTCTCGCCGCCGGAGAGGGTGGAGGTGTCGCGGTCCTGGCCGGTCCAGGCGTCCACCACCCGGAGGGAGAGGCCGGAGCGGCGGTTGCCGGAGGCGCGGCCGTCGCTGTGCACCAGGGTGTACCGGCCGCTCGACATCCGCAGCAGCCGTCCGCTGGCGGCGGCCGCGACCTGCTCCAGCCTGGCCGCGAGTACGTACGACTCCAGGCGCATCCGGAGCAGGTTCTCGGTAGAGGTGCCGGAGGCCAGTTCGGCGAGCCGCTTGATCTGCTCGTACCGGGCCAGGGAGGGGCCCAAGTCCCTGACCAGCTGGGCCAGTCGGCGTCCGATCCCGGCCAGGGCGTCGACCCGGTCGCGGGCGGCGCTGTCGGCGGCGGAGGCGGTGCGGAGCCGGGTGAGGGCCTGCTGTTCGTCCTGCCGGGCGGCGGCCGGATCGGCGGGAGGAAGGGCCGCCGCGTCCGCCAACTCCGGCTGGGCCAGGCGGTGTTCGACCAGTTCGCGGTCGGCGCGGGCTCGCTCCACCCGGGTGCGCAGCGTCTCGCGTTCGGCGGCGGGCAGCAGGGCCGCCCGGGCCTCGGCGGGGGAGGCGAACCCGGCCGAACCGCTCACCTCGGCCAACTCCGCCTCGGCGTCGGCGAGTCGGTCGGCCGCCTCGGTCCGGGCGCGTGCGGCGGCCAGGGCCGCGGCCACCGCGTCGGCCAGCGAGGCCAGCGCTGCGGCGCGAGCGGCGACGCTGGGGGCCCCGCCCCGGGCGGCGGCGATCCGCGAGGTGAGGTGCTCCCGCTCCTCGGTGAGCGTCTGGAGCCTGGCGGTGAGGGCTGCGGCGCGCACCCTGGCCTGCTCCTGCTCGGCCTGCCGGGTCTGCTGCTGGTAGGCCAACTGCTCGGCGCTGCGCTGGAGTTGGCCGAGGGCGTCGGCGGCTGTGAGGGTGGCCCGGTGTTCGGCGTCGGCGCCGGTGAGGACGTCGGCCAACTGTTCGGTGGAGTCGTCGCCGGCGGTGGCGGCGGCCGCCGCCTCCGCGACCCGCAGGGTGGCCAACTCCTGTGCGGCGGCGTCCCGGTGCTGCTCCGCCCGTTGCTGGTCGGCCCGGGCCCGCTCCTCGTCGGCCTGGCCGACCGGGGCGCCGGAGGGCTGCGCGGGGGCCGGGTGCGCGGTCGCGCCGCAGACCCGGCAGGGGGCGTCGGCGGCCAGCTGCGCCGCCAGCTCGGCTGCCATCCCGGCGAGGCGGCGCTCCCGCAGGTCGAGGGTGCGCTCGCGGGCGTCGCCGGCCAGCGTGCGGAGGGTGATCAACTCGTCTTCGGCGGAGGCGATCCGGCCCCGGAGCCGGTCCCGCTCAGCGGCGGCGGACAGCCGGGTACGGAGCTCCGCGCGGCGGGCGTCCAGCTGCTCGACCCGGGCCTCGGCGGCGCGGGCGGTGGCCTGCTGCTCCTGGAGCTCCTTGGAACGGGTGTCGAAGTCCAGCAGCCAGTCGGCGGCCTCGTCCGCGGCCTCCTCGGCGCGGCGCAGCTGGTGACCGGCCTGCTCGGCCTCGCGCAGGGCCTCGGGGAGACGGCGTTCGTCGGCACGGGCGGCGTCGAGGCGGCCGAGGCCGGTACGGAGGCCGCGCTCCACCTCGGCGAGGCGCTCGGGCCCGGCCTGGTGGAGGGGGGTCTCCGACGGTGCTCCGTCGTGCGCGCGCTCCGGGCCGGGATCGCGTTCGGAGCTGGAGCTGGAGCTGGAGCTGGAACCGGAGCCGGAGCCGACGCCGGTCTGGTCGTGCCAGGTCCCCGCCTGCCCGGCGAGGGTGGTGCGGGCGCGGTGCTCCGCCGCCTCGGCCGCGGCCAAGGCGGCTGCGGCGGCTGCCTGGTGGCGCAGGACGGGCTCGACGGTGGCGGCCTGGTGGGCGACGGTGAGCCGGTCCGCGTCCCGCTGGTGGGCCTCGGCGGTGCCCGCCAACTCGGCGGCGGCCCGGATGGCTTCGGCGTGGCGCTGCTGACGCTCCGCCAGCTCCAGGGCCGCACGGAGCCGGGCCCGTGCCGACTCGTGCGCCTGCTCCGCCCCCGTCAGGGCGGCCGCGGCCACGCCGGCCTGCTCGGACGCGTCGGTGCGCAGCAGGGCGGCCCAGCCGAGGAAGTCCTGCGGCCCGGCCGAGTCGGGCACCCAGGCGGCGAGCGGTGCGGCGGTCGGTCCTGCGGCCTGTTCGGCCCGGGTGGCCAGGGCGTGCAGCTGCTGGCGGTCGGCCCGGACCACCGCCTCCTGGCGGGACTTCTGCTCGGTGAGCCAGCGCTCCACCTGCTCGAAGCGGCCGGTGTCGAAGAGCTGCCGGAGCAGCTTGGCCCGCTCGTTGGCGTCGCCCCGCAGGAAGCGCGCGAAGTCGCCCTGCGGCAGCAGCACCACCTGGCAGAACTGGTCCCGGCTCATGCCGATCAGCCGGTGGATCTGCTCCCCGGCCTCCTGGTGCGAGCGGCTGACGGCCCGCCAGCCCGGGTCGCCCTCCCCGGCGTCCGTCACCCACTCGCTGAGCAGGGTCTCCGGCTTCTCCGGCGTCATGCCGGTGCCGCGCTTCTTCGGCCGCAGCTGCTCGGGCCGCCGCAGCACCTTCAACCGCTGCCCGCCCAGGGTGAGTTCGAGCTCGACCTCGGTGAGCAGGCCGGGCTCGGCGTGGTCGCTGCGCAGTGGGTTGCCCTTGCGGGCGCCGGGCACCTCGCCGTACAGCGCGAAGCAGACCGCGTCCAGCACGCTGCTCTTGCCCGCACCGGTCGCGCCGCGCAGCAGGAACAGGCCGGAGGAGCCCAGTTCGTCGAAGTCCACCTGCTCCGTGCCGGCGAACGGGCCGAATGCGGTGATCCGCAGCCGGTGCAGCCTCATCGGGGCAACTCCTGCTTCTGCTGGTCGAGTTGGCGCACGTCCTCGAAGGCCTGGCGCAGCCAGTCCCGTTCGGCGGGGCCGGCCTCGGTGCCGGGGCGGACGTGCCGGACGAAGCCCTCGGCCACTTCCAGGTCGGTCCGGCCGCTGACCCGGGAGGCGTAGGAATCGGGCTGCTCGCCCTCCACCGGCTCCGGGTCGAAGAGCAGTTGGAGGGTGTGCGGGAAGCGGGCGCGCAGCTGCTCCATCGGCTTCGGCGGGCGGGCCGGGTCGGTCAGGGTGGCCTGTACCCAGGAGCCGGTGTGCTTCTCGTACTTCTCCGCGGCGAGCAACTCGTCCAGCCTGCCGCGCAGTTGGGCGAGCGGTCGGGGGACGGGGGTGTGGATCCGCTCGGCCTCCACCGAGCCGTCGGCGGCCAGGTCGACCAGCCACATGCTCTTGCGGTGGGTGGTCTCGGAGAAGGAGTAGGCGAGCGGCGAACCGCTGTAGCGCAGGTGCGGGGCGATGGTCTGGCTGCCGTGCAGGTGGCCGAGGGCCACGTAGTGCGCTCCGTCGAAGACCGCCGAGGGCACCGCCGCGATGCCGCCCACGGTGATGTCCCGCTCGCTGTCGCTGGCCTCGCCCCCCGCCACGAAGGCGTGCGCCAGCACCACGGCCCGGGTGCCCTCCGGCCGCCCCGCCAGGTCCTCCCGGACCCGCTCCATCGCCGCCGCCAGCACCTGCTCGTGCCCGCCCTTGGCCAGCCCGAACCGCTCCCTGGTCAGCGCCGGCTCCAGGTAGGGCAGCCCGTAGACCGCCACCGGCCCGTGCCCGTCCGCCAGCACCACCGGCTCGGCCACCCCGCCCGGATCGGTCCGCAGGTGGATCCCGGCCCGGTCGATCAGCCCCGAGGCCACGCCGAGCCGGCGGGCCGAGTCGTGGTTCCCGCTGATGAAGACCGTCGGCACGCCCAGCTCCGCGAGCCGGTGCAGCACCTCGTCGAACAGCTCCACCGCGTCCAGCCCCGGCAGCGCCCGGTCGTAGACGTCCCCGGCGACCAGCACCGCCTCCACGTCGCGCTCCCGCACCACCCGTACCAGGTGCTCCAGGAACTCCCGCTGCGCGGGGATCAGGTTCTCCCGGTGGAACGACCTCCCGAGGTGCCAGTCCGAGGTGTGCAGCAGTCGCACGTACCCAACCCCCACACGTCTCGCACTCACCAGGACCTCCCCGAGTATCCCAGCTCCCCCCGACAACCCGGGAATCAGCCGTTCGACCCGATTGCACAGGGTGTTCTGTCAGTGACCGTGTGTACGTTTTCGGTCGTCGGCACCCCGGGGATCCGGGGGTCGTGGTGCGAGTGTGGAGGGGATCCGGATGGCCGGGAAATACGGGGCGCGGCGGCGGGTGGCGGGGCGGCGGCGGTGCGGGGAGGTGCGGCAGACGGTGGCGTTGGCGGTGGCCACGGATGCGGCGGCGTACGCGCGGCTGCGGCGGTGCGGGCTGTTCGAGGGGGTGGACTTCGGGGCGTACCTGCGGTGCACGGAGGGGCGGTTGCGGGCCCTGCGGGGGACGGGGATGGACGTGCACCTGCGGGTGCTGGAGCCCGTCGACTTCGAGGACTTCTGCGCGGAGCACCTGTTGGACCCGGCGGACCCGGTGGCGGAGGTGGCGTACGCGGCCGATCCGGAGTTGGCCGGCGAGCCGTTCGCCTACGCGGGGGAGGGCCTGGCGGAGCTGCTGCCGGTGCTGACGGAGGATCACCGGGCGCGGGTGCGGATCTCGATCGGGTGTGCCGCGCTGCTGGCGGCGGTGGGGTGGGAGTCGAGCCCGCAGGAGCGGGTGGCGGCGGTGCTCGGGTACGTGTCGGAGGTGGTGCTGGCGCTGGCCGAGGGGGCGGGGGACGGGCGGCACCGGCTGACGCTCCGTTCGCTGGGGCTGCTGGACGGCGAGGAGCTGACGGCGGTGGCCGCGCTGGTGGTGCGGGAGGGGCTGCCGGAGGGCGTGGGGCGCGAGCTGGAGGCGTTCTGCGTGACGCTGGCGGCGGCCGTGGCGGGGTGCGGTTCGGGGGAGCTGATGCTCTACCGGGCCGACGGCGCGGTGCACGGGTGGGTGCTGGTGGACGGTTGGCTGCGGCCGATGACGGCGGCGGAGACCGGGGCGGTGCTGGAGCTGGGGGCCGCCGGAGCCGGGGTGCTGGGGCCCGAGCTCACCGGGGTGGAGGGGGTGGGGGAGGCGGCCGGCCGGCCGGGTTTCCCGCTGCCGATGCCCTGAGCGCCGCGGCGGTGGCCGGGAGCTGAACTCCGGGCGGACTGCCGTGCCCCGGGCGGCGGCCAGGACTGTTCATCGACCGCATGTTCGGGGAAGATCAACAGTCGGAGGCACCGACTCCGAATAGCCGCCGGCACCCGAGGCCGGGGACGGCACCCGACACCGAGGGAGGGGGACGCATGGGCCGGATCGAGTACACCGCGGAGATCGCCGAGCTGCTCGGCCGCGTCCGCCGCCGCCCGACGGCGGGGTGGCCCTGGCGTCCCGGCGAGCCGGTGCCCGCCGGGCTGCCGGTGAAGCAGTCCTGGGGCTGGCTGTTCGTGCCGGACGGCCGGGTGCTGACGCTGGTGAACCCGCGGGACGGGGTGGTCAGCCTGCCGGGCGGTTCGCTGGAGCCGGAGGACGCGGGCGATCCGGCGCTGGCGCTGGCCCGGGAGGCGGGGGAGGAGGCGCAGGCCGTGATCGGCTCCGCGCACTACCTCGGCTACCTCTACGACCGGATCGGCTCGGCCAACGGCGGCCACGAGTGCGCCCGGGTCCGGATGGCGGCCCCGCTGCGCGCCGTCGGCCCGACGGCGCCCGACCCGGCGTCGGGGCGGCACTACCGCCGCCTGCTGGTGGCCCCGGGGCTGGCGGTGGAGCTGCTCGGCTGGGGCGGGCCGGGTCTGCGGCAGGCGCGGGTGGCGGTGGAGGTGGCCGTCCGGCTGCTCGGCATACCCGCGGCCGCCAACGAGACCATCGAGGAGCTCCCGCCGGCGGGAGCGGTCCTGGGCTGAGGCCGGGGGCGAGGGCCGCCACCCGGTCGGGGATGAGCGGTAACTGACATCGCGTCGGACCGACGGTGTCACACGGGCTAATCCTCGCAACAACTTTGGCATGGCCACTATCCGCCGAAGCTACTCCCTGGTATCAAAATTGTGACCCGCGTCACGTGACCCGCGTCACTCCAGTGGAGGTGCCCGTGCGTCCAGTTCGTGCTGTCTCCGTCGCCCTCTCGGCGATGCTGCTCACCCTGACCACCCTCGTCGCCGCTCCCGCCGCCCACGCGGCCGGGGCCCGCTACGTCGCCCTCGGCGACTCCTACTCCGCCGGAGTGGGGGCGGGCAGCTACACCAGCGAGAGCGGTAGCTGCAAGCGGAGCACCAATGCCTACCCGTACCTGTGGAAGAACGCCAACGCGCCCGCCTCGTTCTCCTTCCTGGCCTGTTCGGGAGCGAGAACCGGTGACGTGCTGGCCAACCAGCTCGGCACCCTCACCTCGGCCACCACGCTGGTGTCGATCACCATCGGCGGCAACGACGCCGGCTTCGCCAGCACCATGCAGACCTGTGTGCTCAACTCCGAGAGCTCCTGCCTGACGGCGGTCGACAACGCGAAGGCGTACGCGACCAACACGCTGCCCGGCAAGCTCGACCAGGTGTACACGCAGATCCGCAGCAAGGCGCCCGCCGCGAAGGTGGTGGTCATCGGATACCCGCGCCTCTACAAGGTCGGCGGGGACTGCATCTTCGGCATCGGCGACACCAAGCGGGCCGCCATCAACAGCGCGGCGGACCTGCTGGACGACGTGATCTCCAAGCGGGCCGCCAACGCGGGCTTCACCTACCGCGACGTGCGCGGCCTGTTCACCACCCACGAGATCTGCGGCTCCGGCACCACCTGGCTGAACTCCACCGTGCTGCCGGTGGACGAGAGCTACCACCCGAAGGCGGCCGGCCAGTCCGGCGGCTACCTGCCGGCCTTCTCCGGCGGGGTCTGAGCCGTCCGGTAGACGGGCCGAGCCCGTACCCCCTGCCCCGTGACGCGGGCGGCGGGGGGTACGGGCTCGGGCGCGTGACGGGCCGTCAGGGCAGGTAGCTGCGCAGGCCGCCGACGGTCAGGCCGGCGGCGGTGGCGTCGGCCA